>CAMGRL010000014.1 GCA_946061515.1 uncultured Clostridia bacterium
GAGGACTTGACCTTGGAAAGCTCCGTGGTAAAGGCGGATTTGGTAATGCCGTGGTCGGCAAAAATACGCTTGATGGCAGGCGTGGCGGCGGCGAAAATGCCGATCATCAGGTGCTCTACGGAAAGATACTCGTCCCCCATGCTCTTGGCGGCCTTTTCGGCGGCTTTCAGCACCCGGTCGGCCTCCTGGGAGAGATAGATCTGGGGATTTCCGCTGACCTTGGGCAGGGCGGAAATGGCGGTGTCCAGCTCAGACAGTACGGCGTTGCAGTCCACGCCCATTTTGCCCAGCAGGGAGGGGATCAGCCCGCCGTCCTGGTCCACAAGGGCATAGAGCAGGTGCTCCGGCATGATATAGTTATTCTGGTTCTCCTCCGCCATGGATTGGGCGGTCTGGATGGCCTCAAGACTCTTTTGGGTAAAATTCTGTGCGTTCATGGTTTCTCCTTTCCCGCGTCATACATGGATGGGCGCGTTCAGCATGTGAGAATAATAGGCGGCCTCCACCTCATGGGCATCATAGCGGCCGCTGAGATAGCCCTTCATCAGCCGGTCAAACAGCTGGATATACTCCGACAGGGCCTTGGCCAGCTCCTCTGCGGTACAGTTCTTGTCCGGCGCGGCGATGCTGCGGAGGAATTTGCCCTCGTACAGCGCGTAGGAATGCTGTGCGCCGGTAAACTGGTACAGGTGCACATCCTCAATGCTCTTCCACAGCCGGAAAAACTCCGTCATGGCGGAGATCAGCGCGGCGGACTGGGTGCGGAAGACCACCGACAGCTCGCCAATGCTGTCCCCGCCGGAGCGGTACAGCTCCACCTCGTATTTCACCGTGGGGCGGTACTTATATTCAAGGGAGCTTTTCAGGGACATGGAAAAGCTGTTGGGGGAGAAGAAGGGCACCAGCTCCCGGGAAGGGCTCAGCAGCTCCTGGATGGTGGAGAGCACGTCGTTGATCCGCCGCTCGGGCGTGGTGTAGTTCACGTACTCCGCCAGGATCTGGTTGATCAGGTTGGAGCGGTTTGTGCCAAGCTGATGGGCCAGCGCGTCCACCTCCCGGACTACCTCGTCGTCAAGCATCAGGCTGTATAAAGTCTTCTTCATGTCACATACCATCCCTTTCGTTTTCTGTGCCTGTATCATAGTCCCAAACGCAAACTTTGTCAATAGATTTATATAAATAAAATTACGAATTATATGTTAACATTTCGTAGAACAGCTTTAGTATACCCTGTGGAAGCGGGAGAAATCCGGCAAAGAATCTCCCGGCATATCTTGATTTTTCGGCGGCAATTCGGTATAATGTGCAAGGTATGGAGAGTTACTCAAGTGGTCGAAGAGGCGTGACTCGAAATCTCGTAGGGCATGAAATACTGCCGCCAGGGTTCAAATCCCTGACTCTCCGCCAGAAAAAGCACCCTTTTGGGTGCTTTTTCAATGAAATAAATCCCTTACGGGATTTGTGAAATATGACTTCGCCATGTGAAATGCGCTGCGGCGCATGAGGGATTTATTTACTTTCTGAGGTCGATATTATGCCCAATGTCATTGAAATAAGCGATTTTGCCGCGCCGGAGCTGGACGTGTACGCAAGGCTCACGGAAAACCAGCTTTTAAACCGGCAGGAGCCGGAAAACGCCCTGTTCATCGCGGAGAGCCCCAATGTGATCCTGCGGGCTCTGGACGCGGGCTGTGTGCCGGTGTCCATGCTGCTGGAGCGAAAGCATATCACCGGCCAGGCGGCGGAGGTGATTGCCCGCTGCGGGGACATTCCCATCTACACGGCGGAATTGAGCATCCTGACCCAGCTCACTGGCTTTCCGCTGACCCGGGGCGTGCTCTGCGCCATGCGCAGACCAAAACTGCCGGAAGCGGGGGCCATCTGCGCCGGGGCGCGGCGTATCGCCGTGTTGGAGAACATTATGAACCCCACCAATCTGGGGGCCATCTTCCGCTCCGCCGCGGCTCTGGGCATGGACGCGGTGCTGCTCACCCCGGCCTGCTGCGACGCCCTGTACCGCCGGGCGGTGCGGGTGAGCATGGGCACGGTGTTTCAGGTGCCCTGGACCTATCTGGACTGCACCTGGCCCGGTGAGGGGCTGGAACTGCTGCACAGTCTGGGCTTTAAGACCGCCGCCATGGCCCTGACGGATCAGTCCGTCAGCATCGAGGACCCCCGGCTGATGGAAGAGGAAAAGCTGGCCATTGTTCTCGGAACCGAAGGGGACGGCCTTGCGGAGGAGACCATTGCCAGCTGTGATTACACGGTCCGTATCCCCATGTCCCACGGCGTGGACTCCCTGAATGTGGCCGCCGCCAGCGCCGTGGCCTTCTGGCAGCTGAGAGTGAAATAAGTGAAATTATATGACAAAAGCCCTTGCGCGAAATGCGCAAGGGCTTTGTCATATCCGGTTTACCAGCAGGCCAGCACGTCGCTGTAGAAGCTGTCCAGGGCCTCCCGGGTGGGGAAGGTGGCCACATACATGCGGTTGCCCATGGCCCCTGCCAGGGCATCGGGCATGCGGCCGGACATCTTCATGCAGTGGCCGTATTTCGCCATGATGTCCTCGTGGCTCATCTTGAAATTCTTGCCGTCCCGCAGCCCGGCAAAGGCGCAGAACTGGTGTCCGCCCACAGGGGTCAGGGTGGAGTCGTAGGCGATCATATCCGCCCAGATCTTATAGACGTTGGTGCTGTGGGCGAAGTTGATCATGTCCGGGGTGAAGCCGCCGCAGGGGCGCATGTTCACCTCCAGAGCCATGATCTGGCCATTCTTGCCCAGCCCCTCCTGGTCCTGGGTCAGGCGGAAGAACTCGAAGTGGATAAAGCGGCTCTTGACGCCGAAGCTCTTCACCGCGGCCCGGCCGGCGGCCCGGGTGTCCTCCGGCAGGTCCTTGAGAATATAGTAGATGGAGTTGTCGTTGTCGTTGACGATATCCATGATGGACATGGGGGTGATGTTGCCGGTCTCGAAGATGGGTTCGCCCCTGGAGTCAATAATGGCGTCATAGGAGTTGACCTCGGCATGGACAAACTCCTCCATGATGTAGGGCACACCATCGGGGCGGGTGGCCATGAAATGCTGAAGCTCCTCGTCGCTCTTCAGCTTGTAGGTATGGGCGGCGCCCACGCCGTTGTCCGGCTTTACCACCACAGGGTAGCCCACCTTGGCGATAAACTCCCGGCAGCCCTCGATGTCCTCCACCAGGTGGTAGCGGGCCACGATGATGCCGGCCTTTTCATAGTACTCCTTCATGCCGGATTTGTACTTGATGCGGTGCAGGTCGCCCACCTGGAAGCCGCTGGTGATGTTGAAGTCGGTGCGGAGTCTGGCGTCCTGCTCCAGCCAGTATTCGTTGTTGGACTCCAACCAGTCGATGCGCCCGTGCTTGAAGGTCAGGAAAGCCACCGCCCGGTAAACCTCGTCATAGTTTTCCAGGCTGCTGACTTTATAATACTCGTTCAGGCTGTCTTTCAGCTCCGGCTTCAGCTCGTCATAGGGCTGATCGCCGATGCCCAGCACGTTCATGCCGTTGTTTTTCAACTCGCGGCAGAATTGCCAGTAGTTTGTGGGGAAGTTGGGGGAAATGAAGATAATGTTTTTCATCTGTGATCTCTCGTTTCTCTGATAAGATTGGCGAATTTATCCCAGCAGCTTAGGGAGGAAATATTCTACCTGCTTATACCACCAGGGCCAGTCGTGGGCGCAGTCATAGCCCCAGACGTCCACCCAGGTGTTGATGCCCTTGGCCTGGAAGATGTCCCGCAGGGCAAAGGTGGTCTCCGGCCGCTCCCAGGGCCCCTGACCTACGCAGATGATGCCCTTGTTCCGGTTGTAGCGACCGATATAGGGGTGGTCGGCGGGCATGTTGCTCAGGTAGTGGACGGGGGAGTTCTGGTAGACAAGCTCGTCCATGTAGCCGTCAAAGCCGTAGTCGGCGGTGTAAATGCCGCTGAGGGCCAGCAGCCCGTCAAACTGATCGGGAAAACGGAAGAACAGGTTTGCCGCGTGGGTGGCACCCAGACTGCAGCCAAAGGCGATGATGCCCGGATAGCCCTCCCAGCCGTTGCAGCGGTTGGCCATCTCCCGGATGAAGGGGGCCATCTCGTCGGTAATGAATTTGATCCACTGCTCATGGCGGCGGATGCGCCAGTAGGGATTGCCGGATTTGTCCGACCAGGTCTCCTGATCGATGGTATCAATGGCAAAGACCATAGCCTTTCCCTCCTCGATCCAGGGGGCCCAGTGATAGCTCATGTGGTAGTTCTCAAAGTCGAAGAAGCGGCCGTCCTGACAGGGGATGAAGAGCACCGGCCGGCCTGCGTGGCCGTAGACCTTGCACTCCATATCTCTCCCCAGGGCCTGACTGTATTCCTTAAAGTACTGCATTTTCATCGCTTTCTTACTCCAATCCGTAAAACAGTGTGTCCATAAAGAAGGGGATCTGCCGCTCCCAGCTGGCCTCGCAGTGGTCGCCGCCGGGGACGATGCGGCAGTTGAGCAGCACGCCGCGCTCCATCAGAATGGAGGCCACGCGGCTGAACCGGCGGATCATATCCGGGTGATTGCTCAGCTCGTTTTCGCCGTAGTCCATGTATACCACGGTGCCCGGGGCGATCTCCGCCTCCCGCAGCATCCGGTCAAGCCGCCCGCTGGCCGCCCATATGGAGGGGGAGAGGGCCGCCGCCCGGGAGAAAACGGCGTTGTATTCCGTCACCGCGTAAAGGCTCATCAGTCCGCCCATGGAGCTTCCGGCGATAAAGGTGTGCTCCCGGTCCGGCAGGGTGGGGTAATTTTCGTCGATCATGGGTTTGAAGGTGTTCACCATCCACTCCATGGTCTGCCGCCCCCGGCCCTTGATGCGTCCAAAGCCCTCCTCACTGAAGCTGAAGGGCGAATACTCGCTGAGCCGGCCGTTGTTGGGGTCGTGGGTACACTCCACCGCGGCGATAATCAGCGGCAGCTCGCTGTCCTCCGCAAATTCCTGCATCCCCCAGCTTTTGCCGTAGGTGGCGTCCTCATCAAAGAAAACATTGTGCCCGTCAAACATGTACAGCACCGGAAAACGCTGCTCCGGGTCGTCCTCCGCACAGTCCGGCTGGTAGACATACAGGTTTCTGGGCTCATCCCCGGACAGCTCGGGGATCGTAATGCTCCATTTGTCGATCATTGTCCGTTTCTCTTTTCCAATTGATATTTTAATCAGTTTAGCACAGCAAAGTGAAAAAAGCAATTCATGTTATCATAATTTAACGGTGCCCGGCACCCTTGTTTTTTGGAAAAATTGAACATACATTGGAAAACGGGCGGAAGAATGGTATAATGAGGATAAAGAAAGGGGAGAGCCCATGGACAGAGAAGAGATCATGCTGCGGCAGCTGAAAGGCCAGCATCTTTTACAGCCGGTGGAGGGCCTGCGGGCGGCGGGGGATCTGTGCGGCTTTCAGGCCCAATATGTGTCCAACGCGCTCCACGCCCTGCGTCTCAGAAGCGGCAGCAGCGACAGCACAAGTCTGGTAAAAAGCTGGGCATTGCGGGGGACCATGCACATCTTCCCGGAGCGGGAGCTGCCCCTTTTCCTGCATGAGGGCAGGAGCCACTATCTGCGTCCCTGCGACACCATGGAGGCCGACGAGAAGATCGGCAAAGAGCGAAAAGCGTATTTTGCCCGGCTTGTGCTGGACAGTGTGGCAGAAGGCATAGGCGAGCGGGAAATGCTCCGGCAGCGCTGCCTTGCCGCCGGGATGACGGAGACCGAGGAGGAGAGCCTGTTTAACCCCTGGGGCGGGATGCTCCGGGCGCTGTGCGAGGAGGGAAAGCTCTGCTACAAGGTACAGGAGAAAAAGGGGTTCATGCTCTGCCCGCCTTTTGAACCCATGGAGGAAAAGGCGGCCCGGATAGAGCTTGCCCGGCGGTATTTTTGCCATTACGGGCCTGCCACGATCAAGGACGCGGCCTATTTTTTCGGCGCAACCCAGGCCCAGGTGAAAGCCTGGCTTGCGGAGCTGCCGGTAAGCTCTGTTGTATGCGAGGGACGGACTTATTTTTCGCTGGACGAAGGGCCGGTTTCCGGCAGCATACCGGACTGCCTGTTCCTGGCGGGCTTTGACCCGCTGATGCTGGGCTACCAGAAAACAGAGAGCCTGTACCTGCCGCCGGAGCATCTGCGAGGCATCTTCAGCCTGGCCGGGATCGTCATGCCGGCGCTGCTTCTCCGGGGCAGGGTGGCCGGACGCTGGAAGCGGACGGGGAAAAAGCTGCGCATTACCGCCTTTGCGCCCCTGTCCCGGGAGGACAAGGAGCGGATCGCCGGGAGCGCGGAGGAACTGTGGAGCGGCTGCCGGATCGAATTTCCGTGAAGAATTTACATTTTGTCCATTTAAGGGCAAAAAAACAGATGATATAATATAATTTACGCGGCGCGTTCTGCGCCGCGTATCATTTTTTGGGTTTGGATATGAGAAAATGAAGGAAAACAACGATTTTCTGGGTACGGCGCCCGTAGGCGGGCTGCTGGTGAAGCTGGCTATTCCCACGGTGGCGGCCCAGCTCATCAACATGCTGTACAACATTGTGGACAGGATCTACATCGGCCACATGCCGGGGGACGGAAACCTGGCCCTCACCGGTGTGGGCGTGTGTCTGCCCATCATCCTGATCGTCTCGGCCTTTGCCGCGCTTTTCGGCGCGGGGGGCGCGCCCCGGGCCTCTATCTTTATGGGCCAGGGGGACAACGAGAAGGCGGAACAGACCCTGGGCGGCTGCTTTACCATGCAGGTTTTCGTTGCCCTGGTACTGACGGCGGTACTGCTGCTGTGGAACCGGGAGTTGCTGCTCACCTTCGGCGCAAGCGAAAATACCATCGACTACGCCGTGGACTACATGAACATTTACGCCATCGGTACCATCTTCGTGCAGCTGACCCTGGGTATGAACGCCTTTATCACGGCCCAGGGCTTTGCCAAGACCGGGATGCTGACGGTGGCCATCGGCGCGGTGTGCAATATCGTGCTGGACCCCATTTTCATCTTTGTGCTGGGGCTGGGGGTCAAGGGCGCGGCCCTGGCCACTATCCTCTCTCAGGGAGTGTCCTGCGTCTGGGTGCTGAGCTTCCTGCGGGGCAAGAAAACCCTGCTCCGTATCAAGGGGGAGAACCTGCGCATTGAAGGCGCTGTGGTGCTGCCCTGCATGGCGCTGGGCCTGGCCCCCTTTATCATGCAGTCCAGCGAGAGCGTGATTTTCGTCTGCTTCAACTCCTCCCTGCTGCGCTACGGCGGGGACATCGCCGTGGGGGCCATGACCATCCTCACCAGCGTGATACAGTTTGCCATGCTGCCCCTGCAGGGCCTGGGCCAGGGGGCCCAGCCCATTATCAGCTATAACTACGGGGCGAAAAACGCGGAGCGGGTGAAAAAAACCTACCGTCTGCTGCTGACGGTGAGCCTCAGCTACGCGGCCATTCTCTGGGCACTGGTCATGCTCTTTCCCCAGCTCTTTGCCGGGATATTCACCCCGGACGCGGCGCTGCGAGCCTATGCGGCCAGGGTGCTGAGGATCTACTGCGGCGCCATGGTCCTTTTCGGTATACAGACGGCCTGCCAGATGACCTTTATCTCTCTGGGCAACGCCAAGGCCTCCATCATGGTGGCGGTCATGCGGAAATTCGTGCTGCTGCTGCCCCTGATCTATATCATGCCGCAGATCATGCAGGATAAGGCCATTGCGGTATACGCGGCGGAGCCTGTGGCGGATGTGATCGCGGTGACCTTTACCGCCGTGCTGTTCTTCTTCCAGTTCAGAAAAGCCATCCGTCAGATCGAAGAGCCAATGAAAGAAGAGCGAAAAACCTGATGTATTCACATCAGGTTTTTTTGCTGCCGGGGGAAAACTCAGTGGGTACAGGGAGCATAAAAATTAGGAAAACATTTTCCTTTTTTCACCGAAACAACAGGCGTTCAGGACTGCGAGATCCGGCATATAATGGCGTATGATGTGACGAAATCAACAAAAAATTACCGTGAAAATGCTACAATAATTCCAATCTCTGTTGACGAAACTGCTTTCGTAAAACTTCGTTGACGCTCCGAATTACCAATGCTAAGATAAAACCAGATACACCGAAAAAACTTTATGGAGGTCAACAAAATGAAAAAGATACTGGCGTTTTGCCTGCTGTTCGTGATGTGCTTTGCACTGATGGGCACGACGGCCTTTGCAGACAATGATGAGATGATCCCCGTCTATGCCAAGGTGCCAGAGGGCTGGGATGGGCCCTGCGTCTGGGCTTGGGCGGATGACGGCACCAATGCTTTCGCGGCCTGGCCCGGCGAGGAGATGGAGGCCGTGGGCGAGGAGGGCTGGTTCTTCGTCTATGTGCCCGCTTTTGTGACAAACATCATCGTCAATGCCAATGAGGGCACAGTGCAGACCGACGGGCTCGTTGTGGAGGGCGGAAAAGCCGTCTGGCTGACCATCGGCGAGGACGGCGCGGCCGAAATCAGCTACGAGGCCCTGACCACAGCGGAGATCCCCGAATATGTGGAGAAATTTACGGTCCACGCCTATGTCCCCCTGAGCTGGGAGACAGTCAACATGTGGGCCTGGTCCGCCCCTGACGGCACCAACGCTTTCGCTTCCTGGCCTGGCGCGGCCATGAAGGAAGGGGAGGACGGCTGGTTTACCGGGAAGGCCCCTGTCTGGGTCAACTCCCTCATCATTAACGGCAACGAGGGCACCGTACAGACCGAGGACATTTCCATTGAAGCCAAAGAGCTATGGATCACGGTCTATGAGGATCTGAGCTATGAGCTGCTGTACGAGGATCCCGCCACCGCCGGGGTGGAGGATGTGACCGTTCACGCCAAAGTCCCCGCCGACTGGGAAGAGCCCTGCGCCTGGGCCTGGTCTGCGCCCGACGGCACCAACGCCTTTGCTTCCTGGCCGGGTGAGGCCATGACCGCAAACGGAGACTGGTTTGAGGTCACGGTTCCGGGCTGGGTCAACTCCTTTATCGTCAACGCCAACGGCGGCACGGTGCAGACCGCGGACCTGGCCATAGAGCCGGGAAAGGAAGTCTGGATCCTTGTGACGGACGCAGAAAATGCTCAGGTATTCTATGAGGAGCCTGCAGAAGAGGCTGCTCCTGAGGAGGCGCCCGCGACAGAAGAAGCCCCTGCGGAAGAACCGGCAGAGAAGAGCAATACTGGGCTTGTTGTCGGCATTGTTGTTGCTGTAGTCGCCGTTGCGGGCGTCGGCGCCGGCCTTGTTGTCAGCAAAAAGAAAAAGAAATAATCCTGCCGCAGATAAATTGAATTGAAAAGGCGGACGCGCTATAAGCGCGCCCGCCTGTGCCAATAGAAAGGAGCGATTGATGTGAAACGAACGCTTGCCATCGTTCTTGCTTTGACTATGCTGCTCTCCCTTGCCGCCTGCGGCGGCGGAAAGATACAGACGGACCCTAACCGTCTGGTGATCTGGCACGACAAGGAGGACGCGGTTATTGAGGCCCTGTCCGCTTATCTGGAAGAGGCGCTGCCCGGTGTGGAAGTCGTGTTTGAGAAGAAAACAAGCCTGACCGACTCATTGAAGCTGGTGGGCAACGATCCCAACTCCGCGCCGGACCTGTTTATTTTTGCCCACGACAAGATCGGTGTGTTCGCTGAGATGGGGATCCTTTCGCCTATCACCGGGCTGCTGGACGAGGGAGTGCTGGAGGACTATCTGGACATGACACTGGAGGCGGCCAGCTACAAGGGGACGCTCTACCAGCTTCCCCTGTATTTTGAGACCCTGATGTTCATGTATAACCGCCGTTACATGCAGGATGAGGAAGTCCCCGCCACAACGGATGAGCTTCTCGCCTACATGCAGGCCAATACCGGCCGGGGACGCTACGGCTTTGTGGAGCAGCACAGCACCGCCTATTACAGCGCGGCCTGGATCCACGGCTTCGGCGGCAGCATTATCGACAGCGCCGGGGAGCCTTTCACGGAGCCTGAGGCAGTGAAGGAGGCCCTGCGCTATCACCTGCAATTTGTGGAGCTGATGCCCGGCGAGACGGAGTATGCCACGGTCAACACCCTGTTTCTGGAGGGTAAGGCCGATGCCACCATCGGCGGACCCTGGATGGTGCCCAGCGCAAGGGCGGCGGAGATCGACCTGGGGATAGCCCCCATGCCCGTGGTGGACGCCACCGGCATGGCCCTGGCCCCCTATTCCGGCGTACAGGGCATCCATGTGCTGAAATTCGCCGCGGAGAACAAAGCGGAGGCGGTCAAGGTGCTCCTGGACGCGCTGACGGACCCGCAGGTGGGCGTATCCATGGCGCTGGCCAGCGGCTGCGCCCCGGCCAACAGCAAATGCTATGAGGACCCGGCAGTGGCCGACGACGCTCTGGTGCAGGCCATGCGGGAGACGGCACAGATCGCCGTGCCCATGCCGAACATCCCGGAGATGGATGTGATGTGGACGGTGACCAGCAACTTGCTGACGGATGTGAACCTCTCCGGAAAGGATGTGGACAGCGCCTTTGATGAGGCGCTGAAAGAGGCCCGGAACCTGATCGCCAACATGAAGTGATATGAAGGAAAATGTGAAAAAGAAAAAAGGGAGGGACTGGCTTTTCAGCTACCTGTGGTCCGCGCCTTCCCTGCTCCTGATCGGGCTGATCGTGGTGTTCCCGATTTTGTACACGGCCTATATCTCCCTGACCAACATGAGCGTGTACCACTGGTTTGACTACAGCATTATTGGCCTGTCCAATTATGCCAGGGCCCTTTTCGTGTTTGACTCCGGCTTTCTCGGCGCCCTGCTGGCCACCATTCTGTGGACCGCGGTCAACATGGTCATCCAGCTGGTGCTGGCCTTTGTGCTGGCAAGCCTTTTAAATATCCAGAAGCTGAGGCTGCGCAAGCTGTATAAGACCCTGTTGATGTTCCCCTGGGCCATGCCCGGCTATGTGTCCATTTTGCTATGGAAAACCGGCATGTTCAACACCCAGTTCGGCCTGCTGAACCAGTGGATGGAGAAGCTGGGCCATCAGGCGGTGCGCTGGCTGAGCAGTGATGTTTCGGCCTTTATCTGCTGTACGGTGGTCAACATCTGGCTTGCTCTGCCCTTTATGCTGATGATCATGGACGGGGCCATGCAGTCCATCGACAAAAGCTATTATGAAAGCGCTACGCTGGACGGCGCCACATGGCTGGAGCGCACCCGGTACATTACCGTGCCCTCTATCCGGCCCATTATCGCCCCGGCGGTCATCATCACGGTGTTTACCACCTTCAAGCAGTTCGATGTGATCTATCTCTTGACCCAGCAGATGGGCGCAAAGACCGGCTCCGGGCTACATACCATCCTGACCTATGCCTACGAAAACGCCTTTATTACCAATAACTACGGGTACAGTTCAGCCATTTCCATCATCATCTTTGTGCTGCTGATCCTGTTTTCAATCCGCTATCAATCACCGGAGGAGGGGAGCGCATGAGCAGAAAAAAACTTCGTGAGGGGCTGGGGCTGACTGCATTGAATCTGCTGTTTATCCTGATCTGTTTTGTGACGCTGATCCCCATCCTCTATGCGCTGAGCGTGTCCCTGAACGCCTCCAACAGACTGCTGAGTTCGGATTTCTCCTTTATTCCGAAGAGTTTTACCCTGGACAATTACCTGGCTGTGTTTACCGGGGAGGATATCCTGACATGGCTGAAAAACAGCATCTTCCTTGCGGGGGCTACGGTGGCCCTCTCCCTTCTGGTGGCTATCCCCGCGGCCTATTGCTTCTCCCGCCGCCGTTTCCCCGGCAGGCGGCTGATTCTGCGCTGGCTGGTGCTGTTAAATTCCTTTCCGGCCATTTTGTCCATGTTCGCCGTGTACCGCCTGCTGCGCCCCCTGGGACTCATCAACCACCGGCTGGGCCTGCTGATCATCTACACCGGCACCATGGCGGTATTCAGCCTGTGGAACATGAAGGGCTATTTTGACACCATCCCCGTGGACATCGAAGAAGCGGCCCAGATCGACGGCGCGGGGCCGGTGCAGGTGGTGACGAAGATCGTTCTGCCCCTGGCGCGGCCCAGCATCATCGTCACGGCTTTGATGGTGCTGATCTATGTCTGGAATGAGTATATTTATGCCACAACCTTTATGACCGGCGAGGAGAACTACACCCTAGCCGCCGGGCTGTATGCCCTCCAGGCCACGGAGATGAGCGGGAGCTGGCCGGTTTTCGCGGCGGCGGCCATCACTGTCTCCGTCCCGGTACTCATCATCTTTTTCCTGTGCCAGAAGTACATGACTTCCGGCCTGACTGCGGGAGGGGTGAAGGGATGAGACGAGAGGCAATTCTGCACTTCCCCATGTCCCAGTATGCCCATGGGCTGGATGAAAAGCATATTGTTTTTCGCCTGCGCTGTGCCAAAGGGGATCTGAGGGAGTGTACCCTTTATTACGGCGACACCGGCTGCCGGGTTAACCCCATTATTTTCACGCCCGTCCCCATGGAGCGGGTGGCCAGTACGATGGAACACGACTATTGGGAAGTGGTTCTGGATAGTCCCTACAAGCGCCTGTTTTATTACTTTGAACTGTACGACGGCACGGAGCGGCTTTTCTATTACGGCGATGTGTTCACCGACCATCTGGTGGAGGACCGTTCGGAGTATTTCAAGCTCCCCTTTAACCACCGGGCGGACATTGCCCGGGTGCCGGACTGGGTGCATGACGCAGTGGTCTACAACATCTTCCCCGACAGCTTTGCCACCGGGCGGAGACAAATTTCGGGAAAAGCCACGGAAAAGCCCTACGGCGATCAGCTCTGTCACGGCAAGCTGGGGGGAACGATTCGGGGGATCACGCTCAACGCGGATTATCTCCAGGAGCTGGGGATCAACTGCATTTACCTCAATCCCCTGTTTGCAGCGGGGGAGTATCACAAATATGATCTGATCGATTACTTCCATGTGGACCCCTGCTTCGGTACGGACGAGGATTTTGCCGAAATGGTGCAGGAGATGCACCGGCGGGGCATCCGGGTCATCATCGACGGGGTGTTCAACCACTGCGGTTGGTATTTCTTTGCCTTTGACGACGCGGTGAGAAAGGGCGAACAATCCCGGTATAAGGACTGGTTTTACGGCCTGAACTTTCCGGTGATCCGCCCGGAGGACCCGGAGGACTATCCCGGCTATGAGTGCTTCGGCTATGAGCGGATGATGCCCAAGCTGGACACCGCAAACCCGGAGGTCCGGGACTATTTCTGCCGGGTGGGCCGTTACTGGGTGGAGCAGTTTGACATTGACGGCTGGCGGCTGGATGTGGCCAGCGAGGTGGACGACAGCTTCTGGCGGGCCTTTCGCCGGGAAATCAAGGCGGTCAAGCCCGACGCCCTGCTGATCGGCGAGGTCTGGGAGAGCGCCGGACATTGGCTGGATGGCAGTATGTTCGACTCGGCCATGAACTATGACTTTCGCAAGCACGGCCGCCGCTTCTTTGCCGAGGGCAGTATCAGCGCGGAGGAATTTTCCGCCCGGGTGACGGATATGCTGATGCGCTACCGCCGGCAGATCACCTTTGCCCAGCTGAACCTGCTGGATAGCCACGACGTCAGCCGTTTCCTGTCCCTGTGCGGCGGCGACCGGCGGCGGTATAAACTGGCGGTTCTGTTCATGCTGTGCTTTGTGGGTATGCCCACTGTTTTCTACGGGGACGAGCTGGGCGTGCAGGGCGTTTTGGAGAAAGACTACCGCGCACCCATGCCTTGGGAGAGCGGAGACGGGGAACTGCGCGAGTTTTTCCGCCGGGCCATCCGCCTGCGGAAAGAAAACGCCGCCCTGCGCCGGGGAGACTACCGGCTGATAGAGGCGCGGGAACAGCTTGTGGCCTTTGAACGGAGCCTGGGCGGGGAAAAGATCGCCGTGGCCCTCAACGCGGGAGAGCGGGAACAGTACCTCCCGGCCGCCGGAAAGGTGCTGATGGCCGAAGGCTGGGAAAAGAACAGGCTGGGCCCTTTCGGTTATGTTGTGTTTGGCTGAAAAAGCTGATATACTGGGGATAAACAGGGGGGTGAAGCCATGGGACTTACAATCAAGGATGTGGCCAGGGCGGCCGGGACATCGGTCTCGACGGTCTCCAAGGTCATCAACGGCCATTACAGCATTTCCGAAGAGACAAGACAGCGCGTATTGCAGGTGATCGAAGAGCTGGACTATCACCCCAGCGTCAACGCCCAGAATTTTGCCCGGGGCTCCACCCGCACGGTGCTGTTTCTGGCGGATCTGAGCCCCAACACCGCCTTTGAAAATCCCCACATGTTTGAGATTTTGTCCGGCCTTGAGGCCGCCCTGCGTAAGCGGGGATACAGTCTTTCACTCCGCGGGACAGATACCACTGCCGCCTGCGAGGTGGTGGAGGACGTGCTCTCCCGCCGCAGTGCGGACGGGCTGGTGATTCATGCCTCCATCCTGTCGCGCCCGCTGGCGGCGCTGCTGACCCGGAGCCATTTTCCCCATATTGTCCTGGGTCTGCCCAATTTTGAAAGCCAGGTCAACTGGATCGACATCAACAACGTGTATTCCGGCGTGATCGCCGCCGCCCATATTCTTGAGCAGGGCTATGAAAGGACGGCTTTTATCGGCGGCCGGGAGTACGACATGATCTCCTTCCATCGGCTTCAGGGTGTGCGGCAGGGGCTGGAGAGCGCCGGACGAAAACTGGAGGAGCAGTATATCTGGCAGGGCGAATCCAACCGGCAGGAGGGCAGCCGTATGACCCGGCAGCTTCTGGCCATGCGGCCCATGCCGGACGCCATTATCTGCGCCAACAACCATATCGCCCTGGGCTGCATGACGGCCATACAGGAGGCGGGGCTCTGCGTGCCGAAGGATATGGGTGTCTTGACCTTCGACGATTACCCCTTCTCCCAGATGACCACGCCGGAGCTGACGGTGGTGGACATCAAGGTGCGTGACATGGGCGAGCAGGCCGGCCGCCTGCTGGCGGACAATATCCGCCATCCCAACACCCAGGTTCAGACCTTTACCACCAATCCCGTATTGATCGTAAGGGGATCAACACAGAGAAAAAAGTAATGGAGCAATGAGAAATGAACGAAAGCCGCAGACGAAATGAATCGTCTGCGGCTTCAGATTTCCGGCGGCATAAAGAACGGTAGGGAACCGGTCTTTGCCGGCGGCGTTTTTTGGTGTTGCGCCCCTTTATTGTGCGGTAAACAAATGACGCCTTTTGTTAAAGTATTTTTTGTTCACAAAGAACAGGACGATCAAGACCAATGCACTTGCGATTATATTGGCGGAAAGAAACTCAAGCACAGAGATTCCCGTTGCAAGGCTTGCGGCAGCGAAGTACAGGAAGGGGAGAACCACATTGCAGAGCAGGAGAGCAAGATACAGCTTTGGGCCCCGCTCTCTGTACTTTGCAAGGGACATACGCACATAGAAAGCAAAAATAACAAGCAGAAAACAGATGTTGGCGTACAGAATGTCTATGATTTTCAAGCTGGGCCATAAAGCATAGACGAATTCCATGTCTTCTCCATAGTGCGAGCCGGTTGCGGCCATGAACCCGTCGCGGATGAGCATCAGCATCGAGGCAAACAGTTGGAAATAGATTATAAATTTATACCACTTCATCCCCAGGACCGGCTGATCTGCATTAGCAGAATTTTCGCTGACCTCGGGATAAACGGCATCTGTCTGCGTAAGGGAATAACCGCTGTCCTGAAAAGAACCGACCAAAGTGTTTTCGTCAGAGCCCTGAAGCTTTGCCCCGCAATAGGTACAATAGGCCGGGGTCCCCTGAAGCTCTTTGCCGCATTTGAAACAATACATGAAACGCGCCTCTTTTCCTCCATATTTTGAACGGTATTTCCTGTTCAACATATAGTATACGGGGAAGTGTCGAAGAATGCAAGAAAAAGGAAAAACCAGGGGGTGGAAAGAGAGCGTCTTTTCCTTATTGCCGCCTCATCTGCCGCAGAAACAGCAGCACGGCGGCCACAAGGGCCACAGCGGCATAGGCCAGGACCCAAAGCAGATGGGGCCAGATAGCGCCGAAATTGCCAACGAGCACCGCCCGCTCCATCTCCACCGCGTGGACAAAGGGCAGGGCGTAGGCGATGGCCTTGAACGCGCCGCCCACCAGGTCCAGATCGAACCAGACCCCGGAGAGCCAGGCGGTGAGATTGGTCAGCAGAGCGCCGCAGATGCCGCCCACCTGCTTGTCGGTAAGTACGCTGCCGCAGAGAAGGCCCAGGGCGATGAAAAAGATCTCCGCCGGGATCAGCAGCAGCACGGCCCAGAGCACATTCACTGTCAGCTTCAGGCCCAGACAGGCCGCCGCCAGGTAGCACAGTACGCACTGAGCCGCCGAGATGGGCAGCACAGGCAGCATATAGCCCAGAATGTAGTCCGCGGGGCGGAGAGGCGTGGTATAGAGCCGCTGCAGCAGGGAAGAGGAGCGGTCTTTGGCGATCAGGGCGGCGGAAAACAGCGTCATAAAGGCCAGACCGAAGACCGTAAGCCCCGGGGTCAGCATCTCCAGCTCGAAAAGACTGACGGGGATATTGGCCTGTATGGCGCTGAGCAAAAACAGCAGCACCAGGGGAAAGCCCAGTCCGAAGCCCAGGTTCAGCGGGTCCCGCAGGATCTCTTTCGCCGTGCGCAGAGAGTATGAGAGCATACGCATATCATTCCGCCTCCTTTACCAGTTTTACGAAGGCCTCTTCAAAGCGCTCCGTGCCGGCCCGGGCATTGATCTCCGCCGGGGTGCCCACGGCGATCAGCCGGCCGCTTTTCATGATGCCGGTCCGGTCGGACAAGGCCTCGGCCTCCTCCATGTAGTGGGTGGTGAGCACAATGGTCATGCGGCCCTTGAGACTGCGGATCAGGTCCCACAGCTCACTGCGGGCCAGCACGTCAAGACCCAGGGTGGGCTCATCCAAAAATAAAATTTCCGGGTCGGAGATCAGGGCCATGGCGATGCTCAGCCGCCGCTGCCAGCCGCCGGACAGCTTCCCCGCCCTGCGGGACAGGACCGTGTCCAGCCCCAGCTTTTCAGACAGGGACGCGATTTTTTCCGCCGTTTCGGCTTTGGACATGCCGTGTATACCCGCCATCAGCGCAAGGTTTTCCCGGACGCTGAGCAGCGGGGCCACCGCTGTCTCCTGGGGAGAGACGGCGATGATGGATTTCACCCCGCCGCTGTCGTGAAGGATGCTTTTTCCGTTTAATAGCGCGTCCCCGCCGCTGGGGCGGGTCAGGCAGGAGAGCATTTTGATGGTGGTGGTCTTGCCCGCGCCGTTTACGCCCAAAAGGGAGAACAGCTCCCCCTCGCCGATGGTCAGATTGAGCCGGTCGACGGCGGTCAGGTCCTTATAGCGTTTTGTCAGTTCTTTGATCTCTATGGCGCTCATGTTTCTCCCTCCTCTGACAGAAAGCGGAGCTTCATCCCCTCATAGGCGTCGGTCATCATCCGGCTGATCATGTCCTTGTCCCAGTTCAAATAGGACGTGGCGCACATGGTGGCGATGCCGTGGACATAGATCCACATTTCCAGGTGAAACAGGTAGGCCCGCTCCCGGCTGAGACCGGTGCTGCTCTGTATGAGGTCCACAATGCCGTCAAAATCCCCGCCGTCCTCCCGGGGCGGCTCAGCGCTGCGGTCCCGCATGAACAGCAGCCGGAAAAGCTGCTTCTCCTCCCGGGCAAAGCGGATGTAGGCCATGCCGCTGGCCTTGTAGGGCGGAAACTCGCCGCTCTCCATGTCGGTGCGCAGATAGTGCTGATAGACCTGCTCCGCGTAGCGCAGGGCGTCGTCCTTCAGCGCGTCCATGGACTGGTAGTTGGAAAAAATGGGCTGGGTGGAGCAGCCCAGCCGGGAGGCCAGGGCTCTGGCGTTCACGGCGTCAAAACCGCTTTCCCGGATGATCTCCACGCAGGCGGACAGGATGTCCTCCTGGCTGACTTTGGCTTTCGGCGGCATGCTGCGCCCTCCTTAAATAACATAAGTTATATAACGACTGTTATTATACACGGTTTCGGCTGATTGTCAATAAAAAATCGCCGGACTTGCCGTCCGGCGATTTTTGAGACAATAATCAGACCTTGGCCAAAAAGCAGTCCTGACTGCCCACTTCGGAATACAGGATCCCGCCACGGGGACCCAGGTCGTAAACGGAGATGACCTGCTCCAGTCCGTCGCCCGCGGGGGCAAACTCGCTGTACCGGTCGGGCATACTGCGGAAAAGCGCATCGTTGAAGAGACAGCCCTCCTCGCCCCGGTACAGGGCGGCGTAGAAGATCTGAGACTCCACCAGGTCCTGGAAAAAGTGGCTGCCATAGGACAGCTCCGGCCGCATGCCGTGGGAGCTGTAGGCCACTTCGCACATGCAGGTGTAGCGGGAGATCTCCGCAAAGCTCACCGGCACGCCCAGACTGGGTGTGGTGGTGCCCCAGCGGCCCGGGCCGATCAGCACAGCGCCCTCCCCGGTGAGAGAGGCGTTCAGCTCGCCGATCCTGCGGGCCACGGCGTATTTCTGCCGCTCCGGCAGCTCCAGATATTCCTCGGCCTGGACGAACACCGCGTAGCGCACGGGGATACACACATTGCCGCCCATGAAGTTGCCCTTGATGCGGAAGAAGAAGTCCTTCACTTGGGGCATCACCCCCGCCCGGCCCATGCCGTGGGTCTGTAAAGTGCGGCACTGGAGCAGATTGATCCGGTACTCCCCGGCGCGGTTAAAGCTGCAGGCGTATTCCACATCCACCGGGTAGTCGTAGATTTTTTCCAGCGTGGACATGATCAGAGCAAGATCGTCGGTAAATTTGGTGCGGCGCAGCAGGCGGTTGAAGTTGACGATATCCGGCACCTGCACACCGGTGAGCCCCAGCTCCCGGTAATGGGCGGCGGCAGCCATGTCCGGCTCCATGAAGAGCATGGGGTCCGCGTTCATCTCCCGTTTGTCCAGGCTCTCCAGATCCACGGTGCGGAAGCGGTTTTCCTTCAGGTCGATCAGGTCCACCTTGTGCTGGGAGTATTTGTACTCGTCGCCGTATTCCACCAGCGGCGGGGCCAGGGGGTCGTCCAGCTTGATGAAGCGGGCGTAGTCGTCGGCCTCCCGGTCCACGGCTCTGGTGCCCATGCCGAAGACCAGACGAAGCATACCCTTGTTGTTGAGAGAGGCGTTAGTGCCCGCCATATACAGGTTCTTGGAGTGGCCTACGCCGGCGATGTGGGGATAGTAATAGGGCCCCCGTCTGTCGCCGCTGACGCGCATGACCAGCAGGGCCATCTGCTCGTCCCGGTCAAGGAGGTTGCGCTCAGCCCTGTATTTGAAGGCGTCGGCGCTGACGGTGCTGGCGTAAACGGTGCGCACCGCGTTTTCAAACACCCGGTAGCGCTCCTCCAGGGTGCCCTGGTTGGGGCAGAACACGCTCTCGTACTTTCCGGCAAAGGCGTTGCCGATGCCGTCCTCCAGAAGGGAGCTGGAGCGCACGATAATGGGGGACTGGCCGAAATATTCCAGCATGGAGAGAAACTGCTCCTTGATGGTGGGCATAAATTCGCCCTGCAAGAGCCGGTCCCGAAATTCCGGGGCCAGGCGCATGTAGTCCTCCGGCTCGATCATCCGGGTGCGCAGGTCCCAGGTGTTGTTCTGCACCGCGTAGGTATAGAACACGTCCGCGCCGATAAAATAGGAGTCATGGGGCTCGATCCGCTCCCGGTAGAGCTCCGGCAGGGTGTCCCGGATGATGTTTCGGGCCAGAAGCATACCCACAGCCTTGCCGCCGATACAGCCGGTGCCGATCTCCCGCTTTTTGATGTCCATCAGGTCCCGGACGGAGAAATATTTCCGGCAGAGCTCCAGCCTTGTGGGCTCCGTGCCCAGCAGGCAGCGCATAATGTTCTCTTTCAGCGCCACGCCGTCCGGGTCAGTGGGCTCCCCGGCCCCGGCGCTGACCGAGTCGAACATGCTGTCCCAGCAGTCCCGGCGTTCGCCGGTCTGGGTGAAGATGTCGAAAATGGCGTAGTTTTCAATGCTGGAGGTGATCACCCGGCTGCTGTTTCCGCTGATTTTGATGGGGAAGAACATGCTGTCCGTGGTGCGCTCCTCGGCCTTCAGGGGGTGGATATAGATGCTTCCCTCTACCGTCCGGACGTTCATCAGCACGGAGGTGGCCCGGCGGATGCGGGAGATGGTCTCGTAGATGTGCCGCTCATATTTGATGGGCACATAGGCGATGGCGTTCTGCTTTTGCAGAAAGGGGCTGGTCAGGCAGAAGAAGTTGCAGATCATCAGGTCGGAAAACCAGTAGCGCTGCAGCTCGGAGAGGCAGTCGAAAATGTAAAAGCTGTTGGGCTCCTCGCTGCTGATGATGCGGTGGACCTGAACGGCGAAGGTCTCAAAGCCTACAGCCGGGTCCAGCATGTACTTTTTCACGTTGGCCCCCCGGCTCTGCAGGGCGGCGGCGTCGATGACCTCCTCGTGGTCGCCGAAGCGCAGGTATACAATGCGCTGGTTGCTGCGGGCCACGGTGGAGACAAAGCGGGTCGCCACATAGACATAGTCGCCGATGTCCTCGATCTGCCAGGTCACGGTATCTCCCTTCCGGAGAAAGTCTATGGATCGGTCAAGGGCTTCAATTCCGGTACTGACTTGCGGGGTATCGCTCATTTTTGTGCACCTCCCAGGTCTTTTTTTCCATTATATATTATTTTTATCTGCCTTTTCAATATGGAATTGGGCGAATTGCTGTGCTACAATAAAAAAGAGGTGATGTCCGTGGAACAAAGGTTCGAGCGGGCGGTACTGCCCAGGGAATTTTATATGCGGGACGCCAACACCGTGGCCCGGGCGCTGCTGGGCAAGCTGCTGGTACACCAAAGCCCGGAGGGGCTTGCCGCGGGCATGATCGTGGAGACCGAGGCCTATGTGGGGCCGGAGGACGACGGCGCCCACTCCTACGGCGGGCGGCGCACGGCCCGGACGGAGATCCAGTTCGGCCCCGGCGGCTATGCCTATGTGTTCGGCATCTACGGTATGCACAACTGCTTCAACACGGTCTGCGCCGGAGAGGACCAGCCGGAGGTGGTGCTGGTGCGGGCCCTGGAGCCGGTGGAGGGCGTCGAGCTGATGGAAAAGCGGCGGGGCAGCCATAGCCTGACTGCGCTTTGCAGCGGGCCGGGCAAGCTCTGCGCCGCTCTGGGCATCACAAAAGAGCAGTACGGTCTGGACCTGTGCGGAGACCGGCTGTTTATTACTGACTACAAGACATTTTCCGCAGAGCAGATCCGCACTTCGGCCCGGATCAACATCGACTACGCGGAAAAATGCCGGGATTACCCATGGCGGTATTTCCTTGCGGACAATCCCCATGTGTCGAAGGTCCCCAAAAGGTACAGAACGGAATAAGAAAAGACCGTATCGCACTGATACGGTCTTTTCCCTTCCCTTTATTCAAGCTCAAAGGCGCCGGTGTAGAGCTGGTAGTAGGTGCCTTTTTCGGCGATCAGCTTTTCGTGGCTGCCGCGCTCAATGATGCGGCCATGGTCCAGCACCATGATCACATCGGCGTTCATGACCGTGGAGAGCCGGTGGGCGATGACGAACACCGTTCTGCCCTCCATCAGCTTGTCCATACCCTGCTGCACGATGGCCTCGGTGCGGGTGTCGATGGAGGAGGTGGCCTCGTCCAGGATCATCACCGGCGGATCGGCCACGGCAGCTCTGGCAATGGCAATGAGCTGCCGCTGCCCCTGGGACAGGTTGGCGCCGTTGTTGGTCAGCATGGTGTCGTAGCCCTCGGGCAGGCGGCTGATGAAATCGTCCGCGCCGGAGAGCCTGGCCGCCTCCCGGCAGTCCTCGTCGCTGGCGTCCAGCCGGCCGTAGCGGATATTCTCCATAACGGTGCCGGTAAACAGGTTGGTGTCCTGCAGGACGATGCCCAGAGAGCGGCGCAGGTCGGATTTTCTGATCTTGTTGATGTTGATGCCGTCATAGCGGATCTTGCCGTCGGCAATGTCGTAAAAGCGGTTAATCAGGTTGGTAATGGTGGTTTTTCCCGCGCCGGTGGCGCCCACAAAGGCCACCTTCTGGCCCGGCTCCGCATAGACAGACACATCGTGCAGAACTTCTTTGCCCTCCACATAGGAGAAGTCCACATTGAAGAGCCGCACGTCACCCTGAAGGGGCGTATAGCTCAGGCTGCCGTCGCTGTGGGGGTGCCGCCAGGCCCAGTGGCCGGTGTGCTTTTCGGTCTCCGTCAGGCTGCCGTCGTTACCCTCTTCCACGTTGACCAGGGTGACATAGCCCTCGTCGGCCTCCGGCTTTTCATCCATCAGACTGAAGATACGGCCCGCGCCGGCGCTGGCCATGACGATGGAGTTGATCTGCTGAGAAAGCTGGTTCACGTTGCCCGCAAACTGCCTGGTCATGTTCAGGAAAGGCACAAGGATGCTGATGCTGAAGGCTTTGCCGGAAAGACTCAGATTGGGCAGGCCGGACAGGAGAAACACGCCGCCCACCAGGGCGATGGTCACATACAGAATGTTTCCGATGTTGCCGATGATGGGGCCCAGGCAGTTGGCGTAGGCATGGGCCCGGAAGCTGTCCTCATACAGACTGCCGTTGATTTTGTCAAAGTCCTCTATGCTCTGCTGCTCATGGCAGAATACCTTGACGACCTTCTGGCCGTTCATCATCTCCTGAATGTAGCCCTCTGTGGCGGCCACGGATCTCTGCTGGCGGATAAAGTATTTTGCTGAGCCGCCGCCCACCTTTTTTGTCACCAGGATCATGGTGGCCACGCCCAGAAGCAGCACCAGCGTGAGCCAGATGCTGAAATACATCATAATGCTGAACACGCAGAGAACGATGGCCCCGGCCTGGATCATTGCGGGCAGAGACTGGGACACCAGCTGGCGCAGGGTGTCGATGTCGTTGGTATAGTAGCTCATGATGTCGCCGTGCTTGTGGGTGTCGAAATAGCTGATGGGCAGGTCCTGCATCCCGTCAAACATCTCCTGCCGGAGCTTGTTCAGAAAGCCCTGGGTCATATAGGCCATGAGCTGGGTGTAAGTCACCATGGAGATGATGGAGAGCACATACAAGACCACAAGCAGGGTCAGATAGGGGATGATCTCCGCCCGGGCGGAAGCCCAGTCCCCGCCTCTGTACCACTTCTCCACCACGGAGAGCACGTTCTGCACAAAGAGCGAGGGGATGGAGGAGACGATGGAGGAAAACAGGATGCACAGCATGGTCAGCGGGGCCAGCACGGGATAGTAGCCGAACAGCTTCTTAATGACCCGGGACAGGGGATTTTTGCCCTTTTCCAGGGGCATTTCAGGCCGTTTAGTCATGTTCCTCACCTCCTCTGTTCTGCTGCTCATAGACCTCTCTGTATATGCTGTTGGAGGCGAGCAGCTCATCATGCCGGCCAACAGCGGAAATCCGGCCATTGTCCAGAACCACGATCATGTCCGCGTCCTGCACGGAGGAAATACGCTGGGCAATGATGATCTTGGTGGTCTCCGGGATGTAGGCGCGGAAGCCTTCCCGGATCAGGGCGTCGGTCTTGGTGTCCACGGCGCTGGTGGAATCGTCGAGAATCAGGATCTTCGGCTTTTTCAGCAGGGCCCGGGCAATGCACAGGCGCTGCTTCTGCCCACCGGACACGTTGGTGCCGCCCTGCTCGATCCGGGAGTCATAGCCCTCCGGGAAGGAGCGCACAAACTCATCCGCCTGGGCCAGCTTACAGGCCTGAACGATCTCTTCGTCGCTGGCGTTTTCGTTGCCCCAGTGCAGGTTTTCCTTGATGGTGCCGGAAAACAGCAGGTTTTTCTGGAGCACCACGGCCACCGCGTTTCTCAGCGTCTCCAGATCGTAGCTTCGCACATCCACGCCGCCTACCTTGACCGCGCCTTCGGTCACATCGTAGAGCCTGGGGATCAGCTGCACAAGGGTGGACTTGCTGGAGCCGGTGCCGCCCAGAATACCCACGGTCATGCCCGAGTCGATGTGCAGGTCGATGTCGGCCAGAGCATACTTTTTCGCTTTTTGGGAATATTTGAAGGAGACGCCGCTGAAATCAATGGAGCCGTCCTTCACCTCGGTCACAGGCTCCGCCGGGTTGGCCAGGGCCGGTTCCTCGCACAGAACCTCGTAGATCCTCTTCATGGATTCAGCGGACATGGTGAGCATCACATAGATCATGGACAGCATCATCAGCGACTGGAGGATCATAAAGCCGTAGGCCAGCATGGAGGAGATCTGCCCCACGTCGATCAGCTGCCCGCCGCTGTTGACGATGAGCTTAGAGCCCACATACAGCACGAAAACCATGTTGAAGTAGATGCAAAGCTGCATCAGCGGGGAGTTGAGGGCCACGGTGCGCTCGGCCCGGGTAAAGTCCTTGCAGATGTCGTCCGCCGCCCGGCCGAACTTCTCTTTCTCGTACTCCTCACGGGAGAAGCCCTTGACCACCCGCATGGCCCGGACGTTTTCCTCAATGGACTCGTTGAGCCGGTCGTACTTCTTGAACACGGCCCGGAAGGCGGGCAGGGCTTTCCGGGCGATCAGAATGAGCCCGAATAAAAGTACCGGCACGATGATGAGAAAGGTGATGGCCAGACGTCCGCCCATCACAAAGCCCATGACGATGGCAAACAGGAACATCAGCGGCGCCCGGACGGCGATACGGATCAGCATCATAAAGGCCATCTGCACGTTCACCACGTCCGTGGTCATTCTCGTCACCAGAGAGGCCGAGGAAAACCGGTCGATATTTTCAAAGGAGAAGGTCTGGACCCGGCTGAAAATATCGTGCCGCAGATTTTTGGCAAAGCCGGCGGAGGCCTTGGCGCAGGTGTAGCCCGCCGTGCTGCCGCAGCAGAGAGACAGCATGGCCATCAAAACCAGGAGCAGGCCGGTCTTTACCACCATGGACATGGGGACGCCCGCCTTGATGGCGTTGACCAGATCGGCCGTGAAGAAGGGGATCAATACCTCCAGAAAAACCTCGCCCACGATAAAGATCAGTGTCAATATGGTGGGGAGTTTGTATTCCCTTACGCAGGAAGCCAGTTTTTTAATCATCGTTTTGTTTTCCTTTCCCGCAGCAGCCCGCGTTATCCAGCATGATGTCGGTCATGGCGATCAGCGAGGCCTTTTGCTCCGCGCTCAGGCCGCTGCACAGCTTGTCAAACACCTGCCGGTCCACTTCGGCCATCTCTTGCCGGAGCTGTTTTGACTTTTCGGTGGAACAGATGCATTTATACCGCCGGTCATTTGCCCCCGGGCGGCAGACCACAAAGCCCTGCTTTTCCAGCCGCTTGATGATCTCTGTCATTGTGGGGTGCGTCACATGGGTAGCCAGCTCCAGATCCTTCTGGTAAACCTCTTCCTGCCCGGAGCGCTCCAGGCGGTCAAGCTGCCCCAACACACCAAACTGTACGCCCGTCAGTTCTTTTTCCCTCAGCAGTTCGTCAAGCTGTTTTTTGAACGAACGGTGCAAAAGGGAAAAGCGCAGGCCGATAGGCATTTCTTTTTCCATGGTAACACCTCTATTAAGTCGTGTGCGACATATTTTAACGGGATTCTATACGAATGTCAATATACAAACGGTAAAAAAATCACCCGGCCCGCGGCGTTGACAAGAGGCGATTCATCTGATAACATATCCTCTTACCGAAATTGTTTTACCGGGAGGCGGAACAATGATCTCCTTTGGAATGCCCACACTGATCGAATTAAACAGCCTTGAGGAGAGCGCGGCCCTGTGCCGGGAGCTGGGGCTGAAATTTATCGAACTGAACATGAGTTTCCCCCAGAATCAGCTGGAGAAGCTGGATGTGGATGAGCTGCTGCGCATCAAAGAGAAGTACGGCATTTTCTACACCGTGCATCTGGACGAGGAGCTGAACCCCTACAGCCTGAACACCGGGGTCAGGCAGGCCTATGTGGAAAATGTGCTGGGCACGGTGGAGCTGGCCAGGAAGCTGGGCATACCCACCCTGAACATGCACATGCTCCGGGGGATCTACTGCACCCTGCCCACAAAGCGGGTGTACATCTATGAGGAAAACGAGCCGGTCTATCGGGAATACCTCCGGCAGTTCCGGGACCGGGTGACGGAGGCCATCGGGGACAGCGGCGTGAAGATCTGCGTGGAAAATACCGACGGCTTTGACCTGCCCTTCCTGCTCCACGGGCTGGATCTGCTGCTGGAGAGCCCGGCCTTTGCCATGACCTACGATATCGGCCATGACTATGCCATAAACTGCGCCGATAAACCCATCATCATGGAGCGCTCCGGCCATCTGAGGCACATGCACATGCACGACGCCCTGGGGACCCAGGTGCACCTGGCCCTGGGCGACGGGGAGATGGATCTGGAGCACTATCTCCGTCTGGCGGCAGAGCACGACTGCCGGGTGGTGCTGGAGACCAAGACCGTGGCCGCCCTGCGTCAGTCGGCCCGCTGGGTGAACAAATGGCTGAACATGCAGAGCAGCCCGGACGAGCTGTGGGACGTATATGACGAGAACAGGCGGCTTACCGGCAGGACCCACCGCCGGGGGGACATGCTGGAGGGACAGGACTATCACCTGGTGGTCCACGCCTGGGTGCGGCGGAGCGACGGGCGCTTTCTGCTGACCAAACGCGCCCCCAACAAGGGCTGGCCCAATATGTGGGAGTGCACCGGGGGCTCTGCCGTGGCCGGGGAAGGCAGTCTGACGGCGGCGCTGAGAGAGCTGCGGGAGGAGACGGGCCTGGTCATTCCGCCGGAGCGGGGCAGAGTGGTCCACAGCTTCCGGAAGGACCATTATTTCTGCGACGTGTGGCTTTTTGAAGATGATTTTCAGCCGGAGGAGATCCGGCTGCTGGAAAACGAGACCTGCGGCGCCATGTGCGCCACGGCGGAGGAGATCCTCCGGCTGCGCCGGGACGGCCTGCTGGTGCCCTACGGGTATATGGACGATTTCATACGCCTGATGCAATAAAAAAACAGGCACAAAAAAGCACCCTCTCATGAGAATTTCGTGAGAGGGTGTTTTTTACGTTGTTTTACTGGATTTTTTCCACGTAATCCACGATACGCTGGACAGTGACAAGGTTTGCGGCTTCCTCGTCGGAAATGGAGACGCCGAATTCGTCTTCAATGGACATGATGAGCTCGACAACGTCGAGAGAGTCGGCGCCCAGATCGTCGATCAGGTTGGTGTCCAGAGTGATGGTGTCGGGGCTGACTTCAAACTGCTCGGCCAGAGCCTTTTGTACTTTTTCAAAAATCATTGTTCATTCCTCCGATGTGCAGAGCACATAAAGTATTTTTTCGGCTGCCTTATTATGCCCATTCCCGGCTCTGGGGCTTGTTGTTAGGCTGTTCAGGCTTGACATAGGACACGACCACCCGGCGGTTGGGCTCAACGCCGGTGGAGCTGGTGGTCACGCCCTCATAATTCTGAAGGGCGGTGTGGATCACATGGCGCTCATAGGAGTTCATGGGCTCCAGAGCCATGCTGCGTTTGTATTTGATGGCCTTTTCCGCCATTTTCTCCGCAAGGCGGGTGAGAGATTCCTCCCTCTTGCTGCGGTAATTCTCCGCGTCCACACTGATGTGCAGGTGCTTCTCGCTGCCGCGGTTCACGGCGTAATTGGTCAGGTGCTGGATGGCGTCCAGGGTCTCGCCCCGGCGGCCGATAATGGCGCCCATGCCGTTTCCGCTGAGATTCACGTTGATGCCGCCGTTTTCACGGGTGCTGATCTCGATCTGGGCCTTTACGCCCATGCGCTCCAGCAGACCGGAGAGAAACTGGCGGATGGCGGCGTAATCGGGATCTTCATCCACAACTGCGGCTGCGGCAGGCTCGGCTGCGGGCCTGGCGGCGGGAGCGGCGGGGGCTTTCTCCACCACCGGGTCCGGCACCTCATAGCTTACGCGGATCACTGCGGGAGACGCGCCGATGCCCAGAAAACCGGACTTTGCGCGCTCAACAATTTCCACAGACACGTCGTCACGATCCATGCCAAGCTCCGCCAGAGCGGCGGCGATGGCTTCATCCTCCGTGCGAGCGGTCTTTTCCAAAGTTTTGATCATATCGAATACTCCTGTTTATTTTTCCTCATCGGACTGAGCGGTCTCATCGGCCGGAGTGATGACCGTCTCTTCGACCGGAGTGGAGACAGTCTCTTCCACGCTCTCGTCGATGGGGTCCGCGCCCTCAGACGCGGCAGCGGCGGCAAGGGTTGCTTCCTCCGCGTTTTCGGGATTGGTGAAGCGGTCCGCAACATAGGCGCGGCCACGAGCATAGCGGCGGTTGCCCACCTGGGAGGCAGGCTTCTCCTCCTCCTTGATGCCCAGGCGCTCACGGCGGGCGGCGCGATCCGCCTTGTCCAGGGCAGCCTTGCGCTCGTCCTGCTTCTGCTTTTCGTTGGCCTGGATCTTCTTCTTGCTGGTGTTGGCGTTCTTCTCGGTCTTGCCTTCGGCGCGGAGACGCTCGGTCTCCAGGCGCTTTTCCTCCAGCTCCTTCTCACGGGCGCTGCGCATGGCCTGGCGCTCCGCGTCCTCCTCGTCCAGCTTGCGCTTGTACACCTTGGTCAGGATAAAGTCGCGGACCATGCCGAAAACGCTGTTGGCGATCCAGTAGATACCCATGGCGGCAGGCATGACAAAGCAGATCCAGATGGACATCAGGGGCATCATCAGGTTCATGGTCTTCATGGAAGCCTGGGTCTGGGCGTCCTGCTGGGGGTTGGCGGCGTTGCTCACCTTCATGGACAGCCAGGAGAGAGCAGCGGAGATGAAGGGGATCAGAAACAGGCCCAGAGCGGGCAGCCAGATGGACACGTCGCTCCAGTCGGTCTTGACAAAGAAATTCCACTGGGGCTGGGAACCCAGGTTCAGACCCAGGAAGCCGAAGTCGACATCCAGCAGCCTGTCGATCTTGCCGGCCAGGTCGGCGGCGACCGCGTCCCAGTGTTCATGGGCCAGGTTGGCCAGCTTGATCTCCACATAGGCGTCCGCCTTTGCGGGGACAGTATAGAGTCCCTTCGCCACAAAATAGTCCTGAAGGGTGGTCACAACGTCCTGCGCGGCGAACATCATGCGGGTGATGGGCTGGCGGATGACGCTGTACAGCGCGATCAGGATGGGGAAGGGGATAAGGGACCACAGACAGCCAGACATGGGGTTGATGCCTTCCTCACGGTAGAGGTTCTGCATCTCCTGGTTCAGCTTCTGGGGGTTGCCCTCGTGCCGTTTCTGCAGCTCCTGGATACGGGGCTGGAGACGGGTTGAGCGCATCATGCTCTTTTTGCTCTTGGCCATGAAGGGGGTCAGGATCAGGTTCACCGCAAGAGCGAAGAGGATCACGGCGATACCGTAGTTCCCGGTCAGCTCATAGAGCTTGACCATCAGCCAGGCAAAGGGTTTAGTGATTTTTGCCCACATAGGTTACTCCTCAATATTCTTTTTTGTTGGGGCGACCACCGAAGCTCAGGGCACGGGGTCATAGATGTCATAGTCCTTCCTGTGGAAGGGATGACAGCGGGATATGCGCTTTAAGGCAAGCCAGCCGCCCTTCAGGGCGCCGTATTTTTGAATGGCCTCCAGCGCATATTGGGAGCAGGTCGGGATAAAGCGGCAACAGGCGGGGCGGGAAGGGGAGATGTTCCGCTGGTAAAAGCGGATGGCGGCGAGCATCAGTTTTTTCATGCCCGGTCCTCCTTCAAAAGCCCCAGTGTACCGCAGGCCTCCAGAAAGACCGCGTTCATTTTGGCATACCGGGCCTCCACACAGCGGGACCTGGCCACCACAACGATGTCAAAGCCTGCCTTCATGGCCGGGGAATTGAGGCGGTAGATCTCCCTTAAACGGCGGCGTACACGGTTTCGCACCACGGCATGTCCCAGCTTTGTGGACACGGTGTAGCCCAGGCGGTTCACGCCCAGGTTGTTGCGCCGGCAGTACAGCACCATATAGGGGGTCACAACGCTTTTGCCTTTGGCATACAGGCGCCTGAAATCGCTGTTCTTTTTCAATGTGCACCTGGTATCCACGACAAAATCACCTCCGGCCGGATGAAACCCGGAATATCCGCAAACACCTAAAGGGCGGATCGCTCCGCCCTAAAAATATTTACGATTTGACCTGCTTCACGAGTGGGGATCAGGCGCTGAGCTTGGCTCTGCCTTTTGCTCTGCGGCGGGCAAGAACTTTGCGGCCGTTGGCGGTCTTCATTCTCTTGCGGAAGCCGTGCTCCTTTTTGCGCTGGCGCTTTTTGGGCTGGTAGGTACGGAACATTTTCTGCACTCCTTTCAGGTGTAATACTCAACATCGGGCGAGCCCGAAGTAGTTGACAAAACAAACACTCGGCGACGAGGGGTCGCCGAGTGGACATTATAAACTATTTTATGTCAGTCTGTCAACAAAAAAATACGAAAGCTTTATTTCGCGGCCAGATCCTCGCCCCGGATGTACTTGCCCAGGGGCTTCCAGAGCAGTGCGCCCACGGCCAGGCAGAGGATCATGTCGATGAGCATGTAGCTGCCGTTATACAGCGCGGAGTAAAACCAGGGGGTGGTCATGGTCATGCCGAAGAAGCTCTCGGGCATATACTCGGCCCAGATCGTTGCGCCTACGATGTAAGCCACCAGGAAACGGGCGATGCAGCCTACCACGGTGCCGGTGAAGAAGCCGTATTTCTGCTTGTGGAAGAGACCGGCCAGACCCAGCACGGAGAAGGCCAGGATGTAGTCGCCGATCATGGACTGCCAGCCCCAGGCGTAGGCCCCGTCCAGCAGAAGCTGGAGCAGGCTGTAGGTGATGCTGGCCAGCATGCCGGGACCGAAGCCCCAGCGGGCGCAGAACAGGAAGATGGGCAGCATGCCCACGGTGATGGAACCGCCCTGGGGCAGCTCAAAGAACTTCAGATAGCTGATTACCTGGGCGAGAGCCACGAAAATGGCGCCTTCGCACAGGGCGCGGAGTTTGAGATGGGAATTGGTTTTCATTTTTTCTACCTCCAAAAAAATTTTTCGGAAGGAGATATTATACTAATTCTCGATAAAAATCTTTCATATCAGCTTGGTCTATTGGTGCAATACTGCGTTATCGTCACTTGCCATACACAAAGTATGGCGGCGTTCCTCTGCCTTGTCTTGCCCCAATATCCCTGCGCCGCTGATTAAATCTTTTTAATCAAGAATTAGTATGAAAAACCGCAGGTTCATAAAGAACCTGCGGAAATTCACATATCGCCCTTTCCTACGCCGGCATTATCCGGATCAGGTTCCAGGGTCCCGAGCCTCAATTGGCCCAGTCTCAGCCGGGAAAACCCAGCACCCCTTTGCTTGATTATGCAATGATTGTATAACGCGAGACAAACTTTGTCAAGCGTCTCACAAAATTTTTGCTTTTTCCTTGATGAAGTCACGGAGCCAGTCTCCGGCCTCCTCGTTTTTCAGGGCAAAGTCGATGATGGCCTCCAGATAGCCCTTCAGGTTGCCGGTGTCGTAGCGGCGGCCCTCAAAGTCCACGGCGCACATGGGCTCAATGCGGCAAAGCTCCTTCATACCGTCGGTGAGCTGGATCTCATTGTTCCGGCCCGGGGCGGTATGGGCAAGGATATCGAAGATGGCGGGCGTCAGGACATAGCGGCCCAGAATGGCGTAGTTGGAGAATTTCTCCTCCAGCGTGGGCTTCTCATTCATGTCGCCGATGCGGAACACCCGGTCGCTCAGCTTCTTCTCTAATTTGACGGAGGAGTATTTCACAATCAGCTCGTCCGGCACCTCACGCACGGCGATGGCGCTGCAGCTGTGTTCCTCGGCAGCTTCCACTAACTGCTTGAGAACAGGCTTTTCGCTGAGCATGATGTCGTCCCCCAAAAGGATGGCAAAGGGTTCGTCACCCACAAAGGACTTTGCCCGCCATATGGCGTGGCCCAGGCCCTTGGTCTCCTTCTGGCGCAGGAAGAACACGTCGGCCATATCCGCCACGGCGCGGACCGTGTCGGCCTCATCCTGCTTGCCGTCACGGATCAGGCGCTCCTCCAGATCGGGGGAGTAGTCGAAATAATCCTCAATGGGGGATTTGCCGCGGTTGGTAATGATAAGGATCTCCTCAATTCCGGCGGAAACAGCTTCTTCCACAATGTACTGGATCACCGGCTTGTCCACCAGCGGCAGCATCTCCTTGGGGATGCTCTTGGTGTTGGGCAGAAGTCTTGTGCCGAGACCGGCAGCGGGGATGATGGCTTTCCTGACTTTCATCTGAAGCTCCTTTCTGGTCTATGAATTGACTTTTTCCATAAACTCCTTGAAAAATTTCTTCCCGGGGAGATAGCGCATAAGGGGAAGGCCCAATACATAGAGAACGATGGCTTCACCAAGGCCCACATAGGCGGCGTTCATGGCAAAAACGCCGAAATGCTGAAACAGGTTCATGCCTTCATAGGCGGCGGTGATCACCGCGCCCACAACAAGGGCGTTGAACACCACGGGCATCAGGCAGGCCAGGGCGCTGTTGGCCAGCGTGTGCTTCCGTTTGCCGATGGCGGCGGTGAGCAGGGCGGCGGCCAGGGTGGCCAGCGATCCGAAAATAATGTCAAAAATATTTCCCGTCAGCAGATTGGCCGCGGCGCAGCCAATAAACAATCCCCACGCCGTACACGGCATAAAATAGGGCAGGATGCAAAGGACTTCGGAAACACGGAGCTGGATCGCTCCGTAGCTGATGGGAGCCAGGGCCATGGTCAGCACCGCATAAGCGGCGCCCACAATGGCGGCGGCGGAAAGGGTGTGTGCGCGCAGGGGTTTGTTATTCATTTTTCGGAAACCTCCATTTTTTATTTATCGCAGGGTGTGGAAACCTGCAAACCGGTACAAAAGGCTAAAGCCTTTCGCACCGGTTTTTTACCGTCGCTTTTTTCACAGCGGAAAACGCTGTGAAAAAACTCGCTGCGCTCGGCAAACGCCTGAAAATCAGGCTTTTTGCCGACGGTTATTGAAACGCGAGGCGGGCCTTGCCCCCTCGCGCTCCCCTGCTGCTCAGGGGGGGTGAGGTGCGAAGTGTTGTATTAATGGTTGGTGTTTTTCTGGTTTGCTCGCGTTTTTATTCTGCCTGCTGCTTTTCCAGCGCTTTTGCCGTCTCCTCCCGCTTGTGCAGGGAAAATTCACAGCCGCAGTACAGCTGGCGGTAGAGCCCGTATTGCTCGCTGAGCTCGATGGAACGGTTTTCGCCGTTTCTCTTCTTAAAGTCCGAGGGCAGCCAGCTTACGCCCACGGCCTTGGCGATCTCCTCGCCGATGGTGTTAATGAGCACCGCGTCCTTGTGGCGGGACAGAGTGAGCGTGGTGCAGAAATAGTCGTAACCGTAGTGCTTGGCCAGTCTGGCCGTCTCCAGCAGGCGCAGACGGAAGCACTCGGCACAGCGTTTTCCGCCCTCCGGCTCGTTCTCCAGCCCTTTGACGCGGCGGTAATAGTCCTCGCTCTTCCAGGGCTCGGCCAGGATGTCCACCTTGTCGGCCAGGCCCATCTTTTCGATCAGCTCCACCTGGGTTTTGAAGCGCCGGTCAAATTCCTCCTTCGGGTAGAGATTCGGGTTATACCAGAGCAGGGTCACGTCGAAGTATTGGGTGATATATTCCAGCACAGAGCTGGAGCAGGGGCCGCAGCAGCTGTGCAGCAGCACACGGGGCGTTTTTTGGCCACGTTTCTGGATAATGCGGTCCAGTTCTTTTTGGTAATTTCTGTTCATATTGCTATTGTATCATAAAAGAATGAAAAATGCTACCCCGTTATTGACTTGCCGGCCAATCTTAAGGTATATTTAAAAACATAAGATATAAATGGAGGCAGAGCTATGGACAGCCGTACAAGCAAGCAGAACTATTATCTTGACATCGCGGACTCGGTGCTGGAGCGCTCCACCTGTCTGCGCCGGAAATACGGCGCGATCATCGTCCGAAACGATGAGATCATCTCCACCGGCTATAACGGCGCGCCCCGGGGCCGCCGCAACTGCTCGGATCTGGGCGTGTGTACCAGGGAGAGCCTGAAGATCCCCTCAGGAGAGCGTTACGAGCTCTGCCGCAGCGTCCACGCGGAGGCAAACGCCATCATTTCCGCCTCCCGCCGGGATATGATCGGAGCCACCATCTACCTGGTGGGCCGGGACGCCCGCACCAACGCCCTGCTGCCGGACGCCATGTCCTGCTCCATGTGCAAGCGGCAGATCATCAACGCCGGCATCGACCGGGTGGTTATCCGCATGACCGAGACCGAGTACCGCACCATCCCCGTCAGCGACTGGATCGAGAACGACGATTCCATATTCATGATTTAAAAATTGAAAAAGGAGATGTCTGCATGAGCAAGAACCTGATCTACTGCTATTCAGGCAGCGGCAACTGCCTGGACATCGCAAAGAACATCGCGAAAAAACTGGGCGATACGGATATTGTGATGATGCGCACCGCCCCGGCCGTCACCGACGCCCGGGAGGCGGAGCGGGTGGGCTTTGTCTTTCCCTGCTACGCCGGGGGCCTGCCCGGAAGGGTGGAGGAGTATGTGCGCAACGTGGCCGTGGGCCGCGAGACCTACAAGTTTGCCGTGTGCAGCTACGCGGGCTACCCCGGCGTGGGCCTGAGCGTGATCGACAGCATTGTGGGTCTGGACTACTGGGCGGGGATAACGCACCAGTGCTCCTGCATCTGGCTCTTCCCCCACAAGCTGATGCTGCCGCCTATGGGGCCGGACAAGGCCCAGGCCCGGGCCGAGAAGCTGGCCGGGAAGGTCGCTGTGGATGTGCTGACAGGCAAGAAGCTGCCCGGGCGCCCCAGCGCCTTGCTGCTGAACAAGCTGGAGAGCGCGGCCTGGCCCACCCTGACCAAACTCAAGGCCCAAAAGCTCAGCGTGACCGATGATTGCATCGGCTGCGGACAGTGCGCAAAGCTCTGCCCCAGAGGGAATATCCGTCTGGAGGGCGGAAAGCCCAGCTTCGGGACAGACTGTATCCAGTGCCTCAGCTGCCTGCAATACTGCCCCAGGCAGGCCATCAATATGGGCGGCGTCACCGTGAACAGGGAGCGCTACCACAACCCCAATGTGAGCGCCGGGGAACTGACAGAGAAAGTAATACATATTGAATAATTAAGAAAAAGCGGGCTGCCCCCAGGGGCTTTTCGCCCTGGCGCTGGTGTGTACCGGCATCCTGGTGGTCAACCGGGGAAAAAAGAAGAATCGTAAAAAATGCGGACTGTTTTCATTAACAGTCCGCATTTTTTACCGGTGATAGATCCGTTTTACTTCGTCGGTCTCGCTGCCGTCGGCTTTGCGGAGGATCAGCATGGGCTCAATTTTCATCCCGGGCTTTCCGCCCCGGCGGCCCTCGATCAGCACCAGGTTCGGCGCGAGCTCCGCCCGGTGGCACACCAGGCGCAGGCGCTTGGGTTCCAGTCCGTGGCGGCTCATGCAGCACAGGACTTCGCTCAGCCGTTCCGGCTTATGCACCAGGGCAAAGCTGCCCCCGGTGCGGCAGAGAAAGGCGGCGGCGGTGCAGATGTCCTCCAGGGTGCAGTTCACTTCGCCTCTGGCCCCGGCCCGGCCCTCGTCCGGGGAGACCGCGCCGCTGCCTAAGGGGAAATAGGGCGGGTTTGCCACCACCAGATCAAAGCTGCCAGAGGGGAAAAGCTGCCTGTGCTGCCTGATGTCTCCGTTGACGACGCGGCTCCGGCCGGACAGACCGTTGACCGCCATATTCTCTTCGGCCAGGGCTGCCGCCTGGGGCAGAAGCTCCAGCCCGGTCATGTGCAGTTTGGGGCTGCGGCTGAGAAGCAGCAGGCCGATGGCCCCCGAGGCGCAGCCCAGGTCGATGCCCCTGGCCGCGGAGGAAGTGTTCACAAAATCCGCCAGCAGCACGCAGTCGGTACTCAGACGGAAATGCTCCGCCTGACAAAACAGCGGCCCGCCGGGCCAGAGCGGTTCAAAGTCAGCCATGGCTTCCTCCAAAAAGTGAAAAATGAATAAAATAGATCAAGGGGCGATTTCATCGCCCCTTGATCTATGTAGTGGATTACTCCTGTACGATTGCTTCGGCAGGGCACTGGGCTGCGCAAGCGCCGCACTCAAGGCACTTATCAGCGTCGATCTCGTAGTGAAGATCGCCCATGTCGATCGCTTCTGCGGGGCACTGAGCTGCGCAGGAACCGCAGGACAGGCACTCGTCGGTAATAACAAAAGCCATAATGTTACCTCCGTAAGTTATTTGACCTTCGGGTCATCGTACGCTAATTGTAACACATATCCGGCAAAAATCAATTGAAATTTTTTTGAACACCTATAAATCTCTGGAAATCTGGTGATAATTTTCAAAACCGCTCCGGGCTTTCGCCCTAATCGGCGGCAAAGATGGGCGATAATCGGTAAAAGAGCCTTACAAGGGGGTAAACCATGAAGAGCAATGAGAAATTTACACAGCGCGCGGAGGTTGCGATCGAGAGGGCCAGAGAGGCGGCGGGAGAGCTGGGCCACAGCTATGTGGGCACCGAGCATCTGCTGCTGGGCATCCTGGGCGAGAGCGAGGGGCTGGGGGCCAGAATATTGAAGCAGCGGGGCGTGGAGGAAAAAAAGCTGCGCGCCGCGATCTGCCGGCGCGTGGGCCAGGGCATACCCGGCACACCGGAGCACGGACTCACCGTCCGGGCCCAGCTGGCGGTGGAAAAGGCCGCGGAGGAGACCGTGCGTCTGCGGCAGGGCTATATCGGAACAGAACATCTGCTGCTGGGCATCCTGCGGCAGAGCGAGTGCGGCGGCGTCCTGGCCCTGACAGAGCTGGGACTGGATATCAACGACATTTATACCGACATCATGGCGGTTTTCGGAAACCCGGGCTACAACGGCAAGGCCCAGACCGGCACCCTGCGCAGTACCGTGCGCCGCACGGACACCAAGGTGCTGGACCAGTACAGCCGGGACCTGACGGAGCTTGCCGCCGAGGGCAAGATCGACCCGGTGGTGGGCCGTGGGGACGAGATCCGGCGCACGGTGCAGATCCTCTCCCGGCGGACCAAGAATAATCCGGTGCTGGTGGGGGAGCCGGGCGTGGGCAAGACTGCCGTGGCGGAGGGACTGGCCATTCAGGTGGCCCAGGGCAAGACCACGGCGGAGCTGGCCAACAAGCGCATCGTCTCCCTGGATATTCCGGCCATGCTGGCCGGCACCAAGTACCGGGGCGATTTTGAAGAGCGGGTCAAATCGGTGCTGCGGGATGTGCGCAGGGCAGGGGACGTGATCCTTTTTATCGACGAGCTGCACACCATCATCGGCGCCGGCAGCGCCGAGGGAGCCATCGACGCGGCCAACATCTTAAAGCCCGCCCTGGGCCGGGGTGAGGTGCAGATCATCGGCGCCACCACCCCGGAGGAGTACCGCCGCCACATCGAAAAGGATGCGGCCCTGGAACGCCGGTTTCAGCCGGTGAAGGTGGCGGAGCCTTCCCGGGAGCAGACCATGGACATGCTCCGAAGCCTCCGGGGTGGGCTGGAAAAGCACCATGACGTGAAAATACTGGATGAGGCACTGACGGCGGCCTACGAGCTGTCTGTCCGCTATATCAACGACCGTTTTCTTCCGGACAAGGCCATTGACCTGATCGACGAGGCCGCGGCGGCGGTGCATGTGGAGGCGGGCAGCGGCAGCAGCGCCGCCCGGATCGTGGACGCCGGGGCCATCGCCCAGGTGGTTTCCCTCTGGACCAATATTCCCGTCACCGGCCTGGACGAGGACGAGACGGAGCGGCTGAGAAATCTGGAGGCCCTGCTCAAATGCCGCATTATCGGCCAGGACGAGGCGGTGTCGGCGGTGGCAAAGGCCATCCGCCGCAGCCGTGTGGGACTGAAGGACCCGGCGCGGCCGGTGGGCAGCTTTCTCTTCCTGGGGCCTACCGGCGTGGGCAAGACGGAGCTCTGCCGGGCCCTGGCCGCCACGGTGTACGGGGACGAGGGGGCCATGATCCGGCTGGACATGTCGGAGTACATGGAAAAGCACAGCGTCAGCCGGCTCATCGGCTCCCCTCCCGGCTATGTGGGCTATGAGGACGGCGGCCAGCTCACCGAGCGGGTGCGGCGCAAGCCCTGGTCTGTGGTGCTCTTTGACGAGATCGAGAAGGCCCACGAGGACGTGTGGGGCATCCTTCTGCAGATCATGGACGACGGACACCTGACCGACTCCGCCGGGCGGAAGGTGGATTTTCGCAACACCGTGATCGTGATGACCTCCAACGTGGGGGCCAAGGCCATCACCGACGGGCGGCAGCCCCTGGGCTTTGCCGGGACGGAGACCGGGAAAGAGGCGGACATGCGCCGCCGGGTGATGGAGGAGCTGAGAGAGACCTTCCGCCCGGAGTTTCTCAACCGCATCGACGAGACCATTGTTTTCCACCGGCTCAGCCAGGAGGACATGGTGGAGATCACCCGGGGCCTGCTCCGGCAGGTAAAGGAGCGCTTCCGGGAGCTGGGGCTGGAGCTCTCTGTACCGGAGGAGACGGTAAAGTGGCTGGCCTCGGCGGGCTATGACGACAAGTTCGGCGCCCGCCCCCTGCGCCGGGCCGTGCAGCAGAGCATAGAGGACGCGGCGGCGGAGATGCTTCTGGACGGGCAGGTCTGCCCCGGCTGTATGCTCACCGCCCTTGTGCGCGACGGCAAAGTGGAGCTGACAACAGAGGAATAATCGCTTAACCGGGGAGGTCTGTGCCGCCCCGGTATACTTACATTTGTAAGATTTTCTTAAATTAATTTAAGCGATTTACTTGACATAACACCAAAGGCACGGTAAAATGACGTGAATAATATTTTAAGGAGCCTGGGGAAGCTCCGGCTGAATATTACTTTTCAATTACGATGGGTTCGTTTTATGACCCGTCTTGCTTTTTAGATCGAATTGAATAAGAAGTATGATTTGAACCACCGCAAAATTCTGAAAGAATGGAGGTGTGTTTGCTTACTATGCCCTGGTATTTTTGGATCATTATCGTGGCTGTGATCATCGCAGTTGCTGTCGCGTGCTTCGCCCTTGGCGTTTACTACCGCAAAAAGATCGCGGAAAGAGAGATAATCAGCGCCGAGGAAGAGGCAAAGCGTATTATCAATGAGTCAATAAAAAGCGCCGAGAGCAAGAAGAGAGAAGCTCTCGTCGAGGCAAAGGAAGAAATACACAAAAGCCGCTCCGAATATGAGCGGGAAGTAAAGGAACGCCGTGCGGACCTGCAGAAGCAGGAACGCCGCCTTCAGCAGAAGGAAGAAAACCTTGACCGGAAGATCGATTCCGTCGAGAAGAAGAGCGACACCCTGAACAACAAGATCGCCGCTGTGGAAGCGCAGCAGCAGGAAGTCGCTCTGGTGAAGAAAAGCCAGCTGGAAATGCTGGAGAAGATCTCCGGCTTCTCCGTGGAGGAGGCCAAGACCTACCTGATCAACAACATCCGTGACGATGTGACCCACGAGATGGCCATGAAGATCAAGGAGATCGAGACCCAGTACAAGGAAGAAGCGGA
>CAMGRL010000015.1 GCA_946061515.1 uncultured Clostridia bacterium
ATCGACAGCGCCGTCATCACCGAGGCTGCCCCCGAGGAAGAAAAGGCGGAATAATATTTCCGGGATACGGATATGCTCTCTTGGATGCTGATAAATTAAAGGGGAGTTTAATACAATGAGTTTAGTACCTTATGTTGTAGAACAGACCAGCCGTGGCGAGCGCTCATACGACATCTTCTCCCGCCTGCTGAACGACCGCATCGTCATGCTCAGCGAGGAAGTGAACGACACCACCGCCAGTCTTGTAGTGGCCCAGCTTCTGTATCTGGAGGCCCAGGACCCGGACAAAGACATACAGTTTTATATCAACAGCCCCGGCGGCAGCGTCACCTCCGGTCTGGCCATCTACGACACCATGCAGTACATCAAGCCTGATGTGTCCACCATCTGCATCGGCATGGCGGCGTCCATGGGTGCCTTCCTGCTGTCCTCCGGCGCCAAGGGCAAGCGCATCGCCCTGCCCAACGCGGAGATCATGATCCACCAGCCCTCCGGCGGCAGCCAGGGCCAGTGCACCGACATCCAGATCCAGGCGGAGCAGATTTTGAAGATCAAGAAAAAGCTCAACGCCATTCTGGCCGAAAACACCGGCAAGGACGTGGAGACCATCGAGCGCGACTGCGAGCGCGACCACTTCATGACCGCCGAGGAAGCAAAGAACTACGGCCTGATCGACAAGGTCATCTACAAGCGCTGACCGTCCGAAGACGCAATGTTTTTAGGGGAACGATTCGTTCCCCTAAAGTTTTAGGTATATTTTTTTACAGCTATAAAGCTGATGGGAGAGCAAGATGGCAAAGAATGAAGACAGAAGAAGCATAAGATGCTCATTTTGCGGCAAGCCGCAGTCTTTGGTGGACCGGCTGATCGCCGGCAACGGCAGCTATATCTGCGACGAGTGCGTGCGCATGTGCGCCAGCATTATCGACGACGGGCCTATTGCCCCCACTGTAGAGGGCTATGACGGTCTGCCTCTGGTGTTTGATAAGCTTCCCAAGCCCATGCAGATCAAGGCAAAGCTGGACGACTATGTGATCGGCCAGGAGAGGGCCAAGATCGTCCTTTCCGTGGCGGTGTATAACCACTATAAGCGCATTCTCAACGCGGGCAAGGACAATGTGGAGCTGCAAAAGAGCAACATCCTGCTGATCGGTCCCACCGGCAGCGGCAAGACCCTCTTTGCCCAGACCATGGCGAAAATGCTGGAGGTGCCCTTTGCCATTGCCGACGCCACCACCCTGACGGAAGCGGGCTATGTGGGTGAGGACGTGGAAAACGTGATCCTGAAGCTCCTTCAGGCCGCGGATTTTGACGTGGAGCGGGCCCAGCGGGGCATCATCTACATCGACGAGATCGACAAGATCGCCCGCAAGAGCGAGAATACCTCCATCACCCGGGACGTGTCCGGCGAGGGTGTGCAGCAGGCTCTGCTGAAGCTGCTGGAGGGCACGGTGGCCAATGTTCCGCCCCAGGGCGGGCGCAAGCACCCCCACCAGGAGTTTATCCATGTGGACACCACCAATATCCTGTTCATCTGCGGCGGCGCCTTCGACGGGCTGGATAAGATCATCGAAAAGCGCACCAACAAGAAGACCATGGGCTTCGGCGCGGACATCACCAGCAGCGCGGAGCGGGACGTGGGGGAGATCCTCTCCCAGGTCCAGCAGCACGACCTGCTGAAATTCGGCATTATCCCGGAGCTGATCGGCCGTCTGCCTGTGGTGGCCTCTCTGGAGTCCCTGAAGCGGGAAGACCTGGTCCGCATCCTGACCGAGCCGAAAAACGCCATGACAAAGCAGTATAAGTCCCTGCTGTCCTATGACGGTGTGGAGCTGGAATACGAGCAGGAGGCCCTGGAGGCCATCGCCGACAAGGCCATCGAGATGAAGATCGGCGCAAGAGGCCTGCGCAGTGTGATGGAGGGTGTAATGACCGACATCATGTATAAGGTCCCCTCCGACACCACCGCCAACAAGGTCATCATCACCGCCGACAGCGTGAAAAACGGCAGCAGCCCCGTTGTCAGGCATATCAACGATTAATTCAAGCAAACACAGCACTCCGGAAGGAGGATAACATGTCAGAAACAATGGAAAACGAAATCAGAACACTGCCCATGCTCCCGCTCCGGGGGCTGAGCGTTTTTCCCTCCATGCTCCTGACCTTTGACGTGGAGCGCAGCGCCTCTGTGGCGGCGCTGGACGCGGCAGTCAGGGGAGACCATCTCATTTTCCTTGCCGCACAGAAGGACATCGCCACCGATGTGCCCGAGGAAAAGGACATTTACCATGTGGGCACGGTCTGCCGGGTGCGGCAGCAGCTCCGCCAGCCCCGCAGCAGCAGCTGCCGGGTGATGGTGGAAGGCCTGTACCGGGCTCAGGCTCTCAGCATGGACACCGAGGGAAAGTATTACAGCGCCCAGGTGACCCGCCTGGACGACAAGCCGGAGAAGGTCAGCGCCGTCCGCAAGGAGGCGCTGGTGAGAAGCTGCCTGTCCCTGTTCAACGAGTATCTGCAAATGAACCCGGACATGATGAACGAGCAGCTGCTCAACATCCTGGCCAACCCCGACATCGGCTATGTGATCAGCTATATCGCCCAGAATGTGCATTTCAGCCTGGAGGATAAGCAGAAGCTTTTGGAAGAGGTCTACCCCAGCCGCCGGCTGATGCTGCTCAATAAGCTCCTCAACAACGAGCTGGACATCATGGCCATCGAAAAGGAACTGAACGACGCCACCCAGGAGCAGGTCAACCGCAGCCAGCGGGAATACTATCTGCGGGAAGAGATGAAGATCATCCAGGCCGAGCTGGGCGACGACGTGCAGGACGATATCGAGGACTACCGGGAGAAGATCAACGCCCTGCCGGTCAGCGAGGAGATCCGCGTAAAGCTTCTGAAAGAAGTGTCAAGGCTTTCCAAGCAGCCCTTCGGCTCCTCCGAGGCCGCGGTGATCCGGGGCTATCTGGACGTGTGTCTTGAAATCCCCTGGAACCAGAAGACCCAGGAGACGGTGGACCTGAAAAAGGCCAGAAAGATCCTGGACGACGACCACTTCGGCCTGGAAAAGGTGAAGGAGCGCATCATCGAATATCTGGCGGTGAAGAAGCTCTCGCCGGAGATCAAGGGCGGTCTGCTCTGCCTTGTGGGCCCTCCGGGCACCGGCAAGACCAGCATCGCCATGAGCATAGCCCGGGCCACCAACCGCAAGCTGGTGCGCATCTCTCTGGGCGGCGTCCATGACGAGGCAGAGATCCGGGGCCACAGAAAGACCTACATCGGCGCGATGCCCGGCCGCATCATCAACGGCGTGATCCAGGCCAAAAGCTGCAACCCCCTGATGGTCCTGGATGAGATCGACAAGCTGGGCTCCGACTACCGGGGCGACCCCTCCGCCGCCCTGCTGGAGGCCCTGGACGGGGAGCAGAACAGCAGCTTCCGGGATAATTTCCTGGAGCTACCCTTTGACCTTTCAGAAATTTTCTTTATCACCACCGCAAACACCACCGACACCATTCCCAGAGCGCTGCTGGACCGCATGGAGGTTATCGAACTATCCAGCTACACCGACGAGGAGAAGCTGGAGATCGCCAAGCGCCATCTGCTGCCCAAGCAGCGGAAAAAGCACGGCCTGCGGGCAAACCAGATGAAAATCAGCGACGAGGCCCTGCGCGCCATCATCTCCGGCTATACCAGAGAGTCCGGCGTCCGGCTTCTGGAGCGGGAGATCGCCCGGGTCTGCCGCAAGGCGGCGGCCATGATCGCCGGGGGAGAGTGCAAGAGCCTGAACGTGAAGAGTGAGAAGCTGGAATCGGTGCTGGGCCCGGTGAAATTCAAGCGCGACGAGCAGCGCAGCCAGGACGAAGTGGGCCTGGTCCGGGGCCTTGCCTATACCTCCGTTGGCGGCGAGGTGCTGGATGTGGAAGTCTCCGTGGTGGACGGCAGCGGAAAGCTGGAGCTTACCGGCAATCTGGGCGATGTGATGAAGGAATCGGCCCATGCCGCCGTCACCTATATCCGAAGCCGGGCTGCAAAGCTGGGCATCGACCCGGATTTCTATAAAAATAAGGATATACATATCCACTTCCCCGAGGGCGCGGTACCCAAGGACGGCCCCTCTGCCGGAATCACCGTGTGCATTGCCCTCATCTCCGCTCTGACCGGCACGCCGGTCCGGCATGATGTGGCCATGACCGGGGAGATCACCCTGCGGGGCCGGGTCCTGCCCATCGGCGGACTGCGGGAAAAGACCATGGCGGCCTACCGCAGCGGCGTTTGCACGGTCATTATCCCCAGCGACAACGCCCCTGACCTGGAAGAGATCGACCAGACCGTCCGCCGTGGGCTGAACTTCGTGACCACGGACCATGTGGATAAGGTGCTGGATGTGGCCCTGGTCCGGGAGAGCGAAAGCGCCGCGGTGACAGCGCCCCCTCCCGTGGTCAACAAGGAACTCTGCGCCGTGAGACAGTAGGTGAACAATGGCTGCACTGAACGTTAACAAGGCGGAATTTATCAAATCGGCGGCAAGCCCCAATCAGTTTATCCGCTCCTCCACGCCCAGCGTGGTCTTTGCGGGCAAATCCAACGTGGGCAAGTCCTCCGTCATTAACCGGATGCTGAACCGGAAGAACTTTGCCCGGGTGGGCGCTTCTCCCGGCAAGACCATCCATGTGAACTATTTCCTCATCGACGGCAAGGTCTATTTTGTGGACCTGCCGGGCTACGGCTACGCCAAGGTCTCCCAGGCCGAGCGGGACCGCTGGGGCAAGCTGATGGAGCAGTTTTTCGCCGCCGAAGGGCTTATCGACCTGGGCGTGATGATCGTTGACGCCAGGCACAAGCCCACGGCCGATGATGTGACCATGGCCGAGTGGTTCAAAAATTCCGGCTGCCGCCTGGTGGTGGTGGCAAACAAACTGGACAAGCTGAAGAAAAGCGAGATCGAGCCCAACATGGCCCTCATCCGCCAGACCCTTGCTCTTCCGGAACAGGTCCTGCTGATTCCGTTCTCCGCGGAAAAAGACCAGGGTCGGGACGCCCTCATGGCGGAGATCATGAAGGAACTTTCGTAAAAATATCCAATAGCAGCGCGATTTTTCATGGCGCTGCTATTGTCTTTTATCAAAAGATTTGCTAAAATAGAGAAAACAGTGGAGGTGGAGCAGATAAGCGCCTTACAGTCCATATGGAACGGATTTGATTTTACCTATATTCTCAGCATTCTGCTGGGGCTGATCCCGGCGCTTTTGTGCATCACCCTGCACGAACTGAGCCACGGCTTTGTGGCTTACAAGCTGGGCGACAATACCGCCAAGGAGCGGGGAAGGCTCACTCTCAACCCCATCAAGCATCTGGACGTGATGGGCCTTTTGATGCTTATGGTGTTTCACGTGGGCTGGGCAAAGCCCGTGCCGGTGAATATGTACAATTTTAGGAATCCGAAAAAGGGCATGGCGGTGACGGCGCTGGCAGGGCCCGTCTCCAACTTTCTGATCACCCTGGTGTTCATGTTCCTTTTTGGCTTTGCCTACACCATCGTGGGCTTTCATTACACGAAAGCCGGGTACTATGTTTTGCAGCTTCTCCAGCTCACGGCCTATATCAGTCTGGGCCTGGGGCTTTTCAACCTGATCCCCATCCCGCCGCTGGATGGCTCAAAGGTGTTGCTGTCCCTCCTCAGCGACAGCAATTACTACAAGCTTCTGCGCTATGAGCGCTATGGCATGATTTTAATGATCCTGCTGGTATCCACCGGCGTTATCGGCAAGCCCCTGTCCGCCGCGATGGACGCGATCTACGATTTCCTGGTGCCGCTGGCCCAGTGGGGTGCCGAGCTGTCCTATATCCTCTTTTTTAAGTGAGCGATCCATGGAAAATCCAAGCTTTTTTCTTGAAGGCGTCGTAAAGGAAAAAAACGAGCTTCAGGATTTTGAAGGCCCCCTGAGCCTGATCCTGATGTTGCTTTCAAAAAATAAAATCGAAATACGAGACATTAAAATATCCGAAATCCTGGACCAATACCTGGAATACCTGGCCCAGATGCAGAGCATGGACCTGGAAATCGCCAGCGAATTTGTCCAGATGGCCTCCCACCTGCTCTATATCAAGACCAAGACCCTCCTGACCTCGGACGACGAGGAGGTCTCCGAGCTGGAAGTGCTGATGGCCTCTCTGGAACAGCTCAAATGCAAGGATATCTATACTGCCGTGCGCCAGGTGACGCCGGAGCTGAAACAGGCGTCGGAGCTGGGCCTGCTGTATTTTTCCAAGCTGCCGGAGCCTTTGCCCAAAACCGCAAAGGAGTATGAATACCGGCATGAGCCGGTGGACCTGCTGAAAGCCCTGGCGTCGGTGTATATGCGGGGCGGAAAGACCCCGGAATTGGAGAGCTTTTCCTCCGCCGTTCCCAAACGCATTGTTTACAGCATCAGGGATAAAAGCCGCCAGATTTTAAGACTGCTCAGCGGTGGCAGCGTCACCCTGAACGGCCTTTATGCCGAATGCCGCTCCCGGTCTGAGGTAGTGGCCACCTTTATGTCCGTGCTGGAGCTTTGCAGCATGGGAAATATCCATATCAGCCGCAGCGGCGATGATTATATGGTCGAATTTACCGGCGGCGATGTGGACGAAATCATAGAAAAGATTGTTGAGTAGACCGATGATTGATATTTCTTCCGCCATTGAGGCTATACTTTTTGCAGCGGGCGACAGCGTCCCCGTGGCAAGACTGTCCCTGGTGCTGGGGGTCGACGAAAAGGAGATCAACCTGCGGGCAAAGGAACTGCAGGACAAATACAGCTTTGAACAGCGGGGAATGCGTATCCTCCGCCTGGACGACAAGCTGCAGATGTGCTCCGCCCCGGAATTTGCCCCCTTTATCACCAAGGCTCTGGAGCAGAGAAAGCCCCCCATGCTCTCCCAGGCCGCGCTGGAGACCCTGGCGATCGTGGCCTATTTTCAGCCCGTCACCCGGGCCTATATCGACCAGGTGCGCGGCGTGGACAGCGCCTACACCGTGGGTATGCTCACCGAGCGGGGCCTGATTGAGGTCTGCGGCAGGCTGGACGTACCGGGCCGTCCCTCCCTTTTCCGGACAACGGACGTTTTCCTGCGCACCATGGGCATCAGCGAACTGTCCCAGCTTCCGCCCCTGCCTGACATGACCAACGGCGAGGGCATCGAAAAGCTGCAAAACGCCATAGACGAGATACAAAATGCCGCAGTCAGCGGACAGATAAGTTTAAGTGAAGTAACCGAAGAAAACGGGGAGTGATGCAGTTGGTCGGACTTATCATCCTGGGCGTCATTGTTGCCATCATTGTTGCCATTATGCTTGTACCCGTGGGAGCGGATGTGGCCTATGAGGGCGGCGAGCTGCGCCTGTCGGCAAAGGTTTGTGGGATGCTGCTGCAGCTGATCCCAAAGCCCCCCGCCGATGAGACAAAGCCCAAGAAAGAGAAGAAACCCAAAAAGCCAAAAAAGAAGAAAAAGCAGCCGGAAGAACAGGCACAGACAGGGGAGGAAAAGCCCAAAAAGAAGCTGGATCTGGATTTCAGCATGGACGAGATCCTGGGCCTTGTGAAGTCTGTCCTCCGGGGCCTGGGCCGCTTCGGGCGAAAGCTCTCGGTGGACCGCTTCCTGCTGCACTACACCGCCGCGGGAAAGGACCCCTACAACACCGCCATGACCTTCGGCTATGTGAACGGGGCGCTGACCACCCTGGCCCCCATCTGCCGCCGCACTTTTGACACCAAGGACGTGGATGTGTGGACGGATGTGGACTTTACCACCGAGAAGACGAAGGTGGACTTCGGCGTGGCCCTGACTATCCGCATCGGGCAGATTTTCGGCGTGGTGTTCACCATCCTCTTCGGCGCTCTCGGCATATTCATCAAGCACAAATTCCGTAAATTCAAGGAAAAACGGGCAAACAAGAAGGCCGGCATCCCCGAAAATGCGGATGCTGCGGCGGAAAACATGGAAGAAGAAACAAAAAATATACAGGCAGTGGAAAGGACGGACTCAAATGGAGAACAATAACCCTATCGGCGAACTGATGCAGACAACGATGGAGAACGTGAAAAACATTCTCAAGGTAGACACGGTTGTGGGCGATCCCATTTATACGCCTGACGGAATTACCCTGGTTCCCATCTCGAAAATCAGCGTGGGCTTCGGCGGCGGCGGAGTGGAGTTCAACTCCAAAAAGGCCGGCGAAGACAGGCCCTACGGCGGCGGCAACGCCACCGGCGTGAAGATCGACCCCATCGGCTTTTTGGTCATCAAGGACGGCGTGGTCAGAATGATCAACGTCACGCCTCCTGCAAGCAATACCGTCGACCGGATCATCGACCTGGTGCCCCAGGTCATGGACCGTGTTGACAGCTTTATTGAAAAACAGAAAAGTAACGGCAGCGGGAAATAAAATAAGTTAATCGGTCAATAATAAGCACTGCCCAAAAAAATCAGGGTGGTGCTTATTGTTGAAAAAAATAATTATTGCTGCAATCCTTGCGGCTATGGTATATAATATAGGTGTGACGGCCTGGGCGGACGACACGCCCTCTGTCAGCGCCCACAGTGCCCTTGTGATGCACAGCGGCGGTGAGGTGGTCTTTGAAAAGAACGCGGACGATCAAATGCGGATCGCCAGCACCACCAAAATCATGACTGCCCTTGTGGTTCTGGAACACTGCGCTCTGGACGAGCAGGTGGAGATCCTGCCGGAATACTGCGGCGCGGAGGGCTCCTCCATGTATCTGTCCCCCGGAGAGCGCTACACCGTCAAGGAGCTGCTGCAGGGGCTGCTGCTGGTGTCGGGAAACGACGCCGCCATTGCCCTGGCCTGCCACACGGCCGGGGATATGGACAGCTTTGTGGCTTTGATGAACGCAAAGGCCTTTAGCTTAGGCATGGAGAACAGCTCTTTTGCCAATCCTCACGGCCTGGACGGGGAGGGACACTATTCCACCGCCCGGGACATGGCAAAGCTCATGTGCGCCTGTATGGAAAACGAGGATTTTGCGCAGATCACCGCCACGAAAAGCTGCACAGTAGGGGAGCAGTACCTGTATAACCACAACAAGCTGCTTTCCAGCTGTGAGGGCTGCATCGGCGGCAAGACCGGCTATACCGAAGCTGCCGGGCGCTGCCTGGTCAGCTGCACCGAGCGGGAGGGGACAAGGTATGTCTGCGTGACCCTCTCGGCCCCGGACGACTGGAACGACCATAAAAAGCTCTACAACTGGGCTTTTTCCCACTATACCAACCGCACCGTGGTGGATGAGGGCTTAGGCTTTGACATCCCTGTGGTCTCCGGCGCCCTTTCCACGGTCAGGGCCGTCCCGGAGGAGGCGTTTTCGGCTTTCCTCCCTGCTGAGGCGGAGCTGACGCTCATTGCGGAGATGGCCCGCTTCACCTATGCCCCGGTGCAGCAGGGCGAGACCGCCGGGCGGATCGTGGTGCTGCTGGACGGAGAGCTGCTGAAGGAGATCAGGCTCGTCTATGAAAGCCAGGTCCCGGCTTACCAGCCAACCCTGTCTTTAAGAAAAACACTGGAGATAGCTTGATGAAGGAGAGACTTCAGAAAATCATATCCGCCTCCGGGCTCATGTCAAGAAGGGCCGCGGAGGAGCTGATCGCCGCCGGAAAGGTGAGTATAAACGGCGTGACCGCCGCCCTGGGAGACAAGGCGGAGGCCGGAGTGGATAAAATTCTGGTGGACGGAAAAGCTCTTCCGTCCGCCGGTGAGAAGCTGTACATAATGCTCAATAAGCCCCGGGGCTATGTGACCACCCTCAGCGACGAGAAGGGAAGAAAGAATGTCACAGAGCTGATAAAAGAGCTGGGGACAAGGCTCTACCCGGTGGGCAGGCTGGACATGTATTCCGAGGGCCTGCTGCTCATGACCAACGACGGCGACTTTGCCAACCGCCTGATGCACCCCTCCCATGAGATCGACAAGTGCTACCACACCTGGGTAAAGGGGGAGGACATGGGCTGGGCCGTGGAGCTGCTGCGCTGCCCCATGGAGATCGACGGCTATGTGACAAGCCCCGCCGAAGTGGATATCCTGGAGCTCAAAGGCGAGGAAGCCCTTCTGGCCATCACCATACACGAGGGGCGCAACCGCCAGGTAAGAAAAATGTGTGAGGCCGCGGGCCTTAAAGTGACAAGACTGATGCGCGTAAGCGAGGGCGGCGTGGAGCTTGGAACGCTGGAAAGCGGAAAGTGGCGCCGTCTGACAGAGGAAGAACTGGATATGCTCCGTAAGTAAACGCTGAATCATCGTTTGCTTGTATGACTGAAAGGACAACAGGATGGAAAAAGACATTATTGCGATCCTTTCCGAGAGATCTGTTCACTTTTCCAAGCGCCAGCGGGCGGTGGCGGATTACATCTGCGAACACCCGGACATGGCCGCGTTCATGACTGCGGAGCTGCTGGCTCAGGCGGTGGGCGTCAGCGAGTCCACGGTGGTGCGCTTTGCCCTTGAACTGGGCTTCAACGGCTACCCGGACATGAGAAGGTCGGTGCAGCAGCTTCTGCGCAGCAAAATCAGCGCCCAGGGGCAGAAGGCCCTGGGGGAGGCGGAGAAGGACTACACCCAGCTGTTTCAGCGCACGGTGGAGGACTACGGCAAAGCCGTCTCCGCTCTGACGGAGGGGGAAAATCCCCTCAGCTTTGACGCCGCCGTCAAGCAGCTTCAAAAGGCCAAAAAGCTGTTTGTTCTGGGAGACGAGCCGGGAGAAGCTGCGGCAAAGCTCCTGTGGCAGGGCCTGAACCTGATCCGGGACGAGGTGCAGTGGATCAGCGCCGATCCCTATGAGCAGCTGATCCATATCGGCGCGGGAGACGCGCTGCTGTACATATGCCCGGCCGGCGCGGCAAATTCCGGCGCTGCCCGCTACGCCCACGACTGCGGGGCAGCGGTGATCGTTCTGGCGGCGGAAAGCTTACGGAAGGAGCTGGCCTTTGCAGACTGCTTTATCGCCTGCGGCAAGGGACTTGAATCGGGCTGTGAGCCCATTCTCCCGGTTTTTGCCGTGGCCGGAGCTATACTGCGTGCCTTCGCGCAGGAATTGAAGCGCGGAGCGAAAAAAACAGAAAAGATCCGGCAGGAGTATGAAAGAAATGATCGCAGATAACACAGATCTTGTGGTGATCGGCGGCGGCGCGGCGGGCATGATGTGCGCTGCCACTGCGGCGGACAGGGGCTTGAAGGTGATTTTGCTGGACCCCAACCGTCAGCTTGGCAGGAAATTGCGCATAACCGGCAAGGGCCGCTGCAATTTGACCAACAACTGTGATATAAAAAGCTTTATGCAGAATATCCCCGGGGACGGCAGGTTTTTGTTCAGCGCGCTGAACCGGCTGTCCCCTGCGGATACCATGGCCCTTTTTGAATCCAGAGGTCTGGAGCTGAAGACCGAGCGGGGAAACCGGGTCTTCCCGGTGTCCGACAACGCAAACGACGTGGCGGGGACCATGGCCCGCTGGTGTGCCCGCTCCGGCGTCATTGTGGAGCGCTGCAAGGCCAAAAAAGTGGTCGTTGAAAACGGCGCAGTCACCGGCGTGGAGACGGAAAAGGGTCTTATCCGCTGCCGGGCCGCAGCTGTCTGTACCGGCGGCCTGTCCTACCCCCTCACCGGCTCCACCGGCGACGGGCTCAGGTTTGCCGAAGCAATGGGCCACAGCGTGACGCCGCCCAGAGCCTCCCTTGTGCCACTGGAAAGTCCGGATGCCTACTGTGCCGAGATGCAGGGCTTTTCCCTGAAAAATGTGGTGCTCTCCGCCTATGAGGAGGACAAGCTCATCTATAAAGAGCTGGGCGAGATGCTGTTTACCCATTTCGGCGTCTCCGGGCCCCTGGTCCTCTCCGCCAGCGCCCATATGCGCCATATGGGCAGCAAAAATTACCGCCTGGAGATCGACCTGAAGCCGGCCCTGGACGAAAAAAAGCTGGACGCAAGAATTTTACGGGACTTTGAAAAATACGCAAACAGGGAGTTTAAAAACGCCCTCTCGGACCTGGCCGGCAGCGCCATGATCCCGGTGCTTGTAAGGCTCTCCGGGATCCCGGAGGACACCAAGGTAAACTCCATCACCCGGGAGCAGAGGATGAAGCTGCTTCATCTCTTCAAGGCTTTCCCGGTGTCTGTTTCGGGCACACGACCCATAGACGAGGCCATCGTCACCGCCGGCGGGGTGAATACCAAAGAGATCAATCCCCGCACTATGGAGTCCAAGCTCATTTCTGAATTGTACTTTGCCGGAGAGGTGCTGGACCTCGACGGTTATACAGGCGGTTTCAATCTGCAGATCGCCTGGTCAACCGGCTTCGTCGCCGGAAATTCTGTGTTAAAGGATGCGTTTTGAGATGAAAAAACATTATTCAATCGCAATTGACGGACCCTCCGGAGCAGGAAAAAGCAGTCTGGCCAGAAGAGTTGCCTCTGCTCTGGGCTTTATCTATGTTGACACAGGCGCGATCTACCGTACTGTCGGCCTGGCCTGCTACCGGGCCGGCATCAGCTGCAAGAACGCCGAGGCAGTGGCGCAGATTCTGCCCAGACTCAATATCCAGATGAGATTCAACGCCGCAGGGGAGCAGCGCATGTATCTGGATGAGGAGGACGTCTCCTCCCGCATCCGTATGCCCGAAATTTCCATCTGCGCCTCCGACGTGTCCACCCTGCCCGTGGTGCGCAGCTACCTTCTGGACATGCAGCGCCGCATGGCAAGGGACAACAACGTGATCATGGACGGCCGGGATATCGGCACTGTGGTCCTGCCCGACGCGGATCTGAAGATCTTCATGACCGCAAGCTCCGCCGCCAGAGCCCAGCGCCGTCTGCTGGAGCTCCAGGCCAAAGGCGTCAGGGCCAATTTTGAGGACGTGTTCCGGGATATTGAGTATCGGGACCAGCAGGACAGCACCCGTGCCTCCGCGCCCATGAGAGCCGCGGAGGACGCCGTTGTCCTGGACACCACCAATCTGAATCTGGAGGAGAGCTACCGCCTTCTCTGCCGCACCATTAAAGAGAAGCTGGGCGTCCAGCCTGTGGGCTGATGAAGGAGCTTATCCTGGCCAAAAGCGCGGGCTTCTGCTTTGGCGTGAACCGCTCTGTGGATATGGCGGAAAAGCTGCTGGGGGAAAAGGGAAACTGCTGCAGCTTCGGCCAGCTCATACATAACGAGGACGTTGTAAAAGAGCTGGAGGAGAGGGGACTGCGGGTGATCCGCTCTCCCGAAGAGGCCATGCCCGGGGACAATGTGCTCATTCGTGCCCACGGCGTGTCCCGCCGGCTGGTGGAGCAGTTGGAGGCCCGGGGGGCCATCGTCACCGACGCCACCTGCCCCAAGGTAAAGCACATCCACGGCATCGTCAGCCGGGCCGATGAAGAGGGGCGCTTCGTCATCATCATCGGAATGCGCCGCCACCCGGAGGTGGAGGCCATCTGCGGCTGGTGCAGCCGGTATCAGGTATTTGAAAATGCCGGTGAGCTGGAGGAATGGCTGGAGGAACACCCGGATTTTTGGGATAAACCCCTAACTGTGGTGGTTCAAACCACGCAGACCGGCAGTAATTTTACCGAATGTTGCAATATCATAAAAAAAAGATGTACAAATGCGAAAATATCTGATACAATATGCTTTGCTACGTCCACGCGTCAGGAAGAGGCTGCTGCGATAGCCTCCCGGTGTGACGCCATGGTTGTTATCGGCGGAAAACACAGCGCAAACAGCATCCATTTAGCTCAGATCTGCGCGGAAAACTGTCCTTCGGTCCAGTTTATCCAGCGCGCGGACGAGCTGGATCTGGAAAAGCTGAGATCTGCCGGTACAGTCGGCCTGACAGCGGGGGCATCAACGCCTGCGTGGATAATTAAGGAGGTAAGAAACAAAATGAGCGACGAAATCAAAGTAGAAGAATCCGCAGTGGAGAAGGAACAGTCCTTCGATGAAATGCTGGAGGAGACTCTCAAAACAATATATAATGGAGATAAGGTAACCGGAATTGTAGTTGCAATCACTGGTACCGAGATCAGCGTTGATCTGGGCACCAAGTATTCCGGCTTCATTCCCACCACCGAGTTTACCGACGACGGCATCAAGGTCGAAGACGCCGTCAAGGTTGGCGACACCATTGAGGCCGTCGTTGTCAGAGTCAACGACATCGAAGGCACCGCAATGCTCTCCAAGAAGCGTCTCGACGCGGCCAAGAGCTGGAACGACGTTGAGGCCGCTGCCGAGGACGGCACCGTTCTGGAAGGCGTTGTCACCGAAGAGAACAAGGGCGGCGTTGTGGTCAACGTCAAGGGCGTGCGCGTGTTCGTTCCCGCCTCTCAGACCGATCTGCCCAGAGACGCTGAGCTGAGCCAGCTCCTGAAGAAGACCGTCCGCCTGAAGATCACCGAGGTCAACAAGGCCCGTAAGCGCGTTGTGGGCTCCATCCGCCGCGTTGCCCAGGCCGAGCGCCGCGAGCGCACCGAGGCCATCTGGAACGAGATCGAGGTCGGCAAGAAGTACCACGGCGTGGTCAAGTCCCTGACCAGCTACGGCGCCTTTGTGGATATCGGCGGCATCGACGGCATGGTCCATGTGTCCGAGCTGAGCTGGGGCCGCATCCACCAGCCCTCCGAAGTCGTCTCCGTGGGCGATGAGATCGACGTTTACGTCATCAGCTTTGACCGCGAGAAGCGCAAGATCTCCCTGGGCTACAAGGATCCCGACGGCAACCCCTGGGCTCAGTTCACCGCAAAGTACGAGGTCGGCAGTGTTGCTACTGTCAAGGTTGTCAAGCTCATGACCTTCGGCGCCTTCGCCGAGATCCTGCCCGGTGTTGACGGCCTGATCCACATTTCCCAGATCGCCAACCGCCGCATCGCCAAGCCCGACGACGTGCTGACCGTGGGCGATGTTGTGGACGTGAAGATCACCGCCATCGACGAGGAGAAGCACAAGGTCTCCCTGTCCATCCGTGCCCTGTCCGAGCCCGCTCCCGCTCCCGTAAAGGAAGAGCCTGTTGAGGAAGAGGAAGTCGGCCCCGAGGAAGACGCTCTGGTCTATGAAGTCTCCGCCACCGGCGAAGCCACCGGCATCGCTCCCGAAGAGGAGTAATTCAGAGATTAAACCGCCGCACAAAAAATTGTGCGGCGGTTTTTTTATGCCCGGAGCCACACTGATAGTATAAAAAATAATCTACCAACTATACGAGCGGTAAGTGGCTTTTTCCGGCGGCTGTGTTATAATGGCAGCAGAAAGAGAGGGGTACCGATGCAGATCAGACTTGGACAGAATATCCGAAGGCTACGGAAGGAAGCGGGCTATACTCAAGAGCAGCTTGCCGAGGCCCTGGGAGTCACCACCGGCGCGGTCTATAAATGGGAATCGGAAAGGGCGGTTCCAGAGTTGGAGCTGCTGGTGGAGATTGCGGAATTTTTCGAGACCTCCGTGGACGCGCTGCTGAATTATGGCTGGGAAAAAAGGAGCATGGGGCAGGCCGCCGAGCGTCTTCAGCATTATATCGAGAACAAACAGTTGGAGGAGGGGATACGCTACGCGGAGCAGGCCCTGCAGAAGTATCCGAACAGCTTTCGAATCACCCTGAAAAGCGCTGAGCTCTATTTTCTGTACATGGATCCGAAGCACGCGCAGAGAGCGGTGGAGCTGTATCAGAAGGCCATTCAGCTCATCGACCAGAATACCGATGAGACGGTGGGTCTGCTGACCATACAAAACCGCATTGCCGCCTGTTACTGCTATATGGACAGAATGGAAGACGCCATCGAGCTGCTGAAGAGAAACAATGTGGGCGGGGTCAACGACCATCAGATCGGCCTTTTTCTTTCTCAGGATGAGAAGCGAGGGGAGGAGGCCCTGAAATATCTGTCAGACGCTCTGTTTATGGGATACAGTCAGCTTTACAGTGTGTGCATCGGCTATGCCAACGCATACGTTGTACTGAAGGAACTGGATAAAATCGGGGAGATGATCCTGTGGCTGCTGGAGCTGGGAAAGGGCCTGCGGGAGCCTGGGGTCGTCACCTGGATGGATCGGACCGATGTGCGGCTGTACACCATCCTTGCGGAGGCGGCTCTGCTGCAGGGGGAAGAAGAAGGGGCTATCAGCTGGCTGCAAAAGGCCGGAGACACGGCCCGGCGCTTTGACGCCGCGCCGGAACACAGGACTTCTGTGGGGATGAAGTATTACCACGGCAGCAAGCGGGCAGCGTCCTATGACGACATGGGCCAGACCGCCCTGGCCATGATCGAAAATTTCATGGCGGAAGGGGAGACCGGTGCCAATCTGCGCCCACTCTGGGAAAAGATTCGGGAAAAAGAGACGTGAAAGGTAGGTTTACATAATATGGGTAAGAAAGAAAGGCTGCGCCCGTACATGCGGCAGTTTTACCGGGGCAACGGCTGGTGCTTCACGCTGGCCATGGTGCAGACGCTGCTGCTGACCGGAGCCAACATTATGATCTCCTGGCTGATCCAGCAGATCATTGACCTGACTACCGGCGCGGACATCGGCTTCAGCTTCACCCAGATCCTGCTTTTGACCCTGGCCGGCCTTGGGCTGGAGGTGGCCGCCTTTACCTTCGCCTATTTTTCCAAGCCCCGCTTTATCGCCCGGGGCATCGGGCAGTATAAGGAATATGTGTTTTATGAGATGTGCAAAAAAGGGATATCCGCCTTTTCCGGAGAAAATACCTCGCTGTATATCTCTGCTTTGTCCAATGACGCCGCCTCCATTGAGACAAATTACCTGGCGAATATCTTTGTCATTGTGGACAATGCCGTCCTATGCGTGGGCGCTCTGGCGCTGATGTTCTATTACAGCCCGCTGCTGACCGTGATCTCCATTGGCTTGTCTGTCCTGCCGCTGCTGGCTTCGCTCCTGACCGGAAACCTGGTGGCAAGGGCGGAAAAGCAGGTGTCCGACCGGAATGAAACCTACATGACCACGCTGAAAGACAGTCTGGTTGGCTTTTCCGTGATCAAATCCTTCCGGGCGGAGGCGCAGATGTGCAGGCTCTTCGGGGAGAAGGCGCGGGAAGTGACGGACGCCAAATGTACCCGGAAGAAAATGAGCATTCTGGTGCAGATGCTATCCGTGTCCGCAGGGAGCATCGTCCAGTTCGGCGTGTTCCTTATCGGCGCCTATCTGGCCCTGCGCGACGCGGCACTGTCCGCCGGCACGGTGCTGGTGTTTGTGCAGCTTCTGAATTATGTGATCAACCCGGTGGGAACCATCCCGCAGGCCCTGGCGGAGTGCAGAGCCGCCAAAGCCCTGGTGGAAAAGGTGGCCGGGGCCCTGTCGGAAAACGTCCGGGAGGAGGGCGACTGCGTCAAGACAGAATTATACAGCGGCATCGTTCTTCAAGACCTGTCCTTTGCCTATGAGCCGGAAAAGCCGGTTCTGCATGACATGAACTTCACTTTTGAAGCGGGAAAGAGCTATGCCCTTGTGGGCGGCTCCGGCAGCGGAAAATCCACGCTGCTGAACCTGCTGATGGCCTCATATCCCCATTACGGCGGCTCCATCCGATTTGACGATACGGAGCTGCGGCAGATCAGCAGCAAATCCCTGTATGAAATGGTCTCGGTCATCCAGCAGAATGTGTTCGTCTTCAATGCCTCTATCCGGGATAACATCACCATGTTTTCCGATTTTCCCAGTGAGGCGGTGGACCGGGCCATCCAGCTCTCCGGCCTGTCGGCGCTGATCGAAGAGCGGGGCGAAGACTACCTCTGCGGCGAAAACGGCAGCGGCCTTTCGGGAGGCGAGAAGCAGCGTATTTCCATCGCCAGAAGCCTGTTGAAGCACTCCCGGGTCCTTCTGGTGGATGAGGCCACAGCCGCCCTGGACGCCCAGACCGCCTATCAGGTGTCCGATGCCATTCTGGATCTGAAGGAGCTGACCCGTATTGTGGTGACCCACGCGCTGGACGAAACCCTGCTGAAACGCTATGATTGCATCCTGGCGCTGAAGGGCGGCTCCATCACAGAGGCCGGCAGCTTTGATGAGCTGATGGAGAAGAAGGGCTATTTCTACTCTCTCTTTACTGTCTCCCAGTGAAATATTTTTTCTCTCTGCAATAATTCTGCCCGTCGAAAGTTATTATCAGTGAAAAGCTTTTCAATGAACGAAGGAGAGACGGCCATGCTGACAGAAGAACAGTTCTGCGCCCTGGCAAAAAAGCACATGGACATGATCTTCCGCATTGCGTTCAACTATTTGAAAGACCGGAACGAGGCGGACGACATCACCCAGAATGTGCTTTTGAAGCTGCTGGATGCGAAAAAGGAATTTGAAAGCGACGAACATATCAAATACTGGCTCATCCGCGTCACCATCAACGAGAGCAAGAAAGCCCTGCGCTCGCCCTGGCGGAAAACGGAGCCTATTGAGGACTATGCTTCAACCATCACCTTTTCCGCGCCGGAGCAGGGGGAGGTCTTTGCCGCGCTGATGGAACTGCCGGAAAAGTACAGAACGGCCCTGTATCTCTATTATGTTGAAGAATATTCCAGCAGTGAGATCGCCCGGATCCTGAAAATGCCCCAGTCCACCGTGCTGTCCCATTTGAGCAGGGGAAGGGAACTGCTGAAAAGAAAGCTTAAGGAGGCGGAGGCAAATGTTTGACGAGAAGCTGATCAGAGAGGCCTATATGGCGCTGCACGCCTCTGAGGATACCTTATCGGAGGTGCTGAAAGTGAGAAATCAACGAAAACATTTCCATCCCTATCGGGTGGTACTGATCGCGGCGGTGATCGCTCTGGCTCTGGGGGTGACTGCTGTGGCCCAGAGCGCGTTTATGAAGAAGGAAAACCCGGAGGATATGCTCAACGCGGCCTACAGCGAGACAGAGACGCCCGCCCGGCAGGGCTGGGTTGAATATGACCAAAACGGTCAGATGATCGTCTATCCCGGCTGGGACAGGGCGGCCTTTGACCCGGCTCTGGCGGAAAAGTATGTGACGCCCCATATTGGCGCCTGCGGCGAAAGCATCAGCTGGCAGGACTACACCATTACCGCGGAGGGCTACCTGTTCGACTCTGTTACCCGCAGCGGAATAATCTATTACAGCGTTGAAAACCTCAATGGCGTCGGCGGCTACTATTTCCAGGAAAACGGGGAGTTCAGCTGGGCAGAGGAGAGCGAGATCGCCTGCGGCGTAGTTGAGGCCGGACGCCAGTATATCGACGGAGAGCGCAGCACGGCTTCGGCAGTCTATCTCAGCGCCTTCTTCGTATTGACGGAGGAGGAAGACCAGGCGGAGATCACCCTCTGGGACGAAAAAAAGCAGCAGGGCAGCCTGATTGTGGAGCTTTTTGACGGCGGAGGAATGGCCTGGGCCGCCGACAGCGGCGGGACAGTGACGGTCTCGCCCATAGGGCTCAAAATTGATCTTGACTATTTCGGGGATAAATATATCGCAAACGCCCCCCAACAGCTCACCCTGCATTACCTGGACGGCAGCAGCTACACGGTGTACGACGAGGACGCGCTTTTGTATAACCGCATGTACGCCCTGCAGAGCGGCAGCACACTGACCGTCAGCTTTGACCGCATTGTGGACGTAGACGGGCTCAGCACCGTGGAGATCGACGGCATGGTGTTTGGCCTTACCCTGAAAACTGACTGAAAAATGACCCGGTGGGAAACCACCGGGTCGAATCATGTCAGGTTGATGAAAGCCGCTGATTAATCCAGTCCAGCACGTCCTGATAGACCTGCTGCCGGTTCAGCTCGTTGAGCATCTCGTGCCGTCCGTCGGGGTAAAGGCGCATGAACACATCCCGGAGCCCGGCCTGGCAGAAGGCCTTGTAGGCCCGCTCCACGCCCTTGCCGTAGTCGCCCACCGGATCCTTGTCGCCGGACATGAAGTACACCGGGGTGTCCTTGTTCATGGCGCCGATATTCTTCTGGTCAGTGACGAATTTGATGCCGCCCATCATGTCCCGGTACAGGCTGGCCTTGGCCACAAAGCCGCAGAGCGGGTCGTTGATGTATTTTCTCACCATCTCGTGGTCCTGGCTGAGCCAGTCGAAGTCGGTCATGGGGAAGCGGACCTTCTTGTTGTACGCGCCGAAGGCCAGGTCGTTTAAGAATCTTCCGTCGGCTCTGGGGCCTTTGGCTCTGACGATGGCTTCAGCCATGGCGTAGCCGGAATAGACCAGGGCCTTGGACTGGTGGCCGGTGCCGCTGAGGATCACCAGGTCGGGCTTCTCCGGGTGTTTGACAATATAGGTGCGGGTCAGGAAGCTGCCCATGCTGTGGCCGAAGAAAATATAGGGCAGGTCGGGGTAATCCGCTTTCATCAGGTCGTGGAGCTTGTCCATGTCCTGTACCACATAGTCCCAGCCGTTTTCCTCGGCGAAAAAGCCCAGATCCTCGGGAGCCGAAACGGACTTGCCGTGGCCCAGATGGTCGTTGCCCACCACAAGAATGCCATTTTGGGCAAGAAAAGCGGCAAAATCGTCATAGCGGTCAATATACTCGGCAATGCCGTGGGCGATCTGCAACACGGCCCTGGGCGCCCCGTCGGGCCTACACTGACGGGCATGGATATGGTTTTTGCCGGTGCTGGATGCAAAAGTAAAATCACTGAAACTTGGCATTGAAATATCCTCCTTCATATGATAACATTTTCCTGGCTTTATTTTATCCATATTTAAATCTTTAGTCAATAAACAGAGTGAGAAGAATATGAAAATTCAAATCAAATATTTCGTTGACGATTTAATCCAAATCGAAAAAATCGCCCAGGGGGACTGGATCGACCTGCGCGCCGCCGAGGATGTGGAGATGAAGACGGGGGAGTTTCGCTTTATCCGTCTGGGGCTGGGCATGATCCTGCCCGAGGGCTATGAGGCCCATGTGGCTCCCCGCAGCAGCACCTTCAAGAACTTCGGCATCATCGCCACCAACAGCGTGGGCGTCATCGACAACGCCTTCTGCGGCGAAGAGGACGAATGGAAAATGCCCGCCTACGCCCTGCGGGACACGGTGATTAAAAAGAACGACCGTATCTGCCAGTTTCGCATCATGGAAAAGCAGCCGCCCCTGGAATTTGAAACGGTGGAGCACCTGAAGGAAACCAGCCGCGGCGGCTTCGGCTCCACGGGGAAAAAGTGAGAAAAAAATCCTCTGTATGCGTATACAGAGGATTTTTACATTGACCAATCGGACGAACAGTCCGCATATTGCCCTTCCAGCTCGGCCAGATAGGCAAAACACAAGCCGCCGTCGCAGCGGTAAAAGAAGGGGTCGCAGCGAATGGTGCCGGCGGTGTTCATAATGAAGCTGTCCAGCACTTTGCCGTTTTCATCGTTGAAGTACATACGAAAGCCAAATCCGCTGTAAGCGATGGACAGTTTATCCCGTCTCATCTCGTGGGCCTGTATGTTTTCCACGATGGCGCGGATCTCCTCCGGTTCGCTGATCTGGAAGCTTTTCCCGGAATTTCCGTCAAAAACAGAGATGCTTTTTACCTCAGCGGCTTCTATGCCTTTCAAAAAGGTCTTGGGAGCGAAATACCACAGGGCCAAAATCGCCGCCGCAAGGACAAAGAGCGCCAGAAGGAAAAGAAAGACTTTCTGCTTTCGTCTTGTCATAAGCCGCCTCCTGAAAAAATCTTTTCTGTTTCTTACTATATCATGCTAGACTACCATAATAAAGTAAACAATACAACATAAGGCAATATTGAGACGGGCCGCCACACAGGGCGGCCCCTACAACATATCTGAAGTTTGCCGGGAAGCCGTAGGGGCGGCCCTATGTGGCCGCCTGCTGGAAGCCTGCATACACCAAGAATACAAAACCGCCGGAGCAAATGCCCCGGCGGCCATCTTTCTGTTCTGTTTTTTCCCGTCAAGTAAACGATGATTAAATCGGCAAGAGCGGATCGCGAGAAAATTTGCGTTCTGATGATGGCACTTTTTTGCAGGAATACTTTGTGTATTGCAAGAAAAAGTGACGAAATCAGGGAGAAAATTTTCCGCGAGACGCCGCAGGCGATTTATTCAGCGTTTACTCAAATCCAAAGCCGGCTGGAAAAGCAGCCGCGCAGGATGGAGGCCACGCCCTGAATAATCAGCAGCATGCCGATGATCACTGCGATAGCAAAATAGCCGGTCATGGGGGAGAGCAGGGACACAAAGCCCGCTGCCGCCAGCACCACGCCCAGGGCGGTGAGCCAGCCCCAGCCCGGAACGCCGATCCGCTGCAGGTCAAAGGAATTGACAAACTTGGCAATGCCGGAAAACAGCAGCCACATGCTGAAAATGAAGGGCAGGGCGATGGCGGTGAACAGATCATTGCAGAGAACAAACAGGGACAGCAGTACCGTCACAATGCCGTCAAGCAGAAACCAGCCGGATCCGGCCATAAAGTTGTGCGCGCCGGCAAAGATCACAATGTCCACGATCCCGGAAAACAGCATCGCAATGCCCAGAAGCAGAGACAGACTGCCGAGAGCCACATCGGGATTTCTCAGGCAGATGATACCGGCAATCACCAGCAATACGCCGGCGATCACCCACAAAATACGGGAAAAGGTTTTGTTCATGGTGACGGCCTCCTTTCCACTGCGCTTCCCCAATTATTTTATGGCGATGGTCTTTTTCTCCGGCAGCTTCTTTTCTGCTTTCCTGGGCAGCGTGATCCTGAGGATGCCGTCCTCAAACCCGGCGGACACTTCCTCCGGCTCCACCGCCTCACCCACGAAAAAGCTGCGGCTGCAAGTGCCGGTATAGCGCTCCTGCCGGATGTACTTGCCCTTCTTGTCCTCCGTGTCCTTGTCAAGGCCTTTGGCAGCGCTGATGGTCAGATAACCGTCGCTCAGATCAAGGGCGATCTCATCCTTCTTGAAGCCGGGCAAGTCGATATCCAGCTCGTAGCTGTCCTCGGTTTCACGCACATCGGTTTTCATCAGGTTCTTGGCGTGCTTGCCGAAAAGCGGATCATGTCCGCCGCGTTCGGGGAACATACCAAAATCATCATCAAAAAATTCGTCGAACAGGCTTTCACCAAAAATACTGGGCATCATAAGTCATTCCTCCATTCAATGTTATCCTAATGCCCTTTGTGAGGGAACCTTTTTGGTTCTCCCGCTCGGTACGATCACGTTATAGTCCCTCGAATTAGCACTGTCAACAGGAGAGTGCTAATGTTAATCAAAAATGTGATTTTCGTTCATAAAATATACGATTTTTACAAAAAACGGGCTGCAGCATTTCTACCGCAGCCCGTTTTAAATTGTATGTTTCTCAGCCGACGATGTCGCGGGTATCGCGGGCGATGACCAGCTCTTCGTTGGTGGGGATGACGAAAACCTTCACGGGAGAATCGGGGGTGGAGATCATCACGTCCTCGCCGCGCTTGGAATTGGCGGCCTCGTCCACCTTGACGCCCAGATAGCCGAAGTACTCGCAGATGGCGGCGCGGGTCTCTTTGCTGTTCTCACCCACGCCGGCGGTGAACACGATGGCGTCCACGCCGTTCATAGCGGCAACGTAGGAGCCGGCCACCTTGGCCACCCAGTAGTGGAACATGTCCAGAGCCAGAGCGGCGCGCTCGTTGCCCTCGGCGGCGGCCTTGTCCAGGTCGCGGAAGTCGGAGGACACGCCGGAAATGCCCAGAACGCCGGACTTCTTGTTCAGGATGTTCAGCATCTCGTCGATGCTGTAGCCGTATTTGTTCATCAGGAACTGAACAACGCCGTTATCCAGGTCGCCGCAGCGGGTGCCCATGGGCAGGCCAACCAGGGGAGTAAAGCCCATGGAGGTGTCCACGCACTTGCCGCCGTTGATGGCCGCGATGGAGGAGCCGTTGCCCATGTGGCAGGAGATGATCTTCAGCTCTTCGATGGGCTTGCCCATCAGCTCAGCGCAGCGGGAGGAGACATAGCGGTGAGAGGTGCCGTGGAAGCCATAGCGGCGGACGCCGTCGTTCTTGTAGTAATCATAGGGGATGGCGTACATGAAAGCCTTGCCGGGCATGGTCTGGTGGAAAGCAGTGTCGAACACGGCCACCATGGGGACGTCGCCCATGACCGCCTTGCAGGCGTTGATGCCGGTGATGTTGGCGGGGTTGTGCAGGGGAGCGAAGGGAGTGCACTCCTCAAGGGCAGCCATGACCTCGTCGTTGATGAGAACGGAGCAAGCAAACTTCTCGCCGCCGTGGACCACGCGGTGACCCACCGCGTCGATCTCCTTCATAGAGGCCACAACACCGTATTCGGGGCTGGTCAGCTTGTCGATGACAGCGGCAATGGCCTCGGAATGGGTGGGGAGGCTGATATCCTCGTCAAAGACGGGCTTGCCGCCCACCAGGGGGCTGTGCTTCAGATGTCCGTCGATACCGATGCGCTCGCAGAGACCCTTGGCCATGAGCTGTTCGGTCTCCATGTCGATGAGCTGGTACTTGAGAGAGGAGCTGCCTGCGTTGATAACAAGAATTTTCATTCTTTCAATTCCTTTCTTCTATTGTAAATCTGCGGTGAATTAAGTAAAATATAGTTATACCCTTCCTATTCTAATACAAACGGCAGAAAATGCAAGCTTTTTTTGAGGAGACAGAAAATGAGCATAATCGGCATCGTCGGTGAATATAATCCTTTCCACAGCGGTCATGAATACCACATCCGCCAGAGCCGCCAGGCCCTGCGGGAGGACTGCCCGGTGGTGTGCGTCATGTCCGGGGATTTTGTGCAGCGGGGAGAGCCCGCCATCTACTCCAAATTTGCCCGGGCGGAGGCCGCCTGCCGCTGCGGGGCGGACCTGGTGGTGGAACTGCCGCTGCCCTGGTCATTGTCCTCGGCGGAGGGCTTTGCCAGAGGGGCGGTATATCTGCTCTCGAAGCTTGGCGTCACCCATCTGAGCTTCGGCAGTGAGGCCGGGGAGCTGGAACCGCTGGAGACCATCGCCCAAACCCTTCTGGACCCGGCGGTCAACGGGGAGATCAAGCAGGTCCTCAGCAGCGACGCAAGCCTTCCCTATGCCCTGGCCCGGCAAAAGGCCCTGGAGGCGCGGCTGGGTGAGCTGTCCAGCCAGCTGGAGCTGCCCAACAATATCCTGGCGGTGGAATACCTGAAAGCCATCTACGAGCTGCGCCTTGATCTGCAGCCCATGACGGTGCTGCGCTTCGGCAGCGGGCATGACAAGGAGGGGGAGAGCGGGCCAAAATCTGCTTCCGAGCTGCGCCGCATGATCCGAAAGGGGGCTGATATTTCGCCCTTCATCCCCAAAGAAGCCGCCCGGGTTTTTGAAAGGGAGATACAGCAGGGAAGGTCCTATACGGATACGGACATGCTGGAAGCGGCCATCATTTCCCGGCTCCGCCTGTTCGGCCCGGCCTACTATGAGGCCCTGCCGGACGGAAACGACGGCATCGGCCGCAGACTCTATGTGGCCGCCCATGAGGAGGCCAGCCTTGACGCCATCACCGCCGCCGCCAAAACCAAACGATACGCCCTTGCCCGCATCCGGCGCATGTGCATGTGCGCGGCGCTGGGCGTGAAAGCCGGTATGGCGGAGGAGCTGCCGCCCTATGCCCGGGTGCTGGCCGCGAACGCCAGAGGCTGCGCCCTGCTGAGGGAGATCAGCCGGAAAGGGGAGATCCCCGTCATCACAAAGCCCGCCTCAGTCCGGGACCTGTCCGCGGAATGCAGGGAGATTTTCGCCCTGGGCGCCGCCGCCCACGACCTCTATGTCCTGGGTTTTTGTGCCCGGGAGGAGAAAAAAGGGGGCAAAGAATGGCGCACCAGCCCCAAAATTGTGCAGGACTGATAAAAACTGTGTAAAATTTTTTCGCAATTTGGTCATTTAAGATTATTGCAATTTAGCGAAACATAGTGCATAATCAGAATATCGCCGAGTAAATACAAGTGTCCTTGAAATACGGACAAAACCCGGCGAATCCGAAAGGGAGGAACAAAAAATGAAAAAGATATTAGCACTTGCCCTCGCACTGATGATGATTTTCGCTCTGTGCGCCTGCGGCGACAGCGGCAGCAGCAGCGCTCCCGCTTCCAGCGGTGACAAAGTCATCAAGATCGGCGTTTTTGAGCCCACTTCCGGCCAGAATGCTGCCGGCGGCAAGAAAGAGGTCCTGGGTATTGAGTATGCTCACTCTCTGTACCCCACCGTCGACATCAACGGCGAGACCTACAGCATCGAGCTGGTTTACGCTGACAACGCTTCTGATGCGGCCAAGGCTCCCACCGCTGCCCAGCTGCTGATCAGCCAGAAGGTATCTGTGGTTCTGGGTACTTACGGTTCCGGCTGCGCCATCGCCGCAGGAGACCTGTTTGCCGAGGCCAAGATCCCGGCCATTGGCACTTCCTGCACCAACCCCCAGGTTACCATTGGCAACGATTACTACTTCCGCATTGCATACATCGATCCTTTCCAGGGCGCTGTTATGGCCAGCTACGCGCTGAAGCAGGGCTGCCAGAACTGTGTCGTTATCGTTGAGGCCGGCGACGACTACTCCGCAGGCTTCGGCAACTACTTCTCCGAGGCCATGATTGCCGGCGGCGCTGCCTGCAGCACCGTTACCTTCCAGACCGGCGAGACCGACTTCTCCACCATTATGGCCAACATCAAGTCTGAAGGCTATGACGGCATTTTCGCCCCTGTCTCCATCGAGACCGCTCCTCTGATCATCAACCAGGCCCGCGAGGCCGGTGTTGACTGCCAGATCATGGCCGGCGACACCTGGGACGACATCTCCATCGCTGAGCGTGCCGGCGCCAATGCCAACGGCGTGTTCTTCTCCTGCTTCTTCGACTCCACTGACGCCAGCAATGCTGCCGGCGTAGAGTTCAGCAAGGGCTTCACTGAGTGGGTTGCTGCTGATTCTGCCCGCGTTGAGAACAACGGCGGCACCGCTGAGGCCATCTCCTCCGTCACTCCCTGCGGCTATGACGCATACATGGCTGCCTACTATGCCATCCAGGCTGCACAGAGCACTGACGGCGCTGCCATCCGCGACGCGCTCGCCGGACTGAAGGTGGAAGGCCTGGTCACCGGCGACCTGCAGTTTGATGAAAACGGCGACGCCATCAAGAACTACGTTGCCATCAAGACCTTCCAGGATGGTCAGATCGTGTTCTCCGATGCTTACCAGGGATAATTTCCCCATACAGTTCCAGGCATAAAGCAAAAAAGGTTTCCCCGGCGAAAAAACGCCGGGGAAACGTTCCGTTTTCTCAGACACAGAGTATTTGAATGTTAGGAGGCCGTAATATGCATACTGCCACATATTACATTGATCTGCTGCTGTCGGGTATTACCGTTGGCAGCCTTTACGCGTTGATTGCCATCGGCTACACCATGGTCTACGGCATCCTGCGCCTTATCAACTTTGCCCATGGCGATATTTTCATGATGGCCGGCTTTTTTATGGTCTATGCCAGCGCGTCCATGCCTATGGCAGTTGCGCTCCCCTTGGTTCTGGTAATGACGGTGGTGCTGGGTGTCCTGATCGAACGGGCGGCCTATAAGCCTCTGCGCAGCGCGCCCCGTATGTCGGTGATGATCTCGGCCATCGGTGTGTCCTACCTGCTGCAGAATCTGGCTACCTATATCACCGGCGGTCTGGCACGCCCCTATCCGGAGATCGCCGTTCTGAAAAAGACCCTTGCTGTGGGTACGCTGAGCGTGAAGGTCATCACCATTGTCACGCCCCTGCTCACGGTGCTACTGGTGGTGGCCCTGGTGCTTTTCATCAACCACACCAAGACCGGTATGGCCATGCGTGCCGTATCCAAGGACTTTGACACTGCCCGGCTTATGGGCATCAAGGTCAACAATGTCATTTCTGTCACCTTTGTGATCGGCTCCTTCCTTGCAGGCGTCGGTTCCATCCTTTACTTTACAAACTATGGCCAGGTAAGCCCCATGATCGGCGCCATGCCCGGCCTGAAGGCCTTTGTCGCGGCTGTGTTCGGCGGGATCGGTTCCATCCCCGGGGCCGTGCTGGGCGCATATATTATCGGTATCTGCGAGTCTATGATCAAGGCCAACGATACCATCGCCATCTTCAGCAATGCCTTTACCTTTGCTCTGCTGATCCTGGTGTTGCTGTTCAAGCCCAACGGAATGTTCGGCGAAAAGCTGACGGAGAAGGTGTGATATGATGGGAAACAAGAAAAGAGATTTGATCCTGTCGCTGATTTTTGCGGCAGTGATAACCGCGGTTCTGGTGTTCATTGATAAAAGATTGCATTATTCCATGCTGGCCTCCGTGATCCAGAAGGCCTCCATCTATGCGCTGCTGGCCGTCTCCCTGAACCTGCTCAACGGTTTTACGGGCCTGTTTTCCCTGGGCCAGGCCGGTTTCATGATGCTGGGCGCTTACACCTATGCCATCCTGACCATCCCTCTGGATCAGCACGCCAGTGTCTACCAGTATTTTAACGGCGGTGTGGTGAATGTATGTCTGCCTGCCTTTGTGGGTGTTACCGCCGCAGGCATCGTGGCGGTGATCTTCGCCTGGCTGGTTGGTAAGCCCTGTCTGAAGCTGAAGAGTGACTACCTGGCCATTGCCACGCTGGGCTTTGCGGAGATTCTCCGTGCGCTGATCCAGTGGGAAGTGCTGGGCCCTGTTACCAACGCTTCCAACATTCTGATGAAGTTTCCCAAGTTTGACAGTATCCTGACCCCGGTGATCGTTTGCGCTTTCTGCATCTTTCTCATCGTCCTGCTGATCAACTCCTCTTATGGCCGGGCCTTCAAGGCCATCCGGGAGGATGAGGTCGCTGCTGAGGCCATGGGCATCAACCTGGCCAAAACCAAGATGCAGGCATTTCTCACCAGCGCTTTCTTCGCCGGTGTGGGCGGCGCTCTGCTGGCCATGTTCCAGGCCAGCGTCCAGGCCCGTTCCTTCACCTCTGCCATGACCTATGAGATTCTGCTGATCGTGGTTATCGGCGGCATCGGCTCTGTCACCGGCTCCATCATTGGCAGCTTCCTGTACATAGCCAGCTCCGAATGGTGGCTGCGCTTTCTGGATGACTCCCAGACCTATCTGGGCGTGAACATCCCCTTCATGCGGGGCGGCTTCCGCATGGTGGTGTTCTCCGTGGTCATCATGCTGATCGTGCTGTTCTACCGTCAGGGCATCATGGGAACCAGAGAATTTTCCTGGCAGGGGATCATTGACTTCTTCAAAAAGCCCTTTGCCAAGCGGGAGAGAAAGGCGGTAAAAGACAATGGCTGAGAACGTGCTGCATATTGAAAATGTGACCATGCAGTTCGGCGGCGTTGTGGCCGTCAATAACCTGAACCTGGATGTGAACCAGGGTGAGATTGTGGCGCTGATCGGCCCTAACGGCGCCGGAAAAACCACGGTCTTCAACTGTGTCACCGGCGTGTATGAACCCACCAACGGCAAGATCGATTTTCTGGGCGAGACCATTGTGGAGAATTTCCCCCGGGGCAAGATGAAAAAGCTCTACGCCGGGGAGAACATGGGCATGTACAATGAGGCGGTTTCCCATACCCCGGACTTGATTACCTATAAGGGCATTGCCCGTACCTTCCAGAATATCCGCCTGTTCTCCAAACTCTCCGTGTTTGAAAACGTGCTGATCGCAAAGCACATGCGGGCCCGGCAGAACTTTTTCTCCGCTGCCCTCCACCTGAACCGGGCGGAAGAGAAGCGCATGCGGGAAGAAGCCCTGGCGCTGCTGGAGGAGCAGGGCCTGGATAAATACAGGGACGATGTGGCCGGCAGCCTGCCCTACGGTCTTCAGCGCCGGCTGGAGATCGCCCGTGCTCTGGCTACCGAGCCCAAGCTGCTGCTGCTGGATGAGCCTGCGGCAGGCATGAATCCTCAGGAGACGCTGGAGCTGGCCGCTTTCATCGGCGAGATCCGGGATAAGTACAATCTCTCCGTTTTCCTGGTGGAGCACCATATGGATCTGGTGATGAACATCAGCGACCGGATCTATGTGCTGGATTTCGGCAAGCTGATTGCCCATGGCGTGCCTGCGGAGATCCAGAGCAACGAGAAGGTTATTGAGGCCTATTTGGGGGTGAGTGAAGATGAGTGATATCATTCTCAGCGTGAAAGACCTACAGGTCAATTACGGCGGCATCGAGGCCGTGAAGGGAATATCCTTTGATGTGCCCGCCGGGGACATTGTCACCCTCATCGGGGCCAACGGCGCAGGCAAATCCACCACCCTGAAGGCCATTGCCGGTCTGGTCAAATCCCGCAGCGGTTCCATTACCTTTGCGGGTACCAACATTACCGGAAAGGACTCCTCTGATATTGTGGCCAAAGGCGTCACTCTGGTGCCGGAAGGCCGCCGGGTCTTTTCCAATATGACGGTGCTGGAGAATATCAGAATCGGCGCATACCTGCGCAAGGATAACCTTGATGGGGACATTGCCTGGGTGTATGAGCTGTTCCCCCGGCTGAAAGAGCGTGCGTGGCAGCTGGCGGGCACCCTTTCCGGCGGCGAGCAGCAGATGCTGGCCGTGGCCCGTGCCCTGATGAGCCGGCCCAAGGTGCTGATGATGGATGAACCGTCTCTGGGCCTGGCCCCTCTGGTGGTGAAGGGCATCTTTGATATTATCCGGGAGATCAACAGGCAGGGCGTCACCGTGCTGCTGATCGAGCAGAACGCCAACATGGCCCTGAAAACGGCAGACTATGCCTACGTGCTGGAGACCGGGCGCATCGGCCTTTCCGGCACCGGCGCGGAGCTGCTGGCCAACGAGAATGTAAAAAAAGCCTATCTGGGTACATAATTGATTGAAAGGAGACGGCAAAGGCCGTCTCCTATTTTAATAGAGGCTCCCCTGGAAGGGGAGCTGTCGCCGGAGGCGACTGAAGGGTTTGTTGAAGTTATCACCGCGATTTCGAAGGGCGGGGTTGATTCTATTCGTTTTTATTTTGGTTTACACGCTGTTGGAAATGTGATATGATTCAATAGCATAATCTCAGGAGAAATCTCAGGAGAATACCATGTTTGAAAAGCTGAAGCTTTTGAAAAACCAATATGAAGAGCTGCAAAAGCGCATGGAGATGCCGGAGACCTATTCCGACCCCGCGTTATATGCCAGGCTGGACCGGGAAAGCCGGGAGATCGCCCCGGTGGTGGAGGCCTATTCGCAGTATGAGCGCGCCTGCGCGGATATGGACAGCGCCCTTCAGCTGATGAACGATGCGGAGATGCGGGAGCTTGCCCAGGAGGAATATGCTGAGGCCAAAAGCGCAAAGGAGCGCCTGGAACAGGAGATCAAAATTCTGCTTCTCCCCAAAGACCCCAACGACAGCAAAAACGTCATCATGGAGATCCGCGGCGGCGTGGGCGGCGAGGAGGGAATGCTCTTTGCGGCAGATCTTTTCCGCATGTACTCCATGTACGCCGAGTCCAAGGGCTGGAAGATCGACATCGTCAACATCAACGAGACTGAGCTTGGCGGGCTCAAGGAGATCAGCTTTGTGATCGAGGGCGAGGGCGCTTATTCAAGGCTGAAATTCGAGGCAGGGGGACACCGGGTGCAGCGCGTACCCGTGACCGAATCCGGCGGAAGGATACACACCTCAGCCGCCACCGTGGCGGTGCTGCCCCAGGTGGAGGAAGTGGACTTCAAGCTGGACATGAACGATCTGAAAATCGACACCTACCGTTCCTCCGGGGCCGGCGGCCAGCACGTCAACAAGACCGAGAGCGCTATCCGCATCACCCACCTGCCCACGGGCACGGTGGTGGAGTGCCAGGACGAGCGGAGCCAGTATAAAAACAAGGACCGGGCCATGCAGATTTTGCGTTCCAAGCTCTATGAAGCGGAGCAGGAGAAGCAGCGCAGCGCTGTGGCGGCGGAGAGAAAGAGCCAGATCGGCTCCGGCGACCGGAGCGAGCGGATCAGGACCTACAACTTCCCCCAAAACCGGGTCACGGACCACCGGCTCTCCGGCGACAACAAGAATTTCAACATCTCGTCCATCATTAACGGCGACCTGGACCCCCTGATTGACGCCCTGGTGACGGCGGACCAGGCGGCAAAGCTTCAGAGCCATGGGGAGACATAAATGGAGACAAAACTATTCCACAACGCCGCGGATGAGGCGGCGGAGATCATCAAAACCGGCGGACTTGTGGCCGTCCCCACGGAGACGGTGTACGGCCTTGCGGGAAACGGCCTGGATGAAGAGGCCGTAAAGCAGATCTATGAGGTAAAGGGGCGGCCCCAGGTGAAACCCCTGTCCCTGATGGTTCCCGGGGCGGAGGCCATGGAGCAATACTGCGAAGACCTGCCCCTGGGGGCCCGGCTGCTGGCAGAGCGCTTCTGGCCCGGGCCGCTGACCATTGTTTTAAAAGCGAAAGACCATATTCCCTCCATTGTCCTGGCCGGGGGAGACACGGTGGGGCTTCGCTGCCCTGACCACCCCATGACCCTTGAACTGCTGAAAAAGGCGGGCGTGCCCTTTGCGGCCCCCTCCGCCAACCCCTCGGGGGAGGAGAGCCCCAAGACGGCCCAAAAGGTACAGGATTACTTTGCGGGCAAGATCGGGGGCATAATAGACGGCGGAGAATGCGGTATCGGCTTAGAGTCCACCATCATCAGCATGGCGCAGAAGCCTTATCGGATATTGCGTCAGGGCGCTCTTGCCGAAAAGGAGATCGCTTCCGCTCTGGCGGAGGGACTGACCATTTTGGGCATCACCGGCGGCACGGGCTGCGGCAAGACCACCGCCCTCCGAACCCTGGAGGAGTTGGGCGCGCTGATCATCGACTGCGACGCGGTTTACCATGGGCTGCTGATGGAGAACAGGGAGTTGCTCGCGGAAATCGACAGCGCCTTTCCCGGCGTAGTGTCCGGCGGGGTGCTGGACAGAAAGGCCCTGGGCGCGGTGGTGTTCAGCGAGGCGGAAGCACTGGCCAGGCTCAACGGAATTACCCACAAGTATGTGGGCCTGGAGATCGACCGGCTGCTGGAAAATTGGGCCATGTCCGGCGGCAGGCTTGCCGCCATCGACGCTATTGAGCTTTTTGGCGGCAACCTTGCGGGGCGCTGCAAGGCCACCTTTGCCGTACTGGCCGACCGGGACAAGCGGATAGAGCGCATTATGGCCCGGGACAGTATCACCCGGGAATATGCCGCCCTGCGGGTGGACGCCCAGAAGCCGGACAGCTATTTTGAAGAAAAATGTGACTACATTTTAAAAAATAATTCCACTGAAGAAGAGTTCAGGGAAAAATGCAGAAGCAAATTTTTGGAGGTAATTGACTGATGGAAGATCTGAGAAGCAAGCTTTTTTACGAGCAGAAAAACGGCTATGACCTGATCGGCACCGAGGAGCGCATCGCGGTGGAGGACTACTCCCGGGAGTATATGGACTATCTGAACCGCTCCCGCACCGAGCGGGAGGCCGTGGTAAACGCCATTGCCATCGCTGAGAGCAAGGGCTTTGTGCCCTATGTGTCCGGCATGGAGCTGAAACCCGGGTTGAAGATCTATAAGAACAACCGGGGCAAGGCCCTGATGCTGGCCGTCATCGGCAAAAAGAGCCTGGCCGAGGGCAGCGTGATCGCCGGCGCCCATGTGGACGCGCCCCGGCTGGACCTGAAACAGATCACCATGTATGAGTCTGACGAGATGTGCTTTTTCAAGACCCATTACTACGGCGGCATCAAGAAGTACCAGTGGGTCACTATCCCCCTGGAGCTCCACGGCGTTGTGGCCCTGAAGAGCGGGGAAGTGGTGGATGTGGTCATCGGCCGTGAGCCGGGCGATCCCAAGTTTGTCATCACTGACCTGCTGCCCCATCTGGCAGCCGACCAGATGAAAAAGACCATGGCCGAGGGCATCACCGGCGAGGGTCTGAATATCCTCATCGGCAGCACCCCCTATGCGGACGAGGGCAAGGACCGGGTGAAGTACGCCGTGATGAGCATCCTTTACGATATGTACGGCATCACCGAGGAGGACTTCCTCTCCGCCGAGCTGACCGCCGTGCCCGCCTACGACGTGTGCGAGGTGGGTCTGGACCGCTCCATGATCGGTGGCTATGCCCATGACGACAGGGTCTGCGCCTTTGCCGAGCTGAAAGCCATTTTCGACGTGGAGGAGCCGGAAAAGACCTGCGTCTGCATTCTTGCGGACAAGGAAGAGGTGGGCTCCGACGGTGTGTCCGGTATGCAGAGCGCCGCCTTCGACTGCTTCATGGAGGATCTGTGCGAGAGCCAGGGCGTCAGCCTGCGCCGCTGCTATGAAAACAGCTTCTGCCTGTCCGCCGACGTGTGCAACGCCTATGACCCCCTGTACCCCGAGGTTTCCGAGAAGCGCAGCGACTCCAAGATCAACTACGGCATGGGCATCTGCAAATTTACCGGCGCAAGAGGCAAGTCCGGCACCAGCGACGCCTCTGCCGAGGTGGTGGCCTATCTGCGCCGCATTTTTGCGGAAAACGGCGTTGTGTGGCAGATGGCGGAGCTTGGCAAGGTGGACCAGGGCGGCGGCGGTACCATCGCCAAGTTCATGGCCAACCGCAACATCGACACCATCGACGCAGGCGTGCCCGTGCTGAGTATGCACGCCCCCTTCGAGGTCGTGGCCAAGTTCGACTGCTACATGACATACAAGGGCGTCCTCACCGCGTACAGCCAGAAGTAAACAGTGTTTTGAAACCGGCGTGCTGATTGCACGCCGGTTATTTTATGCACTTCCCGGGAAAGATATCCGGGAGGTGAGCATGTGGAAGAAATCAGAGAGCTTGGTTCAAGCCGGGCGCAGAATATACACTGTCTGACCATTGTTGGGCAGATCGAGGGGCATCAGCTCCTGCCCGAGGATGTAAAGACCACCAAATACGAGCATGTGCTGCCGCTGATCGCGGCTATTGAGGAGTCAGCGGAGATCGAAGGGCTGTTGATCCTGCTCAACACCATGGGCGGGGACGTGGAGGCAGGACTGGCCATAGCGGAGCTGATCGCAGGGATGAAAAAGCCCAATGTCTCTTTAGTGCTGGGCGGCGGGCATTCCATCGGCGTGCCCCTGGCGGTGGCCGCAAAGCGCAGCATGATCGCCCCCTCCGCCGCCATGACCATCCACCCGGTGCGCTTGAACGGCGTGGTCATCGGCGTGCCCCAGACCTACAACTATTTTAACCGCATTCAGGAACGGATCGTCAGCTTTGTCACCGACCATTCCCAGGTGAAGCGGGAGGAATATCTCCGCCTGATGACCAATACCGACGAGCTGGCCAACGACGTAGGCAGCGTGATCTACGGCCAGGAGGCCGTGGAAAAGGGCCTGATCGACGGCATCGGCACCCTGTCCGACGCCTTGGCCTACCTCCATGAGGAGATTGAAAAGGGGAGAGCCTGATGGGCCGTCGGGGACGCCGGCCCCTACAATGTTGCCGGGAAACGAAAGGCTCCCCATTAGGGGGAGCTTAAGTGAGGCTCGAAATCTATGATTTCGCAAAGCCGAACTTACGCCTGTGGTGGCCGCCGAAGGCGGCTGAGGGGGGTACTGACGAGTTTTCCAATTACCCCCTGCCCCCCTACCGCTTCGCTACGCTCAGCACCTCCCCCTCCAGGGGGAGGCTTTTTTCTGCCGGAACTATCCGACAGTACACCGCTGCTGATGCGGCAGAGCATTGTTCTCTTTATCTTGTTTTTGGCATAATCTTGTGTTATACTGTTTCGGTATCAGATTTAAAGTGGGGGTATATTGGGATGAGCATATTAAACGCCGTGATATTGGGGCTGGTGCAGGGAATAGCTGAATTTCTGCCGATCTCCAGCTCTGGTCATCTGTCCATCCTGAATAACCTCTTCCACATGTCCACCGCCGAGAACGGACATCTGTTTTTTGACGTGCTGCTCCATCTGGGCACGCTGATTTCCATTTTGATCGTGTACTGGTCGGATATCGTTCAGATGTTTTTTGAGGTGATCAGCTTTGTGAATCTGGGACCTCTTGCGGGGGAGAGAAAGGAACACTATCCCGCCGCAAGAATGTTTCTGTTAATCGTGACGGCCACTCTGCCCTTGTTCCTCATCCTGCCCATCAACGATATGATCGAAGGGCTGTACTATAACAGTGTCTTCATGGGCGTGATGCTGATCCTCACCGGCTGTATGCTCTATGTTTCGGACAGGATCCTTCCCGGGAGAAAGACAGAGAAGAACATGACCTTCCTGGATGCGCTGATCGTGGGTATCTGCCAGTGTGTGGCTACCATCCCCGGCCTTTCCCGCTCCGGAACCACCATCACGGCGGGGCTGGCCACCGGACTTCGCCGGGAATTTGCGGTCAAATTCTCTTTCCTCATGTCTCTGCCTGCCGTGCTGGGCGCAAATATCCTCAGCTTTGTGGACGCGGTGCAGGAGGGTGTGGACTGGGCAAACATGCCCGCCTATCTGATCGGTATGGCTGTGGCTATGGTCTCCGGCATCGGGGCAATCAGCCTGCTCAAATACATATCCCAAAAGGGAAAATTCGGCGGATTTGCTTATTATTGCTGGGTAGTGGGCGTTCTGTCCATCATTCTGACGGCGATTTTCTAACGGAGAGAGGATAAAAATTCATGGCACAAGGCACAAATTCTTCAAAAAAGAACACTGCTGCGGCGAAGAAAACCGATACCTCCACAAAAAAGGCCGATTCAACGGCAAAAAAAGGGGGAAAGACGGCAAATACTGTGCCGCCTGAGCCTGTTGATCCCAAGACCAGGCAGATCACGGCGTTTGTCTTTTTCTTTATCGCGGTGTTTATCATCATCAGCTATTTCAATACGGAAGGTGCGGTCATCGCTTTTGGCGCAAACCTGATCAAGGGGCTTTTCGGTTGGGGCTTCTGGCTTTCCGCCCCGGCCTTTCTGCTTGCGTCGATCCTTCTGCTCTTCAGCGGGAAAAAACCTGTAGCAATGCGCGTAACGGCGGTTTTTCTGCTCCCTGTTTTCTTTGCCGCGTTGGGCAATCTTTTCTTTGGCGATCCTCTTATGGCCGATTTTGACCTGAAGCTTGCGGTGGGCGATCTGTTTTTGTCCGGTCAGGCGCTGCACTCCGGCGGCGTGATCGGCGGCCTGATCGCCATCGGGCTTGAAATGGCGTTGAGCATCTACGGCGCTGTTCCGCTGCTGCTGGTCCTGTTCGTGGTCTGCGTGTTTGCCGCCTTTAAAATCAGCCCGGCCAAGCTCATTGGCAGGATAAAAGAAAACACCGAAAGGTATTCGGACACGGCCGAAGAAGCGTTTGACGCGCCGGAGACAAAACCGGAAAAAAAGAAAAAAAAGACCGAACCAAAACCGGAGAAAACTGAACGGGTCAGGCGCGGAGGCTTCCAGGTGGATATCCCTCTGGGGGATGACGAGGAGGAGCTTCCCCTCAATGATCTGCGCGACGATGATCTGGAGGAAGAGAAATCCCCCTCCCGCCGCACCAAGGTGAGGAAAAAGACGCCTGCCGAAGAACCTGCGGCCGAAGAGGCGGCACCGAAGCGGAACACCGCCCCTGCTGCACCGGAGCTTTCTTCCGAGGCCTCACTGGGTTCCTTTGAAGGCTTTGAAGTTTTTCAGGCTCCGCCTAAACCCAAAACCGGCCGTGTGACCATGTCCGCCGAGATCACCGACCCGCCCAAGGGGAAGAAGCTCAGCCGTGAGGATGTGGCGGCGGAGGCCCAGGCCATGGCAGAGGCCATTGCCGGAAATACCGACAGTACCGGCTATGAATTTCCGCCGGTGTCCCTGCTCCGGGCCAGCACTGCGTCCGCTATTGACAGCAAAGACGAAGTGATGCTCAACAAAGAGCGGCTGGAAGGGGCTATCCGCAGCTTCGGCATCAGTGCCGCCATCGTAGGCGTGATCCGCGGGCCTACCGTCACCCGCTACGATATCGAGCTTGACCAGGGCGTGAAGCTGTCCCGGGTGACCAATCTGGCAGGGGATCTGGCCCTGGCCCTGGGTGTGATCAACGTGCGTATCGCGCCTATCCCGGACAAAATCTCCACCGTGGGCATCGAGGTGCCCAATAAGATCGTCAGCACCGTGTATCTGCGGGATATTATTGAATCCCCCAAGTTTGTCAACGCCAAGTCCAAGCTCAGCTTTGCCCTGGGCAAGGATATCGGCGGCGAGTGCATCGTGGGCAACATCGCAAAGCTGCCCCACATGCTCATCGCCGGTACCACCGGCTCCGGTAAATCCGTCTGCATGAACTCCCTGATCCTCAGCCTGCTGTATAAGGCCCGGCCGGATGAAGTGAAGCTCATCATGATCGACCCCAAAATGGTGGAGCTTGGCGTATATAACGGCATACCCCATCTGTATGTCCCGGTGGTGACCGACCCGAAGAAGGCCGCCGGCGCCCTGCAGTGGTCCGTGGTGGAGATGCTCAAGCGCTACCGCCTGTTCTCCGAAGTGGGCGTCCGGGATCTGGAAAATTACAATAAGCACTGCGAGGCTGCCGGCGGGCAGACCCTGCCCCAGGTGGTCATCGTGATCGACGAGCTGGCCGACTTGATGATGATCGCCTCCAAGGAAGTGGAGGAGAGCATCTGCCGCGTGGCCCAGATGGGCCGCGCCGCCGGTATGCATCTCATCATCGCCACCCAGCGCCCTTCCGCCGACGTGATCACCGGTTTGATGAAGGCCAACATTCCTTCCCGCATCGCTTTTGCGGTGTCCTCCGCAATGGAGAGCCGCATCATTCTGGACCAGGGCGGCGCGGAGAAGCTGGTGGGCATGGGCGACATGCTGTTTTCCCCTGTGGGCTGCGGCAAGCCCACACGCATTCAGGGCGCTTTCGTCTCCGACGAGGAGAGGGAAGAGGTCATCCAGTTTATCAAGGAGAGCGCCGGTACAGCCCAGCAGAATGACGAGATCGAGGCCTATATGAATAAAGCCGCGGAGGATAAAAACGCCGTGGACAGCGGCGGCAACGAACCCGCGGGCGACTTTGACGAGATGCTACCCCAGGCCGTGGAGGCCGTGCTGGAGGTCAAGTCCTGCTCCGTTTCCATGCTCCAACGCCGGGTGAAGCTGGGGTACTCCCGTGCGGCCCGTATCGTTGACCAGATGGAGGAGCTGGGGATCGTTGGCCCCTATGAGGGCGCAAAGC
>CAMGRL010000016.1 GCA_946061515.1 uncultured Clostridia bacterium
AGGGGTAGTCAAAGGCAGCGGTGAAGCAAACCCCTCCGCCTCACCGCGTTCGGCACCTCCCCTGTCAGGCGAGGCTTGAAAGGTGCGCAGCAAATCAGCGGTCATCCTGAGCGCGGCGAAGGATCCCGTTCGGTGACGCTGGGCGCTTTTCGGTGCGCCCGCTAAAGGCTCCCCTTGTCAGGGGAGCTGTCACGCATAGCGTGACTGAGGGGTAGTCAAAGGGTGCGGTGAAGCAAACCCCTCCGCCTCACTGCGTTCGGCACCTCCCCTGTCAGGGGAGGCTTGAAAGGCGCGCAGCAAATCAGCGGTCATCCTGAGCGCAGCGGAGGATCCCGTTCGGTGACGCTGGGCGCTTCTCGATGCGCCCGCATAAGGCTCCCCTTGTCAGGGGAGCTGTCACGCATAGCGTGACTGAGGGGTAGTCAAAGGGTGCGGTGAAGCAAACCCCTCCGCCTCACTGCGTTCGGCACCTCCCCTGTCAGGGGAGGCTTGAAAGGCGCGCAGCAAATCAGCGGTCATCCTGAGCGCAGCGAAGGATCCCGTTCGGTGACGCTGGGCGCTTCTCGATGCGCCCGCTAAAGGCTCCCCTTGTCAGGGGAGCTGTCACGCATAGCGTGACTGAGGGGTAGTCAAAGGCAGCGGTGAAGCAAACCCCTCCGCCTCACCGCGTTCGGCATCTCCCCTGTCAGGGGAGGCTTGAAAGGTGCGCAGATTCGAGAAGAAAGCCGCCCGTCTGCGGTTCAGAATGACCGGCCTTCGTCGTTTCCCTCCTCTGGATGACTCTCCGATAATAGTAAAACAATCGGGCTGACTGCTTAACGCATTCAGCCCGGTTGCCGTCTGCCTGTCCGCTTTCGCGAACAGGCAGACATTGTAGGGAAAAGAGGATTTTATGAAGAATTGTGGCTTTTGTTTTTTTAAGCGTTAATCGGCAAACAGCGGGGTGGACAGGTACCTGTCGCCGGTGTCGGGCAGGAGGACTACGATGGTCTTGCCCTCGTTCTCCGGGCGCTTTGCCAGCTCAACGCCGGCCCAGACGGCAGCGCCGGAGGAGATGCCCACCAGAACGCCCTCTTTCTTGCCTACCAACTTGCCGGTGGCAAAGGCGTCCTCGTTGGAAACGGTGATGATCTCGTCATACACCTTGGTGTTCAGCACATCGGGCACAAAGCCTGCGCCGATGCCCTGGATCTTATGTGCGCCGGCCACGCCGGTGGACAAAACAGCGGAAGAAGCGGGCTCAACGGCAACGACCTTGACCTCGGGCTTTTTGCTCTTCAGGTATTCGCCAACGCCGGTGACGGTGCCGCCGGTGCCGACGCCGGCCACGAAGATATCCACTGCGCCGTCGGTATCCGCGAAGATTTCGGGACCGGTGGTCTCAAAGTGGGCTTTGGGGTTTGCGGGGTTGGTGAACTGGCCAGGAATGAAGCTGTTGGGGATTTCCTTTGCCAGCTCCTCCGCCTTGGCAATGGCGCCCTTCATGCCCTTTGCGCCTTCCGTGAGCACCAGCTCCGCGCCATAGGCCTTCATCAGCTGGCGGCGCTCAACGGACATGGTCTCGGGCATGACGATGATGATGCGGTAGCCTCTTGCAGCGGCCACGGCGGCCAGGCCGATGCCGGTGTTGCCGGAGGTAGGCTCGATAATGGTGGCGCCGGCCTTCAGCTTGCCGGAGCTCTCCGCGTCGTCGATCATAGCCTTGGCGATACGGTCTTTCACGGAACCGGCGGGGTTGAAGTACTCTAACTTTGCCAGGACTTTTGCCTTCAGGCCAAGTTCTTTTTCGATATGGGTGAGCTCAAGCAGAGGGGTCTTTCCAATAAGCTGATCGGCAGATGTATAAATAGCAGACATGATTTTTTCTCCTTTAACAAATTATTTTATGGATGGATAATCGGTCAATCTATTCAGCGGGTCAACATCGGAAAGCTCCGGTGCTGTAATATTCTTTGAAAAACATATTCACAGCTCCTCTGTGATCATATTCCCTACTTCCCTGGTAGGTTGTTTGTATAATATCCCTTCAAGCCTGATTTGTCAATACCTTTTTGTAAAAAATTTTGACCGCCAGGGCCTGCGGCCTTTGGCGGTCATTCCTTTTCCTTCTCCGCTTTCAAAGCGGCGAAGTACATATCCAGATACATCTTATGGGCAAAGGTGATAACCGCCTTTCGCAGCAGGAACTTCCGCTCCGTGTCCTCCACGCCCACATTGTCCAGCTTATCCTTAAAGCCGAAAACATAGTCCAGCACATTTTTCAGCTCCTTGCGGAAATACTCGTAGGCCGTTTCCGTGGGGTAAGAGTCCTGCTGGATCTGCAGCATCAGGTTGATGTTGTCAATAGAGACGGAGACTTTGGCAATACTGATATAGATCAGGTAAGAGATCTGTTCCCTTAAATACTGCTTTTTGACAGGGTTGGACACAAGCCCCTTTTTCACATAGTTGCTGACCATGGAGGCCGTCAGCTCCATATCGGGAAAAGGCGCGAAGTATCCGTTGATATATTTTACCGTCTGCTCCAGGTACAGCCCCACGTTCGGGATCTCATTGTAGGCCGGCAGGCAAAAATCTTTTATCCCGGCGGCAAAGCCGGATCGCATCAAATCACTCATGGATGTATTATAGTTCCGCTGAAGGTTCTGGCCGGGGACAGGGAGTATGTGGATGACAGCCGTCTGGATGTGCCGCAGATGCTCAAAGAGCTGAAGGAATACAAGGGCAAGTCCAGCACCGCCTGCCCCAGCGTGGGCGACTGGCTGGAGGCCTTCGGAGACGCGGATATTGTTTACGGCAGCGCCATCACCAGCCATCTCTCCGGTTGCTACAATGCCGCCGCCATCGCCGCGGATGAGTACCGGGGCCGCTACCCGGGCCGGAAAGTCTTCATCCTGGACACCCTCTCCACCGGACCGGAGATGGAGCTGATCACGGAGAAATACCGGGAGCTGATCCGGGGCGAATACCCTGATTGTGACCTGAAAATCGGCCCCAACCGCGGCCTCTGCTGCTACTACGCCGAGGAGGGCGGCTTCCTGGTGGGCTTTGAAACCTGAAAAAAAGCGCCGGAGGGTTTTCCGGCGCTTAAAAGAGGTTCCAGGGAAAAATGTCCGGCGGTGGGGCCGTGAAGCGTAATTCCCTGCTGTCCGTCGGGTGGACAAAGCTCAGCATGTGAGACCAGAGGGCGATGGGGCAGCCGTCCTCAAGGAGGCTGTATTTCCGGTCGCCCACCAGGGGCAGGCCCCGGGAGGAGAACTGGCAGCGGATCTGATGGGTGCGGCCGGTGATGAGCCGGATTTTCACCAGGCTCAGGCCCTCCGCCCGCCCCAGGGTCTCATAGCGCAAGATGGCCTGCTGCACGCCCTTGCCCGGCGCTTCTGCCACATAGGTCTTGCGCTCTGCCTTGTCCCGGGCCAGCAGATCAACCATCTCACCCCGAGGCAAAGTCTCGCCGTGGACCACGGCCAGATAGTCCTTGTCAAAGCCGCCCTCCCGGATCTGGCGGGACAGCTCGGAGGCCGCGGCGGCGTTCCGGGCCAGCACCATCAGCCCGCTGACCACCCGGTCCAGCCGGTGGACGGTGCGGATATCCTTTGTACAAAGTTCGGCGCGCAAAAGCTCCGGCAGTCCCCCCGGCTCATCCGTGGAGAGCACCCCGGCGGGCTTCAGGCATACAATAATGTCCTTGTCGGAGTAAAGAATGTCCATAAAATTCCTTTCCTTTATGTCATCCTGAGCGTTTGCGAAGGATCCCGTCCGATAACACTGGGAGTCCTGATCACAGGATTCTTCGTTACTTCGTTCCTCAGAATGACAGCATGCTTTTGGCGCAACTGGTGGGCGATTCGTGAATCGCCCCTACGAATGGGTTCTGGGGACGGTTGTATGGGCGCTTTACGATGCGCCCGCAAAAGGCTCCCCTTGTCAGGGGAGCTGTCACGCATAGCGTGACTGAGGGGTAGTCAAAGGCAGCGATGAAGCAAACCCTTCCGCCTCACTGCGTTCGGCACCTCCCCTGTCAGGGGAGGCTTGAACAGCGCGCAGCTAACCAGCGGTCATCCTGAGCGTTTGCGAAGGATCCCGTCCGGTGACGCTGGGTACTTCTATCCACGGGATTCTTCGCCGCTTCGCAGCTCAGAATGACAGCTTTAGAATGACAGCTTTATTATGCGCGCTTCGGAGCGAACCCCCTTCGCCGTCAAAGGCTTCCAGCCTTTGACGGCGAGAGTATTTTACCACATTTCCACATGCTTTCTCAACAGCTTTGGCACAAAAGAGGTGGAGTTTGGGCGAAATCTGTGGTATGCTATGCTTGAGGTGTTATTGGGAATGAACGAGATCGAAAAAAACGGCTGTCCTCAGCGCCGCGCCTGCGGCGGCTGCCAGCTCCAGAACATGAGCTATGCCGAACAGCTTTTGTATAAGCAGAAAAAAGAGGTCTCCCTGCTGGGCCGCTTCGGACATGTGGAAGAGATCATGGGCATGGACCATCCCCTGCATTACCGGAACAAGGTCCACGCCGCCTTCGGCCTGGACAGGAACCGGCGGGTGGTCTCCGGCATCTACCAGCCGGGCAGCCACGCCATCGTGCCGGTGGACGCGTGCATGATCGAGGATGAGCTGGCGGACAAAATCATCGTCAGCATACGAAAGCTGCTGCCTGCGTTTAAAATACAGGTCTATGACGAGCGCAGCGGCAGCGGCTGGCTGCGGCATGTGCTGGTGCGCCGGGGCTTTGCCACAGGCCAGGTCATGGTGGTGCTGGTGGCGGTCTCCCCCATTTTTAAGCTGCAAAAACCCTTTCTGGCAAAGCTTTTAACGCTTCACCCGGAGATCAGCACCGTGGTGCTGAACATCAACGACCGCTTCGGCCCGGTGGTGCTGGGCCGGCGGGACAAGGTGATCTATGGCCCGGGGTATATTGAGGATGTCCTCTGCGGCAAGCGCTACCGCATCTCACCCAGCTCCTTTTACCAGATCAACCCGGCGCAGACGGAAAAGCTCTATTCCGCGGCGGTGGAATTTGCGGGTCTGACGGGAAAGGAGACGGTGCTGGACGCCTACTGCGGCATCGGCACCATCGGCCTGACGGCAAGCGACCGGGCAAAGCAGGTCATCGGCGTGGAGTTAAACGGCGACGCGGTGAAGGACGCCATTGTCAACGCCCGGCTCAACGGGGTGAAAAACTGCTGGTTTACCCAGGGGGACGCGGGTAAATACATGGAGCAAATGGTCTCTGACGGCCACCGGCCCGACGTGGTGTTCATGGACCCACCCCGCTCCGGCAGCGACGAGCGCTTCATCGGCTCTCTGCTGAAAGCAGCGCCCAAGCGCATTGTCTACGTCTCCTGCAATCCGGAGACCCTTGCCCGGGACCTGGACATGATCTGCCAGGGCGGCTACCGTGTACAGCGCATCCAGCCGGTGGATATGTTCCCTTATACCAACCATGTGGAGACGGTATGTCTTCTGTCACGAAACAAGTAAAAAAGTACAGAAATAGGCTTAAAATAAGGGATTCCGAGAGATTTGCCGCATTTGGCAGTCTCTTGGAATCCCTTTTTTCGTGTTTTGACAATAGCGTCATAGTCTGCCATTTGACAGGTTGAGACAAGAAACTGCTTTTTTGCCTGTTGAGGCAATAGGACTATAGTGCATTGTTAGAACCGGGAATTCGACCTAAAGCACAGCCAGGCATCGAATCAGTAACAAAACAATACCTTTATCAATTAGCGTATCAGAAATTCATTCATGATCACAATTTTACATATATCTCTTTGCAAGATCAATCTAATTAGTATGAAATTTCCATATGTGATTTCTTAAATGAAATATAAAATAGCTGCTTGTAAAAATAGATTCAATGAGCATGGTACGGTAACAATGATTATGTTGTCAACTGGAGCAAATCCCATGAATTTTTCTTTGATGTAAAAGGATCTTGCGCTTTCCCGGATGATAAAACATATTATCCGCTAATTGCATTACTGAAGCTCCGTACCCTTTATGGCGAAAAGCATAGCCGATTTCAGGAACTGGAGGTACTCATCCAGGAGAAGAATGACACGAGGGAAATTCTCACAAACTTCATCACCAAGCTACAGGATTTGACCGGAGAACAGACAGAGTTCCGGGAAGAACTGTGGGGCGGTTTGGTGGATCACATCCGCATCGATGAGAAAAGTAGCACGGTAGTCTTCCGAGGTAGCATTGAGATTACTATTTAATATGTAGAAACACGATTCGAAAGGGGTATCTGGTTTGTTGAAAGACCAGGTGCCTTTTTCTTTGTATGCGAACGGAGTCCGGCTATTTAAATTGACTTTTGCGCCATCTATCGTTATAATTGTATTTGGATAAGTATGTCTATCTGTATGTAAGTATGGATTCGCATAATTTACAAGTCCTGTTATGTATAAAGAAAAGAAAGGACTTTTGCCATGAAAGATGAAAAAATGAAAATCGAACAGCGAATGCAGAATATGAAAAAATTTTACATCAAGGCTGGAAACCTTATCGACAATTTGCCAGATGCAATTCCTGACAAAGCCAGGGAATCCCTTAAAGATGCAATCTTAGGCGATGCAGAATTAAAGAAATTGATGGAAGGCATAGATTCCCACAGACCGCCGAGAATTTTTCTGATCGGTCGTACTGGCGTTGGAAAAAGCAGTTTGATAAATGCACTATGCGGTTCTTATGTAGCAAGTGTAAGTGATACCAGAAGTTGTACTGAAGGTGCTGAAATCTATCAGTGCAAAGACGGCGATAGAGTTCTGATGGAAATCTGCGATACCAGAGGAATAGCAGAGTCTGAGAGCCTGAACAGCGAAGTATCAGCTGAGGATATACTCATCGACCAGATCAATGAATTCTCTCCGGATGTTGCAATACTGATGCTGAATTGTACCCACAGAGACGATGTCGATACGGATGTCAACTTCCTCAAGAAGTTAGCAAAGTCTTATGCAGCAGTCAACAGTATGAGACTGCCGATTGTCGTTGTTGTAAATAAGTGCGATGAGATGGCTCCCACACGATTTAAGAGTCCAAAAGAATATCCTCAGAACAAGATTTCAAAAATTAACGAGGTCGTTCAATACTATAAGGGCATCATTGTTCGTAATGGTCTGAAGATAGATAATATTATTGCTGTTTCTTCTCTGATTGATTGGATGACCCCGGACGGAATGGAAATCGATGTCGAGAGTATTGATAACCTTCCAACATACGATATTGAAAACTTGCAGATTGCTTTTGACGGTAGATATCAGATTGAGGAATTACTTGATATATTGGAATCAGCCATTCAAGACTTTGAGGCACAGATGGGTTTGAGAATGGCTGCAAGATTGACCGAAGTGGTGCATAGACTTGCAAGACATCTGAACCGTATTTTCTCTGGGATAGCCGCAACCGTTGCATTAACGCCTATTCCGGTATCCGATATTTATGTGTTACTCATTTTGCAGTGTGTGCTGGTTAGTCTGATCGCTTCGTTGAGCGGTAGAGACATTTCGCTGGAAACCGCAAGAGAGTTTATCTTCAGCATGGGAGGCATTGCAGGTGCCGGATATGTGTTTAAACTGATTGCTCAGCAGGGGGCTAAATTCTTGAATGCTGTTTGGCCCGGTGCTGGTTCTGCGGTTAGCTCTGGTGTGGCAGCAGTTGGAACAAGTGCGATCGGCAAGGCTGCGATTGCCTATTACATTGAAGAAACATCGATAAAGGAAGCAAAGGCACAATTTGACAAAGCAAAAAACGAAGGAAGTGTTACGGAAGAGTAACTGAGGTATAGATATGGGAATTCAATTTGTATCAGTAAAATGCCCAGAATGTGGTGCGGCACTCAACATTGAAGAGGGGCGTGAGCAGATTTTCTGTTCTTATTGTGGCACGAAAATAATGGTTCATAATGATAACGAGCATATTTATCGTCACATTGATGAGGCAGGAATAAAACAGGCTGAGACCGAGCGCATTGTTAAAATGAAGCAGATGGAACTCGCCGAGAAGAAGAGACTTGCGTCAGAAAAAATGACAAAGACAAAAATCAAGATTTCTTTGATACTTGCAGTTGTAGGTATCCTTATGATGAGCCTTGGATATCTTGCAGGATCGGCAACTGGTGACTCGGACTCAGGATTCTATATGATATCTATGATTGGTTTCTTCCCACTCATGGGTGCTGCGTACATATGGCTCTTTTCCAAGGATAAAGAGGATGAAGACGATTTTGAGGATAAAGCAAAAGTACCGTCATCCATTTCTGATTACCAGAGCAAGAACTATTCTGCAATTGAAGCCATGCTATCGAGTGCGGGTTTCACTAACATAAAATGTGTTCCTCTGAATGATCTGTCGACTGGTTGGATAAAAAAACCTGATACAGTTGAATCAATTACAATTAACGGTCATGAAGTAACTTCTGGAGGCAGAAAGTTCCCAAGAGATTCTGCAGTAGTTATTTCGTACCACAGCTTTTCGAGGAGATAACGAACCAAAGCGGACAGTTGAATAATCAGTTGTCCGCTTTTTTGATGCAAAAAAGGGGGGTGCATTAGGGGGTGCAACCGTTTCATTGTATCAAAATGGTGGTTGCGATGAACCACTGCAAATGCGTCTGGCACGGTCGCCCCAGCGGTCACTGTATAGACCTGATTTGTTCCCCCATTCACCGGCATATGATTTGTTCCCGTGTACTGTGGACATTCAAGCCATTGTCTCGTCCCACGTTGAGACAGTGGTATTGATGTCAAGAATACACAATACAAAAAGAGGATTGTTATGAGATTTGTATCTATAATGGGGGATTCAATCAGCACTTATTCAGGTTTTAATCCACAGGGATACAGTGTGTTTTATGATGATTACAATTCATCCAGAAATGGCATATCGAGCGTTTACGATACATGGTGGGCAAAGGTAAATCAGTTCTTGCATGCTTACCTTTGTGTAAATAACTCATTTTCAGGCAGTAAAGTGACCGGTGAGAATTTTCCAAGTGCAAATTGTGAAGAACGTATATCCCTTCTACATACTGACCTATACAGACCAGATTTGATCCTTATCTATATCGGTTTCAATGATTTTGGGAACGGTATTAAGATTACTTCAGATCAGTCTGATGGTGCTTCTTTTTTTGAATCTTATTGCAATATGCTAAGAAAAATTAAGAAGCATTATCCCCAAAGCAGAATCATCTGCGGTACGCTGATGGAAGGGTTTATTAGAGATAATGATAACTGGGTATTTCCACATAAATGGGCGGGAATATCAATATACGAGTATAATGCCGCTATAAAAATTGCTGCAAAACTGTCTGGAGTTGAGTTGGCAGATTTAGCATCATTAAATATGCATTATGAAACATTGGATGGAACGCATCCAACAAAAAAGGGACACAATACAATAGCACAAGCGTGGATTCGCTGTTTGAAGGAATTATAAAGTCGTTCATTTCTCTATGTCACCAGGGACGGTTCTTGTTGACACCCGAAGTTGTGCTTTCATAGCAGGAATTGGACAGACTTGCTTCCACGAACAGACACTTGTGATGGATATGTTCCCACGAAGCCACTTAATGGCGGTTTTGGGGTAGATCTCTTCCCACAGACGAACTGACATTTACGCTGTCTTCTCGACCCATATCGAAACCGTGGTTTTATTGGTAAAGGCCGGAAAATGAGACCGGTTCGGCGTCTTTTGGCGGACTGCCGTCCGCGGGGGCCGGCTTTACAAAAAAGCAAAATCGTGTATACTGGATTCATCTGAAAACAAGGGGAAATTGCCATGAAAAAGCATTTGTTTCTGTGCGGCCCGGCGGGCTGCGGAAAATCCAGGCTTTTACGGGAAGAGCTGGGCGCCGCCCTGGCCATGGCCGGGGGCTATGTGACGGAGGCTGTGCGGGACGAAAGCGGAAAAATCTCGGGCGTAGACCTGCTTCCGGCGGCGGCCGCCGCCGGGATTGAGGGCTTCGAGGCCCTGCGCTTTCTGGACATGACAACTGTCCCGCCCAAAAGGGACAACGAGGTCTTTCGCGGTCCCGCGGCGCAGCTTTTGCAGGAGGCCGAATACTACCCCTTCTCCGTCATTGACGAGTTCGGCGGCTTTGAGATGGTCATTCCCCAGTACCGGCAGCAGCTTGCGGAATTTCTGTCATCAAGCCAGCCCTGCGTGGGCGTGCTGAAAACCCTGGAGGAGGCCCAAAAGGCCCATGAGCAGTTCGGCCTGGGCGAAAAATACACCATGCTCATCCAAAACCTCCACCAGGTTCTGGCCCAGGACAGCGACACGGTGCTGCTGAAAACCAGCGGCTACGGCGACGAAACCGCCCGCCGCATTCTCCGCCAGTGGATAAAGGAGTATGTCAATGGCTGATTTTTTCTCCCTCTATGAGGGCATTATTGACGCCGTGCCCCGGGGGCCCCGGGTGACGGAGACCTGCCGGGGCGAGCGCTGGTCCATGGCTTTCAGCGAACAAAACGCCGCCGTGGGCATGTTCACCCCGGGCAGCAGCATCCCTCCCCTGTTCCCGCAGGGCTTGAACGGCCTGGAGGTCCGCCGGGCGGCGGAGGGCATCAAAAGCTGGAACTTTGAGGAGGCCAGCATGGCCCTGGCCGCCGTCAATTCAGCGCTGAACACGGAGGAACGGGTAAATGCCCTCCACGCGGAGGACAGCATGGACCGCTACTACACCCACGGGCTGGATTTCAAGGGCAAGACCGTGGGTCTGATTGGCCATTTAAACGGCCCGCCGGAGATGCGCCGGGACGCCAAAACAATTTACACCCTGGAAAAAGCGCCCCAGGAGGGGGACTATCCGGACTCCGCCTGTGATCTGCTCCTCCCCCGCTGTGATATTGTGATCATCACCGGCAGCACCCTCATCAACAAGACTCTGCCCCATCTTCTGGACCTGTGCCGGGGAGCTTATACCATCCTCACCGGCCCCTCTGTTCCCCTGTGCCCGGCGCTGCTGGAGCAGGGCCTTGACCGGATCGCCGGGATGGTGGTGACGGACCGCGAGGGCATGAAAAACAGCGTCCTGACCGGCCAGCGGGGCAGCCCCTACCGCTACGGAAAACCTTTTTTGCTGGTGAAGTGAATGACATACGACAACATCCATGAGGCGGTCTTTCTTGACCGCCCCAACCGCTTTATCGCCCATATTCTGCTTAACGGGCAGACGCAGGTCTGCCATGTGAAAAACACCGGGCGCTGCAAAGAGCTGCTCTTGCCTGGGGCGGAAATATTTGTGCAGCACTCCGCAAACCCGGCGCGAAAAACCGCCTATGACCTGATCGCCGTCCGCAAGGGCGAACGGCTCATCAACATGGACGCCGTCGCGCCCAATAAGGTCTTCGGTGAGTGGCTCAGCGCCGGCGGACCGGGCTATGTGCCGGAGCTGATCCGGCCGGAGCGGGTCCACGGGGACTCCCGCTTCGACTTCTATTTTGAGCTTGGCGGCAGAAAGGCCTTTGCGGAGGTAAAGGGCGTGACCCTGGAGGACAACGGCGTGGTCCGCTTTCCCGACGCGCCCACGGAGCGGGGCGTAAAGCACCTGCACGGGCTGATCCGCTGCGTGCAGGAGGGCTTTGAGGCTTACGCTGTGTTCATTATCCAGATGAAGGGCGTGAAATACTTCGAGCCCAACCGGGCCACCCACCCGGAATTTGCCGAGGCCCTGTGTCAGGCCGCTCAGGCGGGCGTAAAGCTCATCGCCCTGGACTGCGACGTGGAGAAAGACAGCCTGCGCGCCGGGGACCTGGTGGAAATTCATCTGTAGTACTATTTTGATAAAAACCAGACACTTTTTATGAAACTGTCGTATGACTTATCCCCCCAGGGGGCTTGTTTTCGGGTCTGAATTGCGGTATTATTTTAACATGATAAACCGCTAAATTGGAGGCTGCCATGCATATACCGGAAGAAGAGATATTGCTCCACGATCACGGCGACGGCGTGGTACACAGCCACAGCCACAGCCACGACCACGGCGACGGACACAGCCATACCCACACCCAGACCAAGGCGGTGATCAACCGTCTCTCCCGGGCCATCGGCCATCTGGAGTCGGTCAAGCGCATGGTGGAGGACGGGCGGGACTGCACGGAGGTGCTGGTCCAGCTTGCCGCCGTCCGCTCGGCGCTGAACAGCACGGCCAAGGTCATCCTCAAGGACCATCTGGAGCACTGCATCAACAGTGCCGGTGAGGGCGACCTGGATCAGCTCCAGGCCTTGAATGAGGCTATCGACAAATTCATGAGCTGACAGTATCGTCAGTCAAAACACAGTCCGCCGCGGGATGTATAAATGAAGAGAGCGCAGAAAAAGGGCTTTTCGTCCTCTTTCCGCGCTCTCTTTTTGCTATTCAATGCAGTATTTTGAAAGGCGGAGCTGTGCTCAACTCCGCTCAGTTCAGCTCGAACATGCCGGTATAGAGCTGGTAATACCTGCCCTTCTGCTCCAGTAGGGCCTGGTGGTCGCCCCGCTCGATGATCCTGCCGTCCTCCAGCACCAAAATGGCGTCGGCATTGCGCACGGTGGACAGCCGGTGGGCGATGACAAACACAGTCCTGCCCCGCATCAGCGCGTCCATGCCCCGCTCGATGAGCATTTCCGTGCGGGTGTCCACAGAGCTGGTGGCCTCGTCCAGAATCAGCACCGGCGGGTCGGACACTGCCGCCCGGGCAATGGCCAGCAGCTGCCGCTGTCCCTGGGACAGGTTCGTGCCCCCGGCGATCAGCTCCGTGTCATAGCCCTGGGACAGGTGGGAGATAAAATAGTGGGCGTTGGCGATCTTCGCCGCCTCAATGCACTCCTCATCCGTAGCGTCCAGACGGCCATAGCGGATATTCTCCATGACAGAGCCGGAAAACAGGTGGGTATCCTGCAAAACCATGCCCAGAGAGCGGCGCAGGTCCGCCTTTCGGATCTCCTTCACGTCGATGCCGTCATAGGTGATCCGGCCCTTTTCAATGTCGTAAAAGCGGTTAATCAGATTGGTGACGGTGGTCTTGCCCGCGCCGGTGGAGCCCACAAAGGCGATCTTCTGGCCCGGCTTTGCGTAGAGGGAGACCTCCTTCAACACCTCCCGCTCCCCGTCATAGGAGAAGCTGACCTTTTCAAAGCGCACCTCCCCTTTCAGGGGCACAATGCTGCCGTCGGGCCCTTTCCAGCCCCAGCTTCCGGTCCGCGCCGCGCACTCCCGGCCCTCGCTGTCCAGGTTGATGAGCACGGTTTTGCCCTCATCGGTCTCCGGCTGGGCGTCAATGACGGAAAAGACCCGCTCCGCCCCGGCCAGGGCCAGCATGATGAAGTTAAACTGGTCGGAGATCTGGGAGACCCGGTTGGCAAACTGGCGGATATACTGCAAAAAGGCGATGAGCACGCCGCCCACGCCCTCTCCGGTGAGCCAGAGCACACCCACCACGGTGGTGATGGCGTAAAAGATGTGGGACAGGTTATTCATCATGGGCCCCATGATGCTGCCCAGGGTGGCGGCGGTGACGGAGCGCTTTCTCAGCTCCTCGTTCAGGGGGACGAAGTTTTCCATGACCTGCTCTTCGTGGTTAAAGACCTTCACGTCCTTCTGGCCGCTGATCATCTCCTCCACATAGGCGTTCACGTCGGCCACGGCCTTCTGCCGGCCCTTGTAATTTTTCCGGGTCCGGGAGGTGACCAGGCGCACCAGCACCGTCACCACCACGGCCATCAGCAGCATGATGAGAAACAGCCTGCCGGACAGGGCCAGCATCATGCCCACAATGCCCACCAGGGAGATGGTGGAAATCAGCAGCTGGGTGATGCCGCTTCGCACCAGGTCCCGGGCCGCGTCGGTGTCGTTGGTGTAGTAGCTCATCAGCTCCCCGTGGGGATGGGTGTCGAAATAGGCAATGGGCAGGTCCTGTATCTTCACGAACATGTCCCGGCGCAGGGCCTCCAGCATCACTGCCGAGCACTTCATCATCAGCAGGTTCAACAGGTAGTTTGTGACCGCCGACAGCACATACAGCCCCGCCATGCCCACCAGAAGGGCGATGCAGCCGGCGTAGGCCTCATTCTGGGTGATACCGCTGACCTCCAGCAGGTTCACAAAGGGCTTCATCAGATAGGAGGCGTAGACCGTGGCGCAGGAGTACACCAGCACCGACAGCAGCGCCGCGATGAACATGCTCCGGCAGTGCCGGAAATAGCCCATCAGCCGCCACAGGGTGCGCCAGGCGTTTTCCGGGCGCTTGTTGGCGTTGACCCGGTTCATCCGTTCTTCACCGCGCATATGCTTCACCTGCCTTCTCCTCCCGGCCCTTCTGCTGGGAGTCATAGATATCCCGGTAGATGGAGCAGCGCTCCATCAGCTCGTCGTGGCTGCCCACATCGGCCACACAGCCGTGGGACAGCACCACGATCCGGTCCGCGTCCATCACCGAGGCGATGCGCTGGGCGATAATGATCTTGGTGGCCCCGGGCAGGGCGTGGCGGAGGGCAGCGCGGATGCGGATGTCGGTGGCGTTGTCCACGGCGGAGGTGCAGTCGTCCAGAATGAGGATCTTCGGCTTTTTCAGCAGGGCTCTGGCGATGCGCAGCCGCTGCTTCTGGCCGCCGGACAGATTCACGCCCCCCTGGCCCAGCACGGTGTCGTAGCCCTGGGGCATTTTGTCGATAAACTCGTCGGCACAGGCGGCGGCGCAGGCGGCGCGAAGCTCGCCGTCCGCTGCGTTTTCGTCGCTCCAGCGCAGGTTTTCCGCGATGGTGCCGGAAAAAAGGGAGCCGTTTTGCAGCACCATGGACACGCCCTGGCGCAGCGCATGCAGGCGGTAGTCCTTCACATCCCGGCCACCCACCAGGACCCGGCCCGCAATGGGGTCGTAAAAGCGGGGGATCAGGCTCACCAGGGTGGATTTGCCCTCCCCAGTGCCGCCGATGACGCCCACAGTCTCGCCGGAGGCGATATCCAGGTCGATGTGCTCCAGGGCCAGATTGTTCGGGTCACCGGTGTAGCTGAAGCTGACGTTTTCAAAGCGTACAGAACCGTCGGCCACGGGAAAGTCCCCTTCCCCGTCCCGGATGTCGGTCTCCTCGTCCAGCACCTCGTTGATGCGCTTTAAGGACTCGGCGGTGCGGGCCAGGTTCAGCACCATAAAGGACACCATGGACAGGGCGTTGATGACCTGGCCGGTGTAGGTGACGATGCTGATCAGCTCCCCGGCCTGGAGGCTGCTGCGGCCAAAGATGATGTTGCTGCCGCCCACATAGAGGATAACCACGGTGCAGAGCCACATGGTCAGCATCTGTATGGGGCCGGAGAGCATGAAGATCTTCTCCGAATTGACCTGGGCGATGCGCAGCTGGTGGTTGGTTTTGGTGAAGCGCTCCTTTTCAAAGTCTTCCCGGACAAAGGCCTTGACCTCCCGCTGGGCGATGAGTCCCTCCCGCACCCGGGCGTTCAGATCGTCGTAGCGGCCCAGCACCAGCTTGAAGCGCCGGCGGCCGGTGGAGACGATCAGGGCGATGGTCACAAAAAGCACCGGCAGGCACACCACAAAGATCCAGGCCAGCTGAGAGTCGATGGAAAAGGACATGATAATGGCAAAAATCATCATCATAGGCGCCCGGACCATGTTCCGGATCAATTCCTGAAAGCTGGACTGCATACTGTTCACGTCGCTGGTGCAGCGCATGACCAGGGAGGCGGGGGTAAAGCGGTCGGTGTTGGCAAAGGAAAAGCTCTGAATCTTTTTCAGGAGCTTTGCTCTCAGGTTGGCGGCAAAGCCCATGCTGGCCACGGCGGAAAAGCGGGCCGACAGGCAGCCGAAGGCGAAAGAAAACAGGGCCGCCAGGATCATAATGCAGCCCACAGTGATGACAAAGCGGTTTCTGTCCGCGATCAAAGCGGCGGAGAAGAAGGGCTTGAGCTTGAATTCCTCCGCCCGGTACAGTCCGCCGTCCACAATGGTGGCCATCAGCAGGGGGATGAACACCTCCAGCAGGGCCTCCAGAGAGATGGTGACCGGGCTGAGGATGGTCGCGGGGACGCAGTCCTTCAGACAGCCGCCCATGTTCCGTAAAATTGGTTTTTTCTTTCCCATCAGATCAAAAATTCTCCCATTTTCACATTTGTTTATTAATTATAGTCACTCCGCGGGAAAAATGCAAGTGCGCCGGGATGCAGCTGTCCCCCGCCCTTCTTCACCGCATCCGCGCCACAAATGGCGTCCTCACAACGAAAACCCGCTCCGGAAAAATCCGGAGCGGGTCTTTTTTGATTATTCTCACTCTCTGCTCTCGCCGCTGACGATGCGGTAGTACACCCTTGCGGTCAAGAGGTACACCAGCGCGTAGATCAGGGCAAAGACCAGGAAGCTGCCCACGGTGCACCAGGCGGTGAGGGCGGCGTTATTCAGCCCGAAGAGCACCAGCATCAGCCGCACCATGTTGAAGTCGAAGGCCACATGGACCCCCGCCACCACCAGGGGCGCGAAAAACACGATCAGGATCTGCACATTGATGCTGCGGCGGATCTCCCGCTTTTCCAGGCCCACCTGCTGCATGATGCGAAAGCGCTCCCGGTCCTCGTAGCCCTCGGAGATCTGCTTGTAATAGATGATGAGCACCGTGGCCATCAAAAACACGATCCCCAGGAACACGCCAAGGAAGAAAAAGCCGCCGTTCATGGTGTAGAAGTCCTGCCGGTTCTCCGCCTGGGTCTCCAGGCGATACAGCTCCCACTGGATATCCTCGTCCCCGTTAAAGCCGCAGAGGTCCGGGTCGGCGACCTGCTGGCCCCACTGGGCTATCTGCTGGTCGCTGCCATCGGTGTTGATCTCACAGAACCAGGACAGCGTGCGTTCGTCCTCCCCCAGGGCAAACGCGCAGTTGTTTTCCACTTCCTTCAGCGTGTCCAGATCCGGCAGGATGATGTAGTCCACCATGCCAAGATACACGTCCCCGCTGCTCATGCTGAACTTTTCGGCCGTGGGCGCGGCGGTAAAGTTCATCACCCGCTCGCCGCTCTCCCCCCGGAAGACAAAGCGCACATCGCCCACAAGGCTGTCGCTGCCGGAGATCAGCATCTGATCCTTGGCAAGGCTCACGTTCTGGCCGGAGAGCTTATTGTAGTCCTCCGCCGTCAGCAAAACCAGGATCCGGTCGCCGTTTACGTTGTACACGTCGTCCTGAATGATAAAGCTGCTGCCGTCAAGGGCGGCGGGCTGATCGGTGCTGGTGTAGCTCAGGGAGCCGATCACGGTGGCGCCCTGTTCCTCCAGCGCCTCTGTCAGCTTCTGCTCGGCCCTGTCCGTGTCAAAGGGCCTGTCCGTCCAGTACCAGACCTCCGCGTTCAGGTCCCCGGGGTAGCGGGTGGTGATGGCGTCCTCGGTGCCCAGAAACAGGGCAAGGGTGGCGGAGATCATCACCAGCACCATGGTGGACAGGATGCAGATGTTGGCCAGTCCCACGGCGTTGCGGTTCATGCGGTGGAGCATACCGGAGACGCCGATGAAGTTGCCTGTGCGGTAGAAAAAGCACTTGTTCTTCCGCAGGGCTTTCAGCAGAACCACGCTGACGGCGGAAAACAGGCAGTAGGTGCCGATAATCACCAGAAACACCGCCACAAAGTACACGCCGATGGCCTGAACGGAGTTGTGGGTGCTGACGGCGATATAATAGCCGCCGCCCAGGCTGAGAAGGCCCAGAATGGTCAGCAGCCAGCGGGTTCTGGGCTCACGCTCGCCCACGTTCCCCTGCCGCAGCAGCTCCACGGGCTTTTGCACACGGAGCCGGCCCAGGTTCAAAAGCAGCGTCACAAAGAGCACCGCGCCGAAAAAGATCGCCGTGACGGCGATGCCGTAGACGGAGATAAAAAATTCATACTTCACGTCGATGCGCAGCATTCTGGTGACCAGCATGGTGATGAGCCGCTGCAGCAGCATCCCCAGCAGGATGCCCCCGCCCACGCCGATGAGCCAGGTGTACAGGGTCTCATAGCACAGCACCACGCCGATGTTTCCCTTGCCCATACCCAGAATGTTGTACAGCGCCAGCTCCTTGCCCCGGCGCTTCATGAGGAAGCTGTTGGTATAGATCAGGAAAATGATGAAGAACAGGCCCAGCACAAAGGTGCCGATGAGCATGAACATGCTCAGGTAGAAATAGCGCTGCAGCTCCGGCAGGGAGCCGGTCTGGGACAGGGCCAGAACGATGTAGAAGGCGGCGGAGCTGAAAATCACCGTCAGCAGGTAGGGGAAGTAGAACTTGCCGTTTTTGATGCAGTTCTGGGCGGCAAGCCGGGGATAAAAGGCTTTATGCATTGCGGCCGCCTTTCTGCAGGAGGGTCAGGGTGTCAGCGATCTTGCCGTACATCTCGTCCTCGGTCATGTTGGCCCGGTACAGCTGGTGGAAGACCTCGCCATCCTTGATAAACAGCACCCGCCTGGCGTGGGAGGCGGCCTTGACGGAGTGAGTCACCATCAGAATGGTCTGGCCATCGGCGTTGATCTCCTCGAAGAGCTTCAGCAGCCGGTCGGTGGCCTTGGAATCCAGCGCCCCGGTGGGCTCGTCGGCCAGGATCAGCTGGGGATCGGTGATCAGGGCCCGGGCCACGGCGGTGCGCTGCTTCTGGCCGCCGGAGATCTCGTAGGGATATTTATTCAGAATGTCCCGGATGCCCAATTTGGTGGCGATGGGCTGGAGCCGGCGGCTCATCTCGTCGAAGCTTTTGCCGGCAAGCACCAGGGGCAGGAAGATGTTGTCCTGAACGGAGAAGGTGTCCAGCAGGTTAAAGTCCTGAAACACGAAGCCCAGGTTGTCCCGGCGGAAGGCGGAGATGTCTTTTTCCCGGATCTCCACGATGTTGCGGCCGTTTAAGAGCACCTCGCCGGAGCTAGGCTTGTCCAGGGCGGCCAGGATGTTCAGCAGGGTGGTTTTGCCGCTGCCGCTCTCGCCCATGATGGCCACATACTCCCCCTGCTCCACGGTGAAGCAGACGTTGGTCAGGGCCTGGACATTGTTGCCGCCGAAACGGGTGGTGTATATCTTTTTCAGGTTGTTCACTTCAAGCATTGCCATAAGAAACTCGCTCCTTCTTTCGGTTTACAGCCAAAGTATACCGCGTCCGCCCCGCGCCTGCCATTTCTTTGCCTTACAATTGGCGGCGGTATCTTACAAAAGTGTAAGATACCGCCGCATTACCGCCGTGTATCAGGCTTCCGTTGCTTCCAGCAGCCGGAACGACTCCGCCGCAAAACGGCACATATATTCGGGCACGCCGTTATAGTCCCCGGTCTCCAGCAGTGCGCTGGCCGCGCAGGTGCGGCACAGGGGCCGCAGGGCGCAGGCTGCGCACTTTTCGTTCAGCTGGATCTGCCCCATCCGGGCGGAGACCTCTTTCCACGCCGCGGCAAAGCCCTTTTCAAACACTGGGACCGCAGGTTCGGTCATCACCACGCAGGGGCGCAGCTCTCCCTGCCAGTTGACGGTGAAGGAGCAGTTGCCCGCCATGCACGTCACATGCCGGGAGGACTTCTCCCCCGCCCTGACGCGCTCCAGACTCTGCCTGACATACTGGGACCAGAGCGCCGGCCCCATCTCCTCCCGGAGGGACTGTATTCTGGCCAGGGCCGCCTCCTCCGGCGACAGGCGGGCCTGCTCATTGAAGGGCCGGCCCCGTTCCCGCACACCGGGCATCATGTAAGTGTCCATCCTTACCGGCACATCCAGCTCCCGGCCGATTGCCAAAATCCGGTCCAGATCGGCCAGATTGCTTTTGGTGACGCTGCCGCCGATCTTCACATCCACGCCCCGCGCCCGCAGCAGGCGGACGGCGTTCACCGTCTTTTCAAAGCCGCCGGGGTAATGGCACAGCTCTCTATAGGCCCGCTCATCCGCGCCATAGAGGGTGATGTTTATCCGGCGGGGCTTGTGGCGGGCGAAGAAATCCGCCCACGCCTCGTCAAGGAGGGTGCCGTTGGTGTTGATGGTCAGGATCATGCCCATGCGCTTCAGGGCCAGATACAGCTCCTTAAAGTCCGGGTACAGCAGCGGCTCGCCGCCGGTGAGCAGGAGAAAGAGCACCCCGGCCTCCGCCATCTGGCGGCCCAGGTCTGTCCACTCTGCCAGCGTGCGCAGCCTGCCCCGCTTTTCCATCTCCTCCCGGCTCATGCGGACATAGCACATATCGCAGTTCATATTGCACAGGGGCAGCAGCTCGATGCTGCCGTTGACCGGCACTTTTTGTTCTCTGGCCCTTTCGATCAGCGCCCGTTCCACGCCGTTCATGGCCTCCATGGCTTCCATATGCTTTTCCTCCCGGTTGGTTTGATGATGAAAAAGTGCTCCTTGGAAGGCACCCGGGCGGCCACGCAGGGCCGCCCCTACGGCCTACCATCAGATTGCCGTTGAAGTTGTAGGGGCCGCCCTGTGTGGCGGCCCGCGAAAAGATTCCCAAAAACACCTGTCATTCTGATCCGCGCAGCGGCGAAGGATCCCGTAAAAAGACGCTTCAGCGTAACCGGACGGGATCCTTCGCTCCGCTCAGGATGACAGCAAGGGGAAAATATTCGTGTGCCGAAAAAACGGACCGGAGCCACAGGCTCCGGTCCGCTCGATCGGTTCATATTATTTGATTTTCAGGACTTGGCGGTAGCCCAGCTGTTAATATCCAAATTCGTTGTGCAATGGGTATTATCATTGTTGGCTCCACGCCAAACGATAACAGGGGTAACATTTCTGCCTTCTACATAATATCCATTCAAGAAAGCGTCTGTGCTCTCCGCTTCATGGGTTGCACCACAGGCATGGTAAGAACTGAGAAATGTATCTCCAGAAATCTGATTCCAAGGAGGAATCAGACTATATTGGGGAGCCTGAAAACCAGGTTCTCCATTTGTCTCAAGGTAAACATTTCCCGAAGTTCCTCCGCCGGCGTCACAGGTAAACAGATATGTCGTTCCACTATCGCCGCAGGCAGCTACATACTCGTTGGGTACGAACTGCTCAACAACGATCTTCGGCATGTCAAAAGCCTTTTTCATTTTGTTCTTCCCCCTATTATTTTTTGATGCTTCCCTCTCCCGAAAAGGAAAGCACTTGCTGCCTGATAGAAGAGCAACATAAAAAAGCTTTATGTCACCCCATAAAAAAGATATTACAGGCGTTTTGATTCATTAATGATTATAGCACAGAAAAAGCACTTGTCAATTGGTTTCCATAATATAATGTTGTAAATATGTTAGATTTTTTTCGCTGTTTTTTGTTCATTCTGCTGTATTTCTCATTTTATGGAAAAAGTCTCGTCAGCCAGAGCCGGAATGCCCGGTTTTCCCTCTTTCCGGCCGGCCGGTCCGCCCCTGCGGGAGGGCCGCGCAAGCCCCCCGCGCCCGCTGCCGCAGGTTCCTTATTTTTCTAATTTCTTCCCTTGCAAAGACTGTCTGTTTATGCTATTATTTTTTATTATTGAAGCTGATTTTTTCTGCATTGGTAGGTGTTCTCATGGTCGATATTCACTGCCACATACTGCCCAATTCCGATGACGGGGCGGACTCCATGGACACCGCGCTGCTCATGGCCCGCATGGCGGCGGACAGCGGCGTGACCACGATCATTGCCACCCCACACAGCAACCTGCCCCGGGCAAAAGAAAAGAACTTCCGTGACGCGCCCCTGGCCATGCGCTTTGTGGAGCTGATCCAGCGTGTGCGGGACGCGGGCATCCCGCTGGAGATTCTGCCCGGCGCGGAGGTCATGTGTATGCCCGACACCATCGGGCTGCTGCGCGAAAAGCAGCTGGTGACCCTGGCCCGGACGGACTATCTGCTGGTGGAATTTTTCTTTGATGAACGCCTTGAATATATGGACGATATGCTGGACGCCATTGCCGCGGAGGGAATACACCCCGTTGTTGCCCATCCGGAGCGCTATGAGGCCATTCAGCAATCTCCCGGATTCATCGCCCAGTGGTTTGCCAAGGGCTATATCATTCAGTTGAACAAGGGCAGCATCCTGGGCCGTCTGGGTCGGAGTGCGCAAAAGGCCGCCGCCGGGATCTTATCCAGAGGTCTGGCCCATGTTGTGGCCAGTGACGCCCACGACACGCTTGCACGCACCCCGGGCTTCAATGGCCTGCAGCAATATCTGGAGGATAACTACGGTTTTGATTACGCCCGGGTCCTGCTGGAGCTGAATCCGGAGCGGATCTGCCGGAATCAGCCCATTATCCGGGCCGACTGAGCCGGTCTCCTGTCATTCTGAACCGCGAAGCGGTGAAGAATCCCGTGAAGAGAACGCCATGCGTTACCATACGGGCTCCTTCGCTTGCGCTCAGGATGACCGTTGGGCAGTGAAGATTGAAGAAGTAAATCTAACGGACACTTATTCACTATTCACTATTCACTATTCACTATTCACTATTCACTATTCACTATTACTTTGACTACCCCTCCGCCGCCTATGGCGGCACCTCCCCTGACAAGGGGAGGCCTGTAAGGCGCCCTTGTTCTGGCTTCCTGGCGGGCGATTCGTGAATCGCCCCTACGGCCGCACCGCAAAACATGCTTGTAGGGGCGCATCACGATGCGCCCGCGAAATGTCGCGGCACCGATCAATTCACCCAGAGAGGTTCTGTTATGAAAATTCTTCAACGTGTTACCGTGATCCTTTTTATCGTCGTCCTTGCGGCCTATATTGGGATCAACGCATACACCCGTGCGGCGGTAGACTCCACCCCGCCGCAGATTTCCTGCGATACGGGCACCATTGAGGTCTCTGTTTCCGACCCGGAAAGCGTTCTGCTCCAGGGCGTCACCGCTAAAGATAACCGGGACGGCGATCTGACTTCTTCCATTATGATCAAGGGCGTGACCAACCTGTTGAGCGGCAACACCGCCCGGGTGTCCTATATCGTTTTTGACTCCTCCAACAACATGGCCACCTGCCAGCGCACCATCCGCTACACCGATTATGAAAAGCCCCGCTTTTCCTTAAGCGAGCCTCTCATCTACCCTGTGGAGGGTCCGGTGATGGTTCTTGGCCGGCTCAACGCCACGGACTCGGCCGGGGAGGACATCTCCGGCAACATCAGCATTGTCTCCCAGAACGTGAATATGTACGCCGCCGGCACCTATTTTATTACCGCCCAGGTCACCAACAGCCAGGGCGACATCGAATCGGTAACGCTGCCGCTGATCATCTCCTCCACGAAAAAGCAGCTGGTGGAGCTGAAAGAATATCTGGTCTACCTGGACCAGGGGGCAAACTTCAATTCCGGCAGCTATGTCTCCTCCGTGACGGACAGCGCCGGCGCGGTCTACGATCCGTCTCATGTGAGCGTGGAAGGACAGGTCGACACCGCTGTCCCGGGTACTTACTATGTGTCTTATTCTTTCCAGACCTGTACGGTGATCCTCACCGTCGTCGTCAGGTAAGGGGGAAACCATGAACAATAAAACGGATTTCTTCAAATGGTCTGAGATCGAGCCCCTGTGCCTTATCCGGCTCCTCCTGCGCAAGCTCTGGCTGCTGGTGCTGGCCTTTTTGATCGGATATATGAGCATATCCATCGTTCTGGGCAACCTGGTCTCCCGTTCCTTCAGCTGCAGCGCCACCTTCGCCGTCACCTCCAATTCCAACGGCAGCTACTACAGCAACAGCTCCGCCGCCTCTGATGTGGTCAACATCTACTCCCAGCTGCTTCAGGGCCGTTTCATGGATGACCTGATCCTGAAGGATCTGGGCAGCAGCGTCAGCGGCTCCATCAACGCCACTCAGCTGGGCGACACCAACCTGATCAGTCTGACGGTCAGCTCTGACTCCCCCAAGGACGCCCTGCTCATCATGCAGTCCATTATGCGCAACTACAAGGAGCTGTCGGAATACGTCTCCTCCTCTGTTGTGCTGAACCAGCTGAACACCCCCAATGTGTCCATCTCCGTCAACCAGGTATACAATGTAAGAGACCTGGGCAAAAAGACGGGGCTGGTTCTGGCCCTGGTCATGGCCTGCGCCATCATCTATATGGAGATCTCCCGGGGCGCCATTCAGAACATGTCCGCCGCGAAAAACCGGCTGGACGGACGGATCATCGGCTCTGTCCCCCACGAGTCGGCCAGGGGTTCGGGTAAGTCCCCCTTCCGGCGGCGCAAGCGGAGAGATCTGCACATCTCCTCCTCTGCCATCAGCTTCGCCTTTACCGAGTCTGTCCACAATATTGCCTCACGGGTGGAGCATGAGCAAAGCAAAGGCAAACAGGTGTTCCTGTTCACCAGCGTTACCGAAGGCGAAGGAAAATCCACCATCGCGGCCAACACCGCGCTGACCCTGGCCACCAACAATGGCTCCGTGCTGTTTATTGACCTGGACCTGCGCCGCCCGGTGCAGACCGACATTTTCAACGTTAAGCCCGCCAAAAACGCCTCTTTCGGCGATCTGTTGGTCTCCGGGGCCGACCCACGGACAATTCTGAACTCCACCATTGCCGACCCCTCCTCCGGCATGGAAATGCTGCTGAGCAACCGCTCCTATACCGACACCATTGACCTTCTTTCTTCCCCTTTGCTGGCCCAGGTGATCGCGCTGGCCCGGACAAGGTTCGATTTTATCGTCATCGACTCTCCCCCGCTGGGTTATTTTGCCGACAGTGAAGTGCTCAGCGATTTGGCGGACGGAACGCTGCTGGTGATCCGGCAGAATATCGTCCCCGCGCCGGAGATCAACGACGCTATCGACTCGCTCAAAGCCTGCAAAGCGGATTTTCTCGGCTGCATTCTCAACGATATGCAGCATCTCTCCCGCCACCTGAGATACGGCTATGGCTATCATTACGGCTATGGCTATGGCAGCAAATACGGGTACGGATACGGAAAAAGTGCGAAGAAATAAGCCGCGTTTTGAGGTCAACTATGGAAGAAAAAGAAAAAGAACAAGAAAAAAAACAAGAAGAGCAGAATCAGATCGACATTACTGTGCTTCTGCACAACTTCCTGCCCTTCCTGCGCCGTTTCTGGGTGCTGGTGCTGGCTTTCGCGGTGCTGTGCGGCGCCTATAAATATGTGCGCCTGCGCCGTAGCTTTACGCCCATGTACCGCTCGGAGGCCATCTTCTCCGTCAGCGTGGGCTCCTCCACCAGCAATTCCGACCTGTACTCCAACGGCTTTTACTACGACAACGCCGCGGCCAAGCAGGCTGTCTCCACCTTCCCCTATCTGCTGGGCTCGGACGTGATGCGGGATCTGTTGCTGCAGGAGCTGGGTACTTCCTCTGTCAACGGAAGCATCAGTGCCTCCACCATATCCGGCACCAACTTCATGGTGCTGACCGTCACCAGCGCGGACGCCCAGGCCGCCTGCGATGTGGCCAGGGCGGTCATTACGGTCTACCCGCAGATCGGGCAGAAGGTCATCGGTGATATCCAGCTTGTGGTCAATCAGGAGCCAACCGTGGCTCTGGAGCCCTACAACAGCTTTGTCTGGCACAGCAGTGTGGCCAAAAGCGCCGCCATGGGCCTTGTCGCGGGCCTTGCCGTTCTGCTTCTGCTGGCGGCTATGCGCCGCACGGTGCTCAACGCCGACGACATCAAAAAACGGGTGAATCTCCCCTGTCTGGCCCATGTCCCCTCCGTCAGCGTCAAGCAGCGCAAGCAAAACAAGTCCGCCGGTCTGCTCATCACCCGGCAGGACTCCGCCTCCGCCTTCTGCGAATCCTTCCGGCTGCTCCGGCTGAAACTGGTCCGTACCCTGGACGAACAGGACAAGGTCATCACCTTCACCAGCTCTGTCCCCTCTGAGGGCAAGAGCTCCCTGGCGGCCAACACGGCCCTCTCCCTGGCCCAGGAGGGCAAACAGGTCCTTCTGATCGACGGCGACCTGCGCAGCCCCAGCATCAAGGGTCTGCTGGGCCTGAGCGCTCCCTCCGAAGGTCTGGGCGAATACCTGGCGGACAAGTCCAGCAAGGAGGGCATCGACTGTCTGCGCTTCAAGGATACAAACCTTGTGGTTTTGGCCGGGACCAAGTCTTTCAGCAATCCCGCCGCCCTTCTGCGCAGCAAAAAGCTGGACGCCACCATTCAGCGGGCCCGCAATATCTTCGATTATATCATCATCGACACGCCCCCCTGCGTTATGGCTGACGCCTCGGTGTTCGCCGCGCTGTCTGACAAGGTGGTCTATGTCGTCCGCCGGGATTTTGCCTCCCGTTCTCAGGTGCTGGATTGTATACAGTCCCTGCGCGACAGCGGCGCAAATATCTGCGGTTTCGTTCTTAACTGTGCCAAAAGCGGCGGAAACGGAAAAGGCGGCAGTTACGGTTACGGCTACGGCTATGGTTATGGCTACGGCTATGGCTACGGCCGGAAGAAAAGTGCTTACGGCTACGGCAGCAGCCGCAGATCCGCTGAAAAGGAATAAGGAAATCGCTGCCTTATGGCAGATATGAAAAAAGCACCAGTCAATGCGAGGCGTTCAAAAACAGTTACAGCCACAGTAGTTTGCTCTGCTGTGGCTGTTCTTGCAATTTATACTATGTGAAAATACAAACCAAACGGAACAGTAAATCGGGCTTTACCGGGGTGTTTCGGTTTTGTACCACACCAGAGCCTCCCTTGTGTAAAGGGAGGTGGGCCGCCTATAGGCGGCTCGGAGGGATTGTGCGGCAGGCATTTGCATTTTGAACACGCTTTCGGCGAAGTCGTACTGCGCAGACAATCCCTCAGTCAGCTTCGCTGACAGCTCCCTTTACACAAGGGAGCCTTTCCAAAACCAGTACATATTACAAAAACTGACCTGTGAGCAAATCGCAGGTCAGTTTAACTGTTTTATGATCACCGCCATAAGCCGGAGGGGCCTTTTTCAGCAGCAGCAGATGCGCCAGCCGCACATGGGGCCCAGGCACATATTGGCCGCGCAAAGGGTCAGGATCAGCCTGTCGGGGGAAATGCCGTGCTGGTAATGGACCGTGTAATTGTCATAGAAATCTCCGCCGCTTTGCAGCTGCTCCAAAAGCCGCCGGTACTCTTCGTTGCCCGGCTCGATCTCACAGGCCTTTTTGGCCGCGTCCAGGGCGGCGATCTTGTTGCCCATGTACATGTTGGCTCCGGCGCAGAGATAGTACCACTTGCCGTCCCGCTCCGGGACGGGCACGCCGTTGAGGGCGTTCAGCGCTTCGCGGTACATGCCGTTGCGGATATAGTTCTTGGCCGCGGTGTACTCGCTGCGCTCATACTGCTGCTGTTGCTGCTGGCCGCCCCACTGGCTCCAGCCGCCCCAGCCGTAGGCGCTCTGTCCGCCGTAGGAGTTGTAGCCGCCGTAGCCGCTCTGCCCGTAGGCGTTCTGCTGGGCTGTGCCGTTTTTGATCTGGTCGTAGGCGGCGTTGATCTCGTTCATCTTCCTGGCCGCCTCGGGGTTGTCGGGGTTGCGGTCCGGGTGATACTTCTTTGCCAGGTCTCTGTATGCTTTTTTGATCTCTTCGTCGCTGGCGTCCGGCGAGACGCCCAGAACTTTATACGGATCCTGTACCATCTGAGGGTCCTTTCTTCTTGCTGAATTTCTGATTAAACTCTGTCCATAAGCCCACACAGAGTATGTTTTTCAGGATATCCACGTCCTGCACCAGGGGCAGCCGGTCAAATTCCCTGACGCAGTCGCCCAGGAGCATTTTCAAAATCTCCCGGAAGCGCTGCTCGTTGTCCAGCCCGTAGTAACGGCGGAAGGGATTGTAGCGGTTAAAGAGGGTGTCGCTGTCCAGGTCCATGCAGGCGTCCATCACATAGATGAAGCGGCCCAGGGACTGGCCGGTTCGGCGCAGTGTGGTGCTCCAGTAGTCCTCCCTAGGGGCAAAGATTTCCCCCATCAGCATGGCGAAGCAGTCCGCCGCCCGGTCCGGTGACTCGTCCCCTGCCTTCTCCAGTTGCCGCAGGTCCCGGATGGACAGATCCATGGCCTCACACTGGCGGGGATATTGGGCGCTGATCTGCTGATAGGCGCTTTTCAGCATGGCGGCCTCAGCCCGGGCGATGGGGTTGGAGTCGTCCTCCCAGTCGTCCGTACATTTCAGATAGGCCAGAGCCACGTTCATGTCCGCCGCGTAATCGGTAAAAGCCGTGCGCCACCAGGGTCTTGCCTCCACCAGGTGGGCAATGCACTTGCCCGTCTCCCGCTGCTCCTCCGGCTCGTACAGGGAGCCCAAAAGCAGCACCAGAAAGGTCATGTCAAAGTTCAATGTTAAGCGGCTGAGCTGGCCGTGCCGCTCCTTCAGACTGCGGCAGAGCCCGCAGTAACAGGCTTTGTATCGCTGCTGCTGCTCTTCGTCCAGCAGCTCCGTATTTGCCACCAGATAGCCGAACATCTCAGGACTTTCCGGTGAAGGAGCTGCCGCACTTGCGGCAGACGATCTTGATCTTGCCGTGTCCCCGGGGCACCCGCAGGGTGGTGTGGCAGGAAGGGCAGGTAAAGAACTTGTAGTCCTTGCGCTGCACCCAGCGCTCGCGCCTTACCCGAAGCCATGCGGACACCTTGTATTTCACCCGCATGAATTTTCCGTTCTCTTCCCGCCTGCGGTACAGATTGCGGGAGAGCATGCGGAAATAGATAAGCACCAGCAGGACAAGGACAAGAATATAAATTATTGCCCCGGCTTTTCCGCCGGCGATGGTGCCGATAAGCACCAGAATAATGTCGATCACAAGCAGGAAAACGTTAAGCTGATCGTTTCCGTTCCTGCCCGCCATAAATTGTGCCAGACGCTGTCTCATGCTCTCACCCAAATAACTGAATTTCAATTTATGATTGTATCACAACGTCCGGCCAATACATCAAAAAATTGTTAACAACGCTCTTTTTTTCGCTGTTCAAGGGAAAGTTCCACTATCTTTTCGCAGAGCTGTGCATAGCTCAGTCCCTCGATGGCCGCGGCCTTGGGAATCAGGCTGGCGGGGGTCATGCCGGGCAGATTGTTGACCTCCAGGCACCAGGCCCGGCCCTCTTTGTCCAGGATAAAGTCGGTGCGGGAATAGACAGACAGGCCCAGGGCCCTGTGCAGCTTCAGTGCAGCCTCTCCTACCAGCCGGTGCTCCTCTTCCGTAATGGGGGCCGGACAGAGCTCCTGAGCGGCCAGCGCGCCGCCCTGGTACTTTGCCACATAGTCAAAGGTCATGCCCTCCGGCGGGACGATCTCAATGGTGCTGAGGTAGCGGTCCCCCAGCACGGGCTGGGTCAGCTCCCGGCCCTGAATTTTTTCCTCCACGATGACCCGGTTTCCGTACTGCAGGATATCCCGCAGGGCAGATTCAAGCTCATCCCTGGTGTCGGGCAGGGCCACGCCGATGGAGGAGCCGCCGCCCACCACCTTGACGGCGCAGGGCACAGGCAGGCTCGCTCTCAGCGCGGGGATATCCGCCTCAGTGTATGTGATCTCGCTCCATTTGGGGGTCAGCACGCCGCAGGACTCCATAATGCGCTTGGACACAGCCTTGTCGGCGGCCATGGCGCTGCTCAGGCAGTTGGAGCCGGTATAGGGCACGCCCAGCAGATCCAGGGCGGCCTGAATTTTGCCGTCCTCCCCGTCCGCGCCGTGGAGGCCAAGAAATACGCAGTCGGCCAGGGCGCAGACCGCCAGCACGTTCTTTCCCAGGCGGCTGGGGCTTTTATCCTTCCGGGAAGCTTTCACCGCCTCCAGGTCCGGGGCCTCCTTTTCGATGGCAACGCTGCCGCAGAAGCCGTCGGGCGCGTCAAAGGCCGCTTCCAGACTGCCCTCATAGTCCTCCAGGCCCAAAAACATATCCACAAATATGGCCTTGTGCCCCAGAGAGCGGAGGGCCTTGCACACGGAGGTGCCGGACACAAGGGCGACATGGCGTTCGGTGCTGATACCGCCGCCCAAAACAACAATTTTCATATGCATTGATCCTTTCGCTTGCTATTTTATTAAGATACCACCTGCCGGGTCAAAGCACAAGAAAAAGATGAAAAAAATGCTTGCCTTTTTGCTGTTTCCTTTTCTGGCAATAACTGCCTTCGGTTCCATCACGGAACCGGGGAAAACTATGGCCAGGCGTTCTCTTTCCCGCTCTTTCCTGTCCTTTATCATCGCCGGTCAATGCCTGCCGGTCTGTTTTCGGCGCATTCCCTTTGTTTTTCTCCCCTCTGCTTCCCTTCTCCGCTTGCTGTCCCGAAAAAAGTATGCTACAATATTTAAAATAATTTAACCAAATCGGGAGGCAGAGCCATGATTCTTTACTTCTCCGGCACCGGAAACAGCCGCTACGCCGCCAGCCTGATCGCGTCCCAGACAGGGGACGAGCTGATGAGCATGAACGATATTCTCCGCGCCAGGATACGGGGCGATGCGGACGCCCGGTACGACTTTCACTCGGACAGTCCCTTTGTGTTCGTCTGCCCCACCTACTGCTGGCGCATGCCCCATGTGGTGGAGGACTTTCTCCGGAAGAGCCGCTTTTCCGGGGACATGCGGGCCTATTTTGTGCTGACCTGCGGCAAGAGCACCGGCCCCTCGGCAAAACACGCGGAGCTGCTCTGCGGCGAGCTGGGTTTCAAATTCATGGGTCTGTCCTCCGTGATCATGCCCGAAAACTATATTGCCCTGTTCGACTCCGCCAGCTATGACGACGCCCTGGCCATGATCCGCGCCGCCGTTGCCCCTATTGAGAGCACAGGCAGAATGATCGCCTGCGGCAGGACCATTGAAGACCCCAACGGCGGCTACACCCGCTCCCTGCACACCAAAATGAACGAGACCTTCTATAAGCTGCATATCAGCGACAAACCCTACCGGGTCACGGAGGACTGCATCGGCTGCGGACAATGCGAGACGATCTGCCCCCTGGCCAACATTCGCCTGGAGGAGGGCCGGCCCGTCTGGGACGGCAACTGCACCCAGTGCATGGCCTGTATCAGCATATGCCCCAGAGACGCCATCGAATATGGCCTGAAAACCCGGGGCAAGCGTCGCTACTATCTCCGCGCAGACGGCTCCCAGCTGAAGAAGGATTGATTAACAAACTGTTAAAGTTCCGAAATCCAGACAAAAGCGCCCTTTTGCGTCTTGAGCACAGGATGATTTTGTGATATCTTAAGATTATCTTAAGATTTCCCCCCCAGTTTACCGCCAATCTGAGAATTGCGGGCCGCCACACAGGGCGGCCCCTACAACACCAACACAAATCCGGCGGGAGGCCGTAGGGGCGGCCCTGTGTGGCCGCCCGCGTACCCGCACCGTTATTTTCCCCAAGAAGAAAAACAGAAAGAGGGATTTTTCCGTTGAAGCAAAGAGTAATATCCGGCGCAATTTTGCTGATCATCACCTTTACCTGCATCGCCGTCTCCGAAGTGACAAGAGTTTTGTTTTTCGCCGCGGCGGGCATTCTCTGCGCCTATGAGCTGAGCCGCAATCTGGAAAAGCTGGAGGTGTACTGCTGCGCCTGGGTCATGTATGTCTACATCTCGGTCCAGGCCCTGCTGGCGCTGTTTCACGCCGGGGCCACGGCCTACATTGCCGCCATGGCCGGCGCCATCTATCTGGCCCTGTTCTCCGGCATTCTGCACCGGAAGGTCTCCGGCAACGGCGCCATGTACACCCTGGCCGGTGTGTGCTATCCCTGCTTTCTCTTTGCGCTGCTGATGGTCATCAGCGTCAGCGACATCTGGCTGGAGACTTTGGCCCTGGCGGCCAGCGCCACCTGGATCTGCGACAGCTTCGCCCTTTTCGGCGGCATGCTCTTCGGCAAGCACAAGGTGGCCCCCCATGTGAGTCCCAACAAGACCATCGAGGGCTGCCTCTGCGGCGCTCTTTCCTCCATTTTGACAGGCGTTTTGATGTTTTATATCTTCCGTAACGTCTCAGCCATCCCCTTCTGGGTTTGCGTCATCACCTGCTTTGTGTCCTCCACCCTGGGCCAGCTGGGCGATCTGGCCGAGTCCCTGGTCAAGCGCATGATCGGCGTGAAGGATTTTTCCAACCTGATCCCCGGCCACGGCGGCATGTTCGACCGGGCGGACAGCCTGCTTTTCTCCATCCCTACCGCCTACCTCTGCCTGTACATCGCCGGGGCAGTGCTGGCATAAGAACACCCCTATCCCTGGAAAGGAGCCGTCATGGACAGCCTTGACAACAGCAAACTGAACACCGGACTGAAACCGGCCATGCTCATCATCAACCCCGTCTCCGGCAAGAAGCTGGCCCTGCGCTACATCCCCCAGATGATCCGCGCCCTGATGGACGGGGGCTATCTGGTGACTACGGTGGTCACCGCCAAGCGGGGCGACGCCACCGAGTTTGCCGCCCTCTACGGCGGGCAGTATGAGCTGATCTGCTGCACCGGCGGCGACGGCACACTGAACGAGACCCTAACCGGCATTGCCCGAGCGGGCATCGACGTGCCCCTGGGCTACATCCCCTGCGGCAGCACCAACGACTTTGCCGCCTCCCACAAGCTCTCCACGGACATCCTGACCGCCGCGAAGAACATCGCCTCCGGACGGGTGACGCGCTACGATATCGGCAAGTTCGGGAAGCAGTATTTTTCCTATGTGGCGGCCTTCGGGGCCTTCTCCTGGCTGTCCTACACCACGGACCAGAACCTGAAAAACATGCTGGGCCACACGGCCTACATTCTGGACGGCATCAAGGACCTGCCCAAGATCAAGCCCTATCAGGTGAAGCTCACCGCCGACGGCATTGTCCACGAGGACAGCTACATTTTCGGCGCTATCTGCAACTCCACCTCCATTGCCGGCACCATCGAGCTGCCGGAGAGCGTGGTGAACACCTGCGACGGCATTTTCGAGGTGCTGCTGATCAAAAATCCCAAGACCTTAGTGGAGCTGGATCAGATCGTCCGCTCCCTGCTGATGCAGGATTACACCTGCCCCTATGTGGAATTTTTCCAGGCCAGAAACATCTGCGTGGAAAATCCCCCCGATATGAACTGGTCCCTGGATGGGGAGTGCTCCGACCACTGCGAAAAGGCCCATGTGACGCCCATCCCCGGATTTTTAAAACTGCAAGGATGAAAAAGCACCCGAAAGGGTGCTTTTCAGTCTGTCGAGAAACCCGGCTGCGCATTAAGCGGCAGCCGGGTTTCTGGTGCAAATAACGGGAAAAAGCCGGTAAAACGAGAGAAGAAAATGCTCCTTCCACTTCCAACTGGCCAGCTTTTTCAGATTCATGGCAGCAAACTTAAGCTTCACCCAGTTTGTCACCTGGGCCAAGCCTCTGTATTGTGTATAACGCATAGCGTGCTTTTCTTTGGCGTCCGCAAAGACGCGCTCAATGGTCTCTTTCCGCTGCTTGTAAAGATCCCGGTGCTTCGGTGTATAACGGGCGTCGTCCGCCAGGTCCTCGTAATCCTTCCAGACATGCCTCTGTACGGTCTTTACACAGTCCTTGGAATGAGTGCAAAGCTCTCTGGTGGGACAATTTGCGCAAATCCTTGGATCGCTCTTGTATTCCCTGTAACCGTCCCGGTTTGTGGTGGCATATTTGAGAATCTGGTATTCCGGGCAAATCACACAGTCATAGAATTCATCATAGACATATTTCCACCACTCATGGCCACCCTTCATCGTCTGCGGGCGCTTGTAAGCCGTAGAGAGCACTCTGCCGTCATCAAAAACCTTCTTGCAGATATGGGGCGTCTTGTAAGCGGAATCGGCAACAATGCTTTCCACATCGGGAAAGGCTTCTGTTACCTTGTCATATACCTCGTCAAAAGCTACGCTGTCATGGACATTTCCGGCTGTGACCACCGTTTCCAACACAAAGCCATGACTGTCACAGGCCGTATGAGCCTCATACGCAAACTGCCGCTTATGGCTGCCCTTTACGAACAGACCGCAGTCCGGGTCAGTCACGCTTTTCGTGACCATACGAGTCTTGTCTTTCTTCCGGCGAGCCAGTTTCTTTCGGGAGGTGTTGTCCTTTCGCTTCTTTGGTGGCATTGGCGGCTCGTCATCGTCATCGAAAGGTTTCTTGCCATGAGCTTCCCGGTCCGCGTTGACCTCCGCCATCAGCTCTTGGGCATAATGTTTCGATGCTGCCGGTATCTCGGCCTTTACCTGTTTCTTTGTGTTGGCATTGGCTTTGATGTGGGTGCCGTCAATGAAGACCGCCTTGGGAGACAGGTATCCCGCTTCCGCCACTTCCTCCAGGATCCATGCAAAGACCTGGTCTACCGTTTCTGTCGTAAAGCGGTGACGGAAATTATAACTCACCGTGGAAAAGTGCGGCGTTTCTTCTTGGAGCGTATAGCCCAGAAACCAGCGGTAGGCTACGTTCAGGTTGACTTCTTCCGCCGTCCGCCGCAGGGAAGGCAGCCCATACAGGTGCTGGATCAGTACCATCTTGAACAGCACCACCGGATCCACACTGGGCCGTCCGTTATCTTCACTGTACAGTGGCGCTACCATTTCATAAATGCGGTTAAAATCCACTGCCGCGTCTACTTTCCGTAGTAAATGTTCGGCGGGGACAAGGCTTTCTGTGTCTACGATTTCCACTACGCCGCGATCCAGTTTACCACGTTCCAACATCTTTCATCACCCACTTTATTTTACCTCATATATGCAAAAAAGCCCAGCATAAACTGGACTTTTTCGACAGACTGACCGGCGCGGGAGAATATCCCGCGCCGGTCCGTTTATTGCTTTATTGGGTTTTCAGCCCTTTTATTTCTTCCAGAATGCCCAGGGGCTTTTCTTCTCGTTCATCTGCGGCGTATCCTTTTTTCTCTCCTCCAAAATCCATGCTCTGAGTACATCATTCTGGCTCAGGTCAGATTCAGCAGGACATACAGGCTCATATTTGTAATACGCATCCAGAGAATTGTTTTTCACCAAATAGTGAAGCCTGATCTCGGTAGGCGCGGGCTTGCCGTATTGCTTGCACAGCTTGTTGAACTTATCGACATCTTCGGTTCCTATCAACAAAAGGTCTCTCTGTAAACTGGGCGGAAAAAGCTGGTCAATGGTTTTTATCTGCCCCTTTACCCGGCAGAAGGTATGGAACATATGGCAAGTCGCTTCGTTTGAGATATAAATAAAAATCTCATCCGCAATTCCTTCCATCGCCTCCATGCACAGCGAAACATAATCCGCCTGCAGATCCATGAATTCATCTTCAAAAATCTTTGCCATAAGTTATTCTCCTGTTTTCAATTATAGATTGTTTTTATACTGGTCAAGCCGTTTATCGAATAATATATTGTGAATTTCGAAGGTCGGGAACTTCCCGTATCATAACTGATTCTGATCTCAGCGGATACTTTCTGCTTATTGTTCAGCGCAGCTTCCCACTCTCTTTCAATTTTTCTGAATTCCTTTCGATTGACCTCCCTCGCCTGGGACACCAAGTTGTCCAGTTTGGGCGATCCGCCGAATAGGTCTCCGAAAAGATGCCCCGCATCATCTCCGGCCAGCTTTCCGGGGGTATTGCGGGAATGGGGGAGCCTTTGATCGTGTTCTTTTAATTGCAGCTCATCCACTCTGGCGTATTCGATCAGTCCCTCGCTGTTTGTCACATAGATATAGTCGTGTTCACCGGTCGTATATGTACAGTTGGGCTTCAGCTTACCTCTATATATATGGCTGCCGTCGCTTATGATGTTTGACCGGTCCAGAGGATAATCTGACGGCATTGTATCATGTTGATTGGCATTCTGCAAGGAATTGTTGCCGACATAGGGTGAATCGTCAGGGTTTTTCCAGTCCTGATTGAGGGCCAGTTTGGTTTCCGGGTTCAGCGTTTCCAGATCGCCCGGGTCGGCGGGAAAATTTGTCCCTTCCTGCGGCCGGATAACACTGTTTTCGTTCTCCATGAGGTTCTGATCATTCACATCGACTTTGGCCGGTACCTGGAGCGCCCGCCGGACAGCCTCCGCGCTGATCTGACCTGCGCCCAATATGCTGTTGATGATGAACGCATCCTTGGCCTCTTCTTTCATCAGCTCCGGGTTGATGATCGCATTGGGGTTTTCATTGGAGTATATGGGAACATCGTCGGAATAAACGGTTTTCAGTCCCCGCTCTAATATGCCCTGCAAACCTTCCTCGAAGATTTCGCTGCCTGTGCTTTTTACCCACGGTAAGAAAAAACCGCTGTCGCCCTGTTTTGCGAGGGCCTGAATCTGCTCAGGGAGCGCCTGAATACCGCCTAAATCATCGACTACGCCACCCACCTCTATCGTCGCATTATTCCACCCGGTGGCCAATGCGTACAGCGACGCCAGCTCTTCTGAAGCTCCGTCGGCCAGGGCAGCTTCATAGTTGGAGCCTACGGTTCGGAAGATACTATTCAACCAGTTGGGGGACTTCATCATATTGACCGTTGCGTTTGCAATGGATTTTATCTTTTGGGCAAGTTCTCCGCTCTGCGCAATATTTGAGGCAATCTGAAGGCTCCTGGTTGTATCCTGCGCACTTGTGCTCATGCCCATTGTCAGAAAGGCTAAGACAGCGTCCGGCAAAACGGAAAAGGCCATTGGTCCATATTTGTTCACCAGCTCCGCTGCCTTATTTCCGCTCGCGTTCGCCTCATAGTATTCCGCCTCTCTGCGATTGGTCTCACGTACCCATTCAGCCAATGCGGTTATGGGGTTGGTCGTCTCTCCCACGACTTGCTTGCCTGCCACAGCGTTCACAGTTTCTCCGAGCAAAGTCCAAAGCTCTTGCGTAAAGCCTCCGAAAAGCGCGTTTGCCGAATCGGTATAACTCTGCACCGTCTGACCGGCCCCCTGCTCTATCGTGCCGCCGATCAGTTGGGCGATATTCACTTTTTTAGAAGAAGGGCGAACCTTTTCCAGTTTGCTCTTCAGCTCCTTTATTCGGGCTTGTTCCTCCTCTATCTGTCTGCCGTAATTGAAGATCTGTTCAGGCGTTTCTGCGTAAGCGTAATCTATCTTCAGCGTTTTGAGCCGGCTTTCCGCATAGTCAAGATCCTGTTGGATCTGGTCGGCTCTGCCGTCCCGGCCGCCTCCGCCCCCGGAAAAGCCTCCGCCGCCCTTGCCACTGCCGTTGCCGAAGCCGCTTTCACTATTTTGGCTGTTCTGACTTTCCGGCTTTGCAAAGCTCCCGCTTGTGCCGGAAAAGCCGCCGCTGTTCACTATGGCGCCGCCGGGGCTGCTCTGCGGCGCGGGCTGATTCCTGTTATGCCACGGCGCCATGATTCCCGCCAGTGCGCCGTAGTTCTCCCCGCCGGAAGGCTCCCCTGAAAGGGGAGCTGTCGGCGCAGCCGGCTGAGGGGTCCAGGGCTCCCCGGTGGGGGAGCCTTGGGGGCGGGCGACCGCAAGGGTCGCCCCTACATCATTGGGGGAAGTCCGGCGGGAAACCGCAGGAAAAGAAACAATGTCGAATATCTCCTCCTGCCGGGTGCGCGGTGCAGGGCTGGCCGGGCTGCTTTGTTCGCCCCAGCATATGCCGAGAATGCTGTATATTTCGTTTTGCCGTGATACCATGCACTTTCCTTACCCCAGACTGTATTTCTTATCGTTCAATTGCTGCTTGAACAGGGCGTACTGTGTTTCGCTCATGTTTTTCAGCGCATTGCTCTGCGCGATCTGCTTTACCACATTGCTCAGGCTGTCCCTGTCTCCGGCGTTTCGCACCCAGCTCAGGATCGTAGACATGCCCCTTGTATCCAGACCTTTTCCTTCAGGTTCAGGATCGGGCTCAGGCTGCGGCGTATACGCCGGCTGATACCCTTTCGGGTACTTCCCGGTGATGGCCTTATACTCCTCGGCGCTCATTCTGCCGGTGTTGTAGGCCAGGTCCGGGTTCTGGGCCTTCCAGAGGGCGGCCATGTTGGCCGCCGTCTCCTGGCCGTAAAGCCCGGCGTAGCCGGAGAAATCCCCATAGGCCGCAAGGGTCTTGGCCGTGTTCAGGTCCCGGGTGTAGCCGTTGTTGTACTCATTCAGCAGCGCCTGGGCACGCTGGTAGTCGTTGTCCGCGATGGCGGAGGACACGTTTGCCTGATACTGCCGCTCCAGCTCCGCGATGCCCCTGTCCGCCTCCGTCATCGCGTCGGCCTGAGAAGTGCGCAGATTGCCCATGTCCCGCTGATACGCGCTGTTCTGGGCCAGCGCCGCCTGGCTGGCCGTGCCGCTGTTCAGCCCCGCGCCCGCCGCCTGAAGGTTGAAATTCCGGCGGTTTCTCTCGTACTGGGCGGACAGATCGTTGGCCTGCTGCTGATACTGCCCCGGCAGCTTGTCCCGGGCTGCCTCCGCCTTGCTGGCCCCTACCGTTCTGTTTCAGTCGGGAAATGGGCGCAAAAATGCCCCCTGATGAGGAGAAATCCGCATCAGGGGGGCATTCATCTGGTTATCGCTTATATTTACTTTTTACTTTTGCGAAGCGCTTTACTATCTCAGAAACGCAAATCCGGATTCAATCAGGTTC
>CAMGRL010000017.1 GCA_946061515.1 uncultured Clostridia bacterium
TGAAGGAGCCGGAGCCCTGGGTCATGGAGCGCAGGTCGATGGTGTAGGTGGTCATTTCGGCCATGGGCACCTCGGCCTCGATGGTGGTCATGCCGTCGTCGGCGGGCATGGAGCCCATCATGGTGCCGCGGCGCTTGGAGTTGATGTCGCCGATGATGGCGCCCTGGTACTCGTCGGGAATGGTGACGAAGAGCTGACCGATAGGCTCAAGAATGGTGGGCTTGGCCTTGGGAATGCCGTCCTGGTAAGCCAGACGGGCGGCAGTCTGGAAGGCCATATCGTTGGAGTCCACAGGGTGGTAGGAGCCGTCGTACAGAGTAGCCTTCAGGCCCACCAGGGGGTAGCCTGCCAGAACACCCTTCTGCACTGCGTTGCGCAGACCCTTTTCGACGGAGGGGAAGAAGTTCTTGGGAACGGAGCCGCCGAAGACTTCCTCGGCGAAGATCATGTCGTCCTGCTCCTCCTGGGGCTCAAAACGGATCCACACATCGCCGAACTGGCCGGAACCGCCGGACTGCTTCTTGTGACGGCCGTGGGCCTCCACCTTGGACTTGATCTTTTCACGGTAAGCAACGCGGGCGGGGGACAGCTCGGTGTCCACGTTGTAGAGGGATTTCAGCTTGGAGCAGAGCACGCCGATCTGGATGTCGCCTGCGCCGGAGATGACCATCTGGTGGGTCTCGGCGTTGTTGACCAGGGTGAAGGAGATATCTTCCTCGTTGAGCTTTGCCAGACCTGCGGCAACCTTGTCGTCCTGGCCCTTGGTCTTGGGGGAAATGGCCATGGAGTAGCAGGGTTCGGGGATCTCGATGGCGGGCAGCTCCACATCGTCCTTGCCGTCTACGACCACGTCGCCGGTCTTCCAGTCCATCTTGCCGATGGCCACGATATCGCCGCAGACGGCCTCGGTGACTTCGGTGCTCTTCTTGCCGCACATGGTGTACATACGGCCCAGCTTGTCGGTGCTGGAGGCGCGGCAGTTGCGCAGGGACATACCGGCAGTGACCTTGCCGGCCAGAACCTTGATGTAGCTGTATTTGCCGAACTTGTCGGACACGGTCTTGAACACAAAGCCCAGAGCGGGGCCGGCCTTGGCCTCGGGGGCGGGGCAGTAATCGGCAATGCCCTGGAGCATGGCGGCGGTGCCCACGTTGGTCATGGCGTCGCTGGCGAACACGGGAACGACGGAGCGCTCCTTCACGCCGACCTTCAGACCCTCGACGATGTCAGCCTCGTCCAGCTCCATGGTATCGAAGAACTTCTCCATCAGCTCTTCGGTGGCGCCTGCGGCGGCTTCCATCAGCTCAGCGCGCAGCTCTTCCACCCGGTCAGCGTCGGCAGCGTCCACGGGGCCCTTGGTAAACTTGGCGCCCACGGTCTTGTAGGCCACGTTGTGGACCAGGTCGATAACGCCGGAGCCGTCGGAGGAGGGGATGGTGACAGGGCAGACGATGCTGCCGTATTTGGCCTTCAGGGTGTTCAGGGCCTTGAAGTAATCGCCGTGCTCTTCCTTGCACTTGGAGATGCAGAACATGACCGGCAGACCTGCGTTCTTCAGGTACTTCCAGGAGCGCTGAGCGCCTACGGCCACGCTCTCGCCGGTATCTTTGGCGGAGCAGAGAATGACGCCCGCTTCCACTGCGCGCAGGGAGCAGAGAACGTCGCCGGCAAAGTCGAAGAAGCCGGGGCAGTCCAGAACGTTGATCTTGCAGCCGGCGAAGTTCACCGGGGCCACAGAGGTGGAGATGGTGATCTGGCGGGAGATCTCTTCGGGATCGCAGTCGCAGACGGTGTTGCCGTCGCTGACCTTGCCCAGGCGGTCGATCGCGCCGGTGATGTACAGCATGCTCTCGGCAAGGCTGGTTTTACCGGTGTTGCCGTGGCCCAGCAGGGCAATGTTGCGGATGTTTTTGGTTTCGTAGCTCATGTGTTGCTTCCTCTCTGTCAAAGTATATGTGAAAAGAATAATTCTTTTTCGTCAAACAACAATCAATTCATTATACACTAATTGCCGGTCTTTTGGCAACAGTTATTTTTGCCCCGGCCTTGCCTGCACGCAAATCGTGCCGTAGGGGCGGGGCTTGCCCCCACCCGCCAGCCCGGCACATCCGGGCGACCGCAAGGGTCGCCCCTACGTCGTCAGAAGAAGCTCACGGCGCTCCGTTTCCGCTATCCGCGAAAACTACGTTCTGTTCCCTTTTTCTTCCTCTCCAAATCGAATCCACTTCGTTGGGTTTCGATTTGGTCCTTTTTCGGGAAACCGTAGGGGCCGCCCTGTGTGGCGGCCCGAAAACCGGGTCGCATGCTCAGGCTTTCAGAATAAAGCTCAAAATCACGACGGGGATTAACAACAAAATCATGTACCAGAACAAAAATCCCACGCCGATGCTGCCCGCGCCCACCAGCTTGATGAACACGATCAGCATACCCAGCACAGCACTGAGCAGGGTGATGAGGGTGTTCAGCTGGATGGTGACATACATGCTGCGCCCGGTGTCGGCCATGTGGGTGAGCGGGCCCAGCCCTTCACGGCAGACCACGGCGGCGACCTTGCTGTCCTCGGACGGGGTGCCTTCGCTCATTTTGAAGCGGTCCACATAGGGCGGGAAATCATAGCCGTCTGTGGCCACGTCAAAGCAGCGGCGGAGCAGCTCGGGAGTGACGTTAAAATCGCGCAGGGCAAAGATGGGGTGGCGGTTGGAGCGCATCAGAGCGATCAGGGCCTTTCGTACCTGCGGGTCGGCGGTGTATTTCATATCGAAAATGCCGTAGAGGACCCCGTCCACAGCCAGAAGAATGACCGTGCGATCCACCAGCTGATGAGGGACCCACACGTTCATCAGCTGCATCAGGTCACTGCTGCCGCAGAGAACCACAGAACCGTCAATAATGCCTCTCATCCCGCCGCCGGGAAGCGCTTCAAAGTTTTCGATCTTTCGTGTAGTGCAGCCGGTCCGCTCCATCAGATCGGTGAAACAGCTGGCCACACTGCAGCCGGAGGCGGTGAGCATACTTGCCGCATAAGAAATAATGCGCTTTTGATCAACATTAACGCAGATAATTGGGCTGACCAGTTCAACCGTCCCCTCGGGAAACAGATCCCGGTCGGTGACGATCAGGTTTTTGCTCTGCCCGATGTCACAGAGGCCGGACCAGCCCGCGATCCCCGCTCCACTGGAGAAAATGCGCACGGAACCGGTAAAGAAGGGGAGGGCAAAGCACAGCAGAGCACTGAGCGGCACGGCAGGGCAGAACACTGCCGAGAGAATGAAGGCCAGATCGGTGAAGCTTTTCTTCACAATGGCAATGATCAGCGAGAACAGCACCGCAAGGATCATCACCGGAACAGAGATTTTCCGGAACAGCTCCTCGTCAGGGGTGGCTTCCTCGGCCCGGCGCACAAAGCCCTTGGATGAACGCAGGGACTTCAGAAGGGTGATCTGCCCTTTGTTCAGCCCGGTTTCACCGCTGACGGTATAGGCGTTTAAGCCGATGGCGGGGACGCGCAGCGCCTTGCGCAGGCCCCGGCAGCTGAACAGGTTGGCCGCCAGAATCCCCACAAGGGAGAGAGAAGAGATGAGACATAAGGGGATGTGCGCCCCGGTAAAGTCGGTCAGGCCGGTCAGCAGCGCGTCAATGGAGGTGAGCAGGCAGCTGAGGACAGACATGGTCTCTGCGCCCGGATGGCGGCGAACGGCGCTCATCACGCCATTTGTGACCACGTCCAGACTGAGCAGCATAATGCAAAGCTGCAAGCCCAGACAGAACAGCCCGGCTACCCGGTAGTTCTTCAGCAGACCGGTCACGGGCAGGCCCAGGGATAACCAGGCCATCAACAGCAGCAGAAGAAGGCTGACGCGCAGACGCAGGCGCATGGGCTTGATAAAGCTGCCATAGTAGGCAGAAGCGGCCTTGGCCGTGAGCTCCTGGCCCAGGTCTTCGTCGTCCTCCTGCACGGTGGCAGAGCCGCCGGCCCCGCCCCGAAACTTGTAAAGCAGGGAGGTGACGATGGAAAACAGGTATTCCTTGAAGCTGGAGGGGAAAAAGTCCTCCTTGCTGTTGAACTCGGCCGCTTCGTTGATCTCCCGCTCCGTGTCGTAATCGTCATCCTCGGCATAGCGGGCGGGCGTGGCGCCGTAGTCCCGGAAGCTGTCGGCGAACTCCTCGTCGCTGCTCCGGCCTCGGCCGGCGCGCTCCGCATCCTGCGGTTCCTGTGATGGGAGATCCGCGCGGGAAGCAGCGTCCCCGGAATCTTCCCCGCGCAAAGGCTGAGACCCGCGGGAAGCAGACGCAGAGCCGCTTTTTCCTTTTTTCCTGTTCTTTTTCCCGGCCTGTTTTTTCCGGAACCGTCCCACAAATTCAGGCTCCGGGTCGGCCTCTTCCGCCTCGCCCTCGTCCCGGTCAAATTGATCGGGGGCGTAGGTGGAGACATAATCCACCTTCCTGGGCGGCTCATAATCCTCGTCCGGGCTGATGTCGGTATGACTGTCGCCGTACATCATCACGTCCGGACCCTGTTCGTAATCCGCCTTCATCAGAAAGCGGGGATCAAACTCCGGCTCGCTTTCAGGGATGGGCTGAGGGCTGTCCTTGTCAGAAAAATCGCCCCGGGCGTAAGCCTCCATGTAGGCGCGGATCTCGTCCTCGCTGGGCAGGGAGCTCTTTCTTCCGGCAGGCGGTGCGGGCGGCTCCGGTTCGGCGGCAGGCTGCTTTGCGGCAGGGGCGCCGGAAAGATCCGGGAAATACGTCTCGTCGGAAGCGGGCGTTTCCTGCACCGGCGTACCGGGCAGGTCCCAGAAATGTTCAGCATCAGGGATAGGCTGCTGATGCTTGGGAGCTTCCCGTCGGGTATTTATTGCCGGCTCTCCGGCAATGCGGAAAAAGCCGTCGTCCGGGTCCTCCTCCGGCTCCGCAGCGGGAGAGGGAGCAGCCGGGATATCCCCTTGATACTCAAACAAAATATCATCCAGCGACAGATCTATATTCAATTCCGTCAGGTCATGATCCTGCTCATATCTGTCCATAAGATTTCATACCTTTATCTTTATCTGTAAAAACGCGGACCGATCGTATTGCCGGTCAGGCGCAGAGACCGCCCTGCGCGGCGGCATGCTTGCCGGTATCGGGTCAAACGCTCCGCTGTCTCAGTACTTCGTACATGACGATCGCGGCGGCGGCGGAGGCGTTCAGGGAGCTGACCTGCCCCTTCATGGGCAGACTGACGATGAAATCGCAGCTCTCGCGCACAAGACGGCCCATGCCGTCTCCCTCAGAGCCGATGACCAGCGCCACGCTTCCGGTAAAATCGGTGTGCCACAGGTCGCTCTGCCCGTCAGCAGCGGTGCCGTAGACCCAGAGGCCCCGGTCCTTCAGCTCCTTGATGGCGGCGGGGATGTTGGGTACTCTGGCAATGGCCATGTGCTCGGCCGCTCCGGCGGAGGACTTGTCCACAATGGCGGTGAGCCCGGCGCTGCGGCGTTTGGGAATGATGACGCCGTGGGCCCCGGCGCACTCGGCACTGCGGATGATGGCGCCCAGGTTGTGGGGGTCGCTGATCTCATCACAGACGATGACGAAAGGCTTTTCGCCCCGCTCCTCGGCCACGGCGAAGATGTCCTCCACTGTGCAGTATTCCCGCACGGCGCAGAGCGCGATGACGCCCTGATGGGCATGGGTCTGGCTCATAAAATCCAGCTTTTTCCGGTCGCACTCCACCACCACAATGCCCTTATCCCGGGCCTTGGACGCGATATGGCCCAGAGTCTTGTCCACATCGCCCTTTGCTATGAAAATTTTGTCGATGGCGCGCCCGGCCCTTAGGGCCTCAATAACGGCGTTTCGCCCCTCGACGATCTCGTTTTTGATCTCATTATCCGGCATATTTGCCTCCAAGCGTAAATATACGTTTACCATAATACCACAGCTTACTGAAAACATAAAGGATTATTTTCAGCCTTTACAATTTTTTCATAGACTTTGCCTGTGAAAAAGGGTATAGTAGTTCCAGCCCTGCTCCCTGCAGGACGGCCCACCATGCCGTCCCGCATCAAAATTCCACCGACAGGAGTCAATGCGATGAAAGACCCAATGAACTATGTGGAGCGCTTTTGCTACAAGCACCCCAATTTCGGCATAAAGAATCTGATGCTGTATATCACCATCGGCAACGTGGCCTTCTGGATATTGGGGGCCATCAATCCGGTGCTGATGAACTATCTGACCTTCTCGCCCTCTCATATCCTCCACGGGCAGGTATGGCGGCTGGTGACCTTTATGCTCTACCCGCCCAGCACGGGTATGCTGGCCTTCATCGCCTTCTATTTTTATTATTGGGTCGGCAGCACGCTGGAGCAGTACTGGGGCACAGGCCAGTTCACAATTTACTTTTTCACCGGCGTGATCCTGACGGTGCTCTATGGCTTTGCGGTGTATTTTATCAGCGGGATCAATCTTTCCCTGACCGCCACATATATTTACCTTTCCATGTTCTTCTCCTTCGCGGTGCTGTTCCCTGAAACCCAGCTTCTGCTGATGTTCTGTATCCCCATCAAGATCAAGTATCTGGCGATTGCGGATGCGGCCTTGTTTGTGGTGGCGCTGTTTACCACGCCTTTCCCCCTGAATATGCTGCCTCTGGTAGCCGTGCTGAACTTCTTCATTTTCTGCGGCGGGCAGCTCTGGAGGCTGCGGCCCAGGCGAAGCAGCAAAAACACGGTGAGCTTCCGCCGGGAATCCCAGCGGATCCGCCGCCAGCAGGAGCAGAAGCTGTATAATCACAAGTGCGCGGTCTGCGGCCGGACGGACACGGATCATCCCGAACTGGAGTTCCGGTACTGCTCCCGCTGCCAGGGCTACCACTGCTTCTGCCAGGACCATATCAACAATCACATCCATTTTACGGAGTAAAAGCAGCATTTTGAAAATAGAGTAAGGGCGGCCCCGGTGGCCGCCCACATTTTATCCGGCGAAAAAAAGTAAAATTGGGTATTGCATTTGGAAAACAGTTGTGGTAATATAATCAGGCCGCAAGAAAAGCGGTAAAAAAAGAATATCCGGGTGTAGCGCAGATGGTAGCGCGCTTGAATGGGGTTCAAGAGGCCGCTGGTTCAAATCCAGTCACTCGGACCAGACAAAAACCCGCAAAGCCTTGAAAACATTGGGCTTTGCGGGTTTTCGCGTTACTGCGATAAAAACTCAAAAAACAGAGAAAAACAGAAAAAAATAGCTCTATTACTACTCCTGTTACTACTCAAAAATAGAAGAGGGACAGCCATTTGGCCGTCCCTCTTTCCATGATTAAGGTTCCTTGAGCTTCTCACTGATGATGTTCCATGCAGCGGAAATACCGGCGGAAAGTGCCGCCGCCACGATAGGGCCGAAGATCACCCAAGTGGTCTCGATACTCTCGGGAAAGCCGCCGTTGAGAATAACGCACAGCTCCGGGATCAGAACGCCGAAGAATGCCTGCACGAAGGTTTTCAGTGCACGAATAAGCCAGTCTGCCATGATGTATACCTCCTTATTTATATCAGCAATGCAGACCATGTTGCCGGGCCTGCAATACCGTCCACTGTGAGTCCTTTCTTGGACTGATATCTCCTGACGGCAGTTTCTGTGTCGCTGCCGTATTCTCCGTCAACTCCATATTTTCCAACGGAACAGCCGTTGCCTTCAAGCAGGATCTGGAGAGACTTGACGCTGTTGCCTTTGCTTCCTCTTCTCAAAATCGGAAGATCCACTTTGCAGCCACCTCCTTCCGTTTTGGCAGGGACATTGCAGTCCCCACCCTCTTCTGAATATCTCAGTACGCAGTCCCACGGATAGTTCCTGTAAGACCTAACCTTAAACTCTCCGCCGGTCTGGTCGCCGGTCATTCCTCCGGTGGTAGTTCCGCGCTCATTGATGGAGGCTTCTACCTCCTTGCCGTCGCCGCAGTACATCGCGGTATGATGCACTACATTGAGGAGCACGTCGCCCCTCTTCAGGCCGGAGCCGGTACTGAGATTCACTTTGCTGGTAATGTCCTCAAATCCGCAGCGGAGAAAAACGCCTCTCATGTTTCCGGTGTATGTAGCGCCTTTCGATTTCACCGGAACGCCAGCCAGTTCCCATGCAGAGATAACCGCGCTGGAGCAGTCGTAGTCCGGCCCCCAGCGGTTCGCCTGGTCATAGCCGTGACTGTTGTCTGCCGCCCATTTCTCCATCTGGGAAATGGCGTTTTCGGTTTTGCTCATCGTATCATCTCCTATTCATGCGCCCTCTTGTTAAGGTGCTTGTCTATTTTATTGATAGCCTCCGTAACGGGCCCGTTGCAGCCCTGTTCCTTCAGCCCCTTCAGGCAGGCGAGAATGCCATATGTGAGAAGCTGCTGCTCCTCTTTGATTGCCTTGATCTCAATATCTTGACTGTTCTGCTTGGTGTACCAGTCATGTGCCTTAAACATATATCCCACAATGGCGATGATGGCCGCCACACAGGCTCCTGCCGTGATAATGCTCTGCATAGAGATATGTACTGTCATGTTCTCACCTCTGCCTCCGCCCTGCTGGTGCTGTATTTCTTATATTCCTCTTCGAATGTAGCCATTTATGCCCCTTTCTCCACATACAGTCCCACCAGATCGTGGGGTGTTGGTTCACTTTCGGCTCAGATTATTGCTTGTCAAACGGTGCCACCCAGGTCAGATATTCCGGCGCATCACCGTCAGAGCCGATGAACTTCCAGACCTTTAATTCCATATCTTCCCTGTCGATCAGGCAGAAATACATGGACTCATTCGCAAACCAGTCGAATGCAACGGACAGAAGCGAATCGCTCACATAGTTGTAGCCTGCCCTATGGGTGTGCCCATGCAATGCACACAAAAGGTTGGATGTGCATCCGGTAAAGTCAAACGTGTGAGAACCGCCGTCAGAATCGTTGACTGTGCCGCTGGTTTTGTTTTTCCGTCCAGCCCACAGCGCATCAATCCCATCGTCTGCTATTCTAAGCGTTTCCGTTGTAGTTGGGGCACCTTCCGGGAAAGTACCCGTTACATCATCCCAGTAAAGCGGACAATGGGACACAACAACAATGTCATATCCATCGTCTTTGCTGAATTCCCGGATGATCCACTCGATTTGCTCAGAAGTCATTCGGTCTGAAATCGTTCCGTTTTGGTATTCATAGGCGGAAACGACAACATATTTGACGTTGAAATAATCGTCGTACACGGCAAAATACCCGGTGTTGTTGCCGTTAGACTTCTTGTAAATGTTGCGGAAATATTTATACAGGTGGTTTTGCGTGGATGGATACCTTGTTCCTACGGCATTGCCCTCGTCATTGTATCCGTTGTAATACCATGTGTCGTGATTGCCAAAAACCTCAAGCCGCTTGGAAAACGGGATTGCTTCAACCGTGGACAGATAGTTTTCCAGTGCCGTACAGGACAGCAGCGGATGATCTGTATCCGCGTCCTTCCACTCCACAGAAACGGTATCTCCGAGATTCATAACTTTTGATATATCATGCAGACTAAATGCCTTTCCGATGGTGTTAAACAAGCCTTTGACATTGCCGCCGTTTGTCATTCTTCCGTGCTGGTCAGTATGAATAATGATCGGGATTTTATTGGCGTTGCCGTTGTACTCGATCATCCATTCATCCCGGATCGTCTCCAGTACGCTTGCATAAGCACTTGATAAGCCATATGCCGAGCTTGTGTCAGCTACCAAATCCGGTGTCAGTGATAACGTTGCCACTCCGTAATCCTGCGCAATATCATCATCAAGGCTAAGCGCAGTTGCAGCTTCTCCGCCCAGCATGGTGCCGTCGATGTTGGCCATGCCGTAGTAGGGTGTATTTTTCCCGGCGAAGATAATATCGCCCGAGCGCACACCAACCGGTAAAACGGTATAAGTATTGGTAGTCCAGTATGCATAGCTATCGTCTGCATCCAGCTCGGAAATTGTAAATGCAATACTGTTTGCGTACATAGCATTAGTATTTTGCCGGGGAAATGGTAATGTAACTTGTGTATTACTGCTTGTCAGACACGAATTGGAAATTGTGTAAGCTACCACGCCGTCCCGGAACAAAACAGTTTTTGAAGCTTTGGTCGTCATCCCGGACGTGGAATACCCTGCCTCAACCATTTTCGTGTTTGGCGTATATACTGCAACAATGCCTGATGTACCTGCCCAGATTGTATAATCATTAGTTTCGTCATAATAACCGGACGCCTTAATACCATCGATATCCGGGGTAAATTCATAGGACTTTGTTATGGCGACACCCGGGAATGACGTGACTACGCCGGATGAGTTGTAACCTGCATCAGACTGTGCAATTACAGGGCTGGTATCCACCGGGCCTGTTTGCTCCACACCGGTGCAGGAAATCATCACATCTCCGGTCACGCTCTGGATGGTCACGGTGGCTGTGTCAGCGTTCCACGCTCCTGTGACAACCTCGCCGCCCATGGTGATTGTTACATCGCCCAGCGCATATCCGTCTGCCGGGGTCAGCACAGCTACCAGGGGCGCCCCGTCAGCCACAGAAGCCACATTATTGGAGCTGGTCACGTTGACCAAATTCCAGACAATTCCGTGGGTAGTGGTTCCACCACCGCCCCCGCCAGCCGGGAGTGTAATATCCACCGGCTCAACATTCGGCATGTTCTCTTTGCTGGGCGTAAAGGACATCCGTATGGTGTTCGCGTCCGGCTGGGTGACCGCCGGGGTGTAAAAGCCCCCCGCCTCGCCCTTCGGCCCGTTGAACTCCCCGTTCTCCAGCTTGGTGTTCACTGTATTGATAAGTGTGGTCGTCTCAGAGACGAGCGCAGTCAGCGCGGAAACCTCCGTACCGCTCTCAATCACGTCCCCGTCCTCGTAAACCGGAGCGTCCACGATGAGGTCAAAGCCCGGGCTGATGATCAGCGCGTTGTCTGCGCCGTAAAGCCTGATCTCGCAGTCCAGCTTTCCCTCTGCCGCCGTGGTCTGTTCGGTGAAGTTGTAGCAGATAATGTTGTTGTCAATGGCGCAGTCATTGTAGATGATGTTGCCGTCGGGCTTTGTGGCCGTGAAAACCGCCGTGCAGTCTGAGCTGATGAGATAGGGCTTGCCTCTCTCTGTCAGCATGATTAAAATCCTGCGCTTGGTCTCGCCCTTTTTGGCGTGCAGTACAGCCTGAGATCCCGACGCATGGATGTCCAGCGATGCTCTGTAAGTGGAATAATTCATTTGTGTACCTCGCCCCTCAAACTTGGTGACCTAAGCATAACAAAAACGGCCCCGGGTTCTCTATCCCGGAGCCGTTCTGCTTCATTGTTTTACCACAGCTTATATTTGCGCACGGTAGCCTCTGACCACCAGCAAAGGGCAAGCGCGGTTTTCTGATCCGCCGTAAGCGGCAGCGCGTTGATAAGGGGCATGACCTTCCTGGTCTTGGAATAAGGTATGCTTTCTCCCTTCTCGTCATAGTCTGCCGGGGTGTCCTTGTACTCCACCCAGGCATTGTAATAAACCGCTCTGGAGATTCCTGCCGGCCCCGCGATCTCGTCATAGTCCTTGATCGCGGAAGTAGTGATCTCGTCGCAGTTGGGGACCTCCTTCTGCCATTCAAAGACTTTGACCTTCAGCTCCGCCTCATTCTGCGATAAGCCGCCGTACTTAACATACATCTCAGCAGCCCTTGAAGCGGTGATATTCCCGGCCAGATACTCGTCCTTAATGTCGTCGTACTCAATGCCGGTTACGACCACGCTGCTCCACTTGTTTACCTGCCTGGTGATGTCCTCGGCGCTCATCTCCCCGTACTTTGTCAGCATGGAGACCGCCTGCGTCTTGCTCACTTCTCCGTCCTTGTACCACTGCCCGATCTGGCTCTTAACCTTGCTGATGATATCCTTCTCGGTATAGCCGTGGGCGGTAAGCTCGTCCATGGCCCCCTTGAAGTCTCCGCCGTTGCGAACAGCGTCGTAAAGCTCATCAAACCGGGAATAATCGTCTCCGGCCTCCCAGCCCTGGATCAGCCAGTACGCCTCGTTCTCGTTCTCCGCAAGGCCCTGCTCCATAAGCTGCTCCGTGGCCTCCTCTGCGGTGAGATAGCCGTCCTGGTAAGCATACTTGATCTGCGCCTGTTCGCTGGGCTCATAGGTCTTCAGCTTCAAACTTGGGGCGAAGAACCCGACGATGTTGTTCCACGCGGTGATGATTTCCCTCGTGGCTGCTGCCATCGGCAGGCCGGAGATCCCGGAAGCCACCTGCAATGTCTTATAGATGAAGGCATACCAGCCGTAGTTGCTTTCCTGCCCGGTGACCTTGTCGTGAAGAATATCGCTGGCTTTTATGAGGCTGTCGTACCACTGCATAAGCACCGAGCGCGGCGGGTTGCCGTAGGTGTCCACGCCCCAGGTACTCAGCATCTCCTTGAATAATTCCCAGAGGTCGCTGAATACAGGCAGTTTGTTGACCGGGTTTATCTCTTCGACGATGTTTCCGCCGAAAGCCTCAAGCAGCTTTTCCCAGAAGCTCTCATAATCATCGTCGCCCCGCAAAGCGTCCGCCGCCGCCTGTACCACGGCCAGGAGAATCGCCCCCACTGCGTACACATAGGCGGTACGCCCGATCATGCCCCGGTTCTTCTTCCATGCCTCCTGGCGGCTCATGCCGCGCTGCATGTCTGTTGAGAACTTGTCATAGGCGTCGATCAGCATACTTGCCGTTGTGGTCGGTTCACTCATAAAGGAGCCAACTGCCCTTGCCCAGAAGCCCTTGCTGCGGAGAAATTCGTTCTTGGTGAGTACGCTGTCCACCACCTGGGTCTTGTATATCACGTCCTCAAAGAGCTTGGTCACGGCCTCGTAGAATCCCGCAGCCCCAGGTCTGATTCCCTGCTTCCTGATGACTTCTTCCTTGCACGCGCTCCATATGCCTGCCCAGGTCAGAAGGTCCGCCTTTTCCGCGCCCAACATGCCAATGTCGCCGATCTTGTCAAGCGCGGTGTTCTTGTGCTTGATAATATCCGTCAGCCCTCTGGAGATGTTGATATCATAGAAGCCCAGAGACTTCCACGCCGCAATACCGCTGTATTTCTGCATCTCCTCAATATTCTGGTTGATGGCAGAGGGGGAGAGGCGCATTCCCTTGATGATTGAGCGGTAGTCCACCAACAGTCCGGCTCTGGTAATGGCACAGGGCTGCTGTACTACCACGCGGAAGTTAAACGCCACCTGCGCCATGTTATATCTGCGCAGCGTTTTCAGCCCGAACTCGTCCATGGGCACGCCCTGGGCCTCGGTGCCGTTGAAAGCCTTGATGATGTTAATCACAAAGCTCTCCGCATAGCCCTGTCTGCCGCTGCCCGGCCTTTTCTCCTCCGGGACGCCGTATACTCTGTCCATCTGTTCTCTCACGCTGCCAAGGATATCCTTGCTGCCGTCCTCGTTAACCGCTACCTGCTGGTAGTTTAACCACTTGAGCGCGTCCAGAACCGGCAGGGCAAAGGCGTTGTACTGTGCCATGCTGGCCATATGGTTGGCGAACACATCGAAAATGCTGTAAAGGACGATCCGGTTGTTGGCCTCCTCCTTCAGCTCCTTGGTGAAGCTCATATTGAGCAGTGCATACAGGCTGGCCGCGCTGGGGTGTTCCTCCGCCTTGGCCTGCAAGTGCCTGCCGTCGGAGTGTATGGGGAAGTAATGCTCCTCGCCGAACATCTCCTCGCCGAAGCGTCTCACGGAAACGTAGTTGCCCCATTCGCCGCCCTGCTTTGCCATGAACCGCTGCAAAGCGTTAGCCACTTCCCTCTGTCTCGGCGTAAGAGAGCTGATGATCTGGTTCAGCTCTTCAGACGTCAGCGTGTGTCCAAGGTCGGAAATCTTCGCCTTACCGTCCTTGTAGGTCGCCACGCGTATACCTTTTCCCAGAATGTGTCCAAGGGCCTGGGGGCGCAAGCTCAGCTCGTAGAGGGACATGATGTCCGATACCGGGATTTTCACATCGTCGTCTCCAAGACGGAAGCTTTTCACTTCCTTCTCCCATGCCTTGACTTCTTCCGCTGTATAGGCTTTGTCGGCAAACTCCTTGATCTTCTGCGTGTTGAAGGCAAGTGTGGCCTGCCCTCTGCGCAATCCGTCATAGATTGCCATGCCTCCCTCGCCGAAGCGTTCAAAGGCATAGGCCGGGCGAATCTGCTGCCACAGCATGAAGTTTGAAACCGGGCCGGTGTTATCTGCGTTTCCAATCTGCCCCATGTATTCAATGGAGTTGTCCCCGGCCTCATATACATGCTGATACATGGCGTTTGCATGGAAGAGGTTCATCTGTGTGATGTACTTTTTCAGCATGCGTACAACCTTGGACAGCTCGCGCAGCTCCTCGCTGGTCATTCTGTTAATGACATACTCTCCGCTGTTTTTCTCCACAATGGCCTGGGCGGAGTCAATGAAAGGCTGCAAACTCTCCATGAACAGGCCGTTCAGGTCTATGTTCTTATTCAATGCCTCCTTAAGCGCATTGAGCTTCTTCATAAACTCCGCGTCAGCCTTGGTTGCGTTTCCTCCTCTCAGCTGCTGCTTGCTGGTGAAGTCAATACTGGTGAGGAAGGGGATCACCGTGTTTTTCAGCGCGTCGGGGATGTGCTTTACCGCGTCCTTATTGTTGGGGTGCAGCACCCATCTGGTCAGCTCGTCCACGTCGCCCCGAATTCTCTCCCGGTATTTCTTTATGGCAGCCGCGTTATTCCTGCGGTCCCTCCAGCGTTTCAATATCTCCTGCCCCTTCTCGCGCTCCTGCTGCTCAACCACTTTTCTGGCCTTTTGCAGCACGCGTTTGAGCACCGCCTTGTCCTCCACGGAGAGCACTGCTTCGCTGGCCCTCTTGATCTGCTCGTCCAGAACCTGCATGCGGTTGTGCGTTGCCTTGGCGGCCTCCCGGTCAACCTTGGCTCCGAACTGCTGCTCCTTGTAAAGGCGGCCCTGCTCTGCTCTCTTTTCCTGGAGCTCCTCCAGCCTGCGCAGACGCTCGTTGAATATCTTCAGCGCGTCTCTCTCACCGTCGGTCAGCTTGTCCATGCTCAGCTCACTGGCAGCATACTGGAGCACTTCCCGGTCCGTCAGGGTGTTGGTGCGCTGCTGGTTCTGCTCGGTTTCATCGGTGAAAACGTCGGAGAATTTTTTGCCGGAAATCTTGACTTGATCATCCTCGTATGATATATTTCCAACATAGCCGCTTTGTTCAATGCGGTAGGCATTATGGAAGCCTACTGTGTGAAGTAACGAAGCGGCTTTATCTTTATCCGCATACAGTACATCACTGTTTTTCATCAAACTCATAGCTGCTTTTGGTGAGCCGTCTTTCGTGTACGTGCTCGCCACTTTTTGCATATCGTCAAGATATATCTTGTTTTCGACGGGATGAAGATCGAATACTACCATAACAGGTAGACCATTCTGAGCCTTTACCATTCCGAAAACCGTTAACCTTGTATTGTTTTGTCCGCCTCTGCCAAGGTTTCTGCTTGCAAGCACCATGACCGGATTTTCCAGTATCTCAGGCAGATTTTTGATCTCCTTAATGGTCATTTCCGGGTGGTCATTGAATATCGTGTTGACCTTATCACTGAGCATATACACGTCGCTCTCAATAGCTCCAAGGCCACGAAACACATTACCCGTACTTCCAAGGATAAATGTTTCTCCGTCAGGTCTTTCAGAATTGTCCCAGTTGTCAATGTCCTCGCGGAAAACCTCTGCCTCGTCGCTCAGATAAGCGCGGCTCTGCTCCTGCTCGTCGTCCGCAATGGTCTGCTCTTCCTTGGGGTTAAGAATGGCCATGACCTCGTTGTATCTGGCCATCTTCTGCTCAAGCTCGGCCTGCCTGGCAAATGGCGTGGAAATGATCGTCTCCTGCGCGTCCATGTCTGTGCGAAGATCCGCAAGGCGCTCGGAATAGTTTTTGCTTTTGGTTTCAAACCCGTCTATAACGCCGATAATGTGGTTCACCATATAAGTGGTGTTCTCCGTATAGACGTTGAATTTATATCCCTGCCTGCCGGAGATAAGCCCGCGGTACTCCGCGCCGTCCTTCATCACGCGCAGCGCAAAGCCTGCGAACTTGCCCACGGTGACGAACTCGCCCTGTTTCGCCTTTGCCGTAATCTCGGCGGCAAGCGCAGCGCCGGCGTCCTTCTTCTCCGTGAATGTCCTCTTGCCTGCGGTCATGGAGAACTTGCCCTCGGAATAGGTGTCCACTCTGTCCTTGATGTCCTCTTTCAGCTTGGCAATGGTGTTTTCCAGAGTCTTGATCTTCTGCTCATCCTCAAGCAGCCTGGCCTTTGCGGCGGTAATGCTGGAATTGTATGCGCGTCTCAGATCCTGAAGCTTGGAAAGGTCATTGCTGAGCTGTACCTGCTCCTTAACCATGTCGTTGCCGGAGGCAAGCGCCTTGACCTCTGCGGCGGAAAGAGTGACCTCGCCGGTGTCCTCCGCGTTTCGGCCAACGTCATCGCCGTTCATGATCTGGCTGATGAAGTGCTGCTTCCGGTCAAGAATATCCCACAGTCTGGCGTCAAAGCTTCCCTCGGTAACGTAGGTGTACTTGGAGACTTCTTCATTCAGATTTCCCTGGCGGAAAGCGCGTCCGTCTCTCTGCTCCACGTCGCCGGGCCTCCACGGTGCGTCCAGGTGGTGAATGGCCACAATGCGCTTCTGGGCGTTCATGCCCACGCCCATCTTGCCGGTAGAGCCGATGAGCACTCTCACCTTTCCGTCGTTCACGTCCGCGAAAAGCTGCTTCTTCTTCGCGTCGGTGTCCGCCTCGTGGATAAAGGCAATTTCCTTTGCCGGAATCCCTCTTTTCACCAGATAGGCTCTCATGTCGTCATAGAGCTTTGCGCTGCTGGTGTCAAGCTCGGTGTCGTCTGTTTCCTCGGTGTCGGCGGTACGGCTCTTTCCCTTGGGGGTGGCCATGTCGCAGAAGATGATCTGCGTGCCAAGCAGGTCAACCATTTCTTCAGTCTTCGGGTCAAGAACCTTTTTCCCGGTGCTTTCCTTATACTCAGCCAGCACATTCTCACAGCAGCGGTAAATCTTGCAGCCGGGCTCATAGGGCAGTGTCGGGTCAATCATGCGCTGGGTGTAGGAAACCTTTCGCCCGTCGCTGGTGATTTTCAGCATGTTGTCCTCGCTGGGGTCTACACTCTTCACGTTGTCCGCCCGCTTTTCCAGCTCTGCCATATAGTCCTTCTGGAACTGTCCCGGCTCGCATACAACGGTATGCACCTTGCCGCCCTTCATCCTGGGGATCTTCAGGCCGGGCACCTGCGTCAGTACGTCAGAGAAGCTGCGGAAAAGAAGCTGCAGCTCGTTCAGATTGCGGAAGTTGGAGAAGGTCTGCTTCACGCGGAAGCCCTGCCCGCTTGGCTTGATCTCCACGGAGTTGACTACCTCGCCGAACTGCTTTGCCCATGCGTCGAAGGTTTTCAATCCCAGCTGGTCCAGCATGTCAGACTGCAAATATTTCTGCATGATGTACATTTCCGCCATGCTGTTCATTACCGGCGTTGCGGTAGCGAACACAATGCCTCTTCCGCCGTTCATCCCCTGAAGATATCTCACCTTTGTGTAAAGGTCAAATGCTCTCTGGGAGCCGTCGGCGTTTCCAAGGCCGGAGATATTCTTCATGCGCGTTGTATACTGCAGGTTTTTGAAGTTGTGCGCTTCATCCACAAACAGGCTGTCAACACCGAGCTGTTCAAAATCAATGTTATCCTCGTCCTTGCTCTTGGTCGTCAGCTCAGCAATCTTTTTCTCCAGCTGGGCTTTCTTCTTTTCCATTTCCTTTACGGTGATGCCTTTTCCCTTGCTCTCCGCCTTTTCCTCTGCAATAGCGTCAATGATTTCATTGATCTGCTGCTGGTAAAATTCCTGACGGTATGCCGCGGACATAGGGATTTTTTCAAACTGCTCATAGGAGAGAATAACCGCGTCAAAGTCTCCGTTGGCAATGCGGTTTGCATAGGTCATTCTGTTGGCCTTGGTGAAGCTCTTCTCGTCAGACACAAGCAGCCGGGCAGCCGGGAAATAGCTCTTGAACTCCACGCCCCACTGTGCCACAAGCGCCTTAGGCACAACGAACATCGGCTTTTTCACAATGCCAAGCTCGCGCAGCTTCATGGCAGCGGCGGCCATCTCCAGCGTCTTCCCCGCGCCAACCTTGTGGGCCAGCAGGGTGTTTCCGCCGGAGGAAATAATGCGCTGTACCGCGTTGGCCTGGTGCTCTCGCAGGCTGAACTCCGCGTTCAGTCCGTTTATGGTCAGGTTCGCCCCGTTATACTTCGGGGTGACAAGGGCGTTGAAGGTATCGTTATACAGGGTGGAGAGTTCTTTCCGGCGGCCTTCGTCTTTCCAAAGCCACTCCTGGAACGCCTTCTGGATCTCCTCCGCCTTTTCCTGGGCGGCGGCGGTTTCCACCTTGTTGAGAACCGGCTTTTTCCTGCCGTTTTCGTCCTCAATGTAGTCATTCACCTTAATGCCCGTGCTGGACATCAGTGCGGTCATAATGTCCAGAAAACTTTTTCTGGATGTGCCCCACTTCTGGGTGTTCTGGAACCCACCTTTCAGCCTGGCGTTATTTAATACAATCTTGAACTCCCCGGTGTTTGTGCGGCCAACGGTCACGTCCGGGCCGCGGTAGCTGTTCTCGCTGTTATAGCCGCCCAGCATTTCCGCGATGAAGTCGGCATACACATTGTTCGGAACCCAGGGTGTACCGACAGCCACATAGATATCGTTGAAAGGAATGTCCTTGGGGATAACCCTTCTCAGCTCCTCCACGTTGTTCTGGAAGTCCTTGTCGATGGGGGATAGCGCTTCTGCGTCTCTCAGCTTGGCCCGGACATTGCCGGAAAGGTAGGTATCCGGTGCTTCCAACCCGCCGTCCCTGGTCTTGAAGGCCATGCGGCTGTCAATCAGCTCTCGGGTCACAGCCTCCTCGGTCTTTCCGGTGATCCTGGCAATCAGGGCAGCGTCAATGCCGCCTGTGCGGTTGATGGAGACGATAACGCCCTCCGCCACACTGTCCACATGGCGGATGGTCTTGTTCGCCGTGATGGTGTCCTTGGTGAAGATATCCGCCTTTGTCGCCGTTTTTTTCTTCGCGTCGTAGTTTTCCAGCGACAACAGGGAATAGCTGTCCGGGTCTTCTGCAATGGCCGCCCTGTTTTTCTGGGCGTTGATTGGGCCGTATTTCTTCACAAAGTCGTCATAGGCCTTGTTCAGTGCCTCTCTCGCCTTGCTGATTTCCGGCTTGGAAAGCCCCTGCTGCAGGTAGTTTACCAACGTGCGGTACGCGTCACGGATGCCAAGAAGGCCGGAAATTCGCTCAGCGGTTGCCTTATCTTCACTTATGACTTCCAGTTTTCCGTCAACATTCCGATAAACCTTGCCGTCCTCTTTCACTTCAAGGCCAAGGTTCTTGGTTTTCTCCTTGGCTCTCTCCACGGCAAAGTTGGCCTTTTCCGGCGTCTGCTGCGCCGTATAGTCCATTTTGCCCTTGATGTTTTTGAAGGCCTCCCGGATCTGCCCGCCAAGACTGCCCTTGCCCTCCAGCGGCTTGTATGTCAGGGAATTTGCGCCATACATGCCGCGATCCAGTGCAGCGGTGCCCAGTACCATCTCCGGGTGATTGTCAAAGTATTCGTTGATGTTAACGTGCTGCCAGCTTCCGTCAATGCTGCGGCCGGGGGCTTCCAGGAAGCTCTCCCCGGTATATTCTGTGCCCTTGGCTCTCTTTTTCAGCACAAGGATATCCGTTACCACCTGCGCCCCTGCGTTTCCGGAAAAGGCCGTGTTGGGCAGCCGTATCGCGCCCAGCAGGTCCGCCCGGTCCATAATGTACTGCCTGATGGAAGTATCCTGCCCGTTCATGGTAAAACTGGAGGTAATGAACATCACCAGTCCTCCGGGGCGTACCTTGTCCAGTGTCTTGGCAAAGAAATAGTTGTGTATCGCCCTGGTGATCCTCTTGGGATAGTTCCTGTCTGCCACGCCATAGTTGCCGAAAGGCACATTGCCAATGGCAACGTCCATGTAGTTGTCGGGAATGTTGGCCGTCTCAAAGCCCTGGATGCGTACATCCGCCTGCGGATAAAGATATTTCGCGATCTGCCCGGTAATGCGGTCCAGCTCAACCATGGTCCAGCTCTTCACGCTCCGGCTCATGCCGGCAGGCATAGCGCCCACGAAGTTGCCCACGCCGGCGGAAGGCTCCAGCATTCGCCCTCCGGTAAAGCCAAGCTGCGCAAGGCCGTCATACATGGCCTTAATTACCTCAATGGAGGTATAATGCGCGTTCTTGGTGCTGGCGCTCATAGCCTTGTATTCTTCCTCGGTGATAATCCCGTCTGTCACAAGCTGACGGAACGCAGAGAATTCTTTCTCCCAGCCGGGCTTTGCCACCATTTCGCTCTTGCGGAGCTCTCGGTTATACTGAAGCTCGCCGAAAGCATTTGAAAGTCCGCCCCAGCCCACATACTTAGAAAGCACTTCCTGTTCGGCTGCCGTTGCGTTTCTGCCCTCGTCCTCCAGTTTCTTGATCAGGCGGATGGCCTCCACGTTTGCCTGGAAACGGGCCTTTTCTCCACTGGGCAGGTTCAGACTCTCGCCGATCACAAAGTTGCTGCCCTTGGGCTTCTCCGTAGACTGCTGCTCAGTAAGGTCAATGACGATTTCTTTAAGCTTTGTTTTCTTGGCCTGCTTTTCTTCCTGGCTCAGCTCATCTCGTCGTAAATCTCCGCTCTGGCCATCTCTTTCGCGCCTGCCAGTCCGATCTGCGGCGTCAGTTCGATCACCATCTCGTTCAGCCTGTCCCCCTCGCTCTTTATCAGGGGCCACAGCTGCCCGCTGTCCGCCAGTTCCTTGTACATCTTCGGCTTGAACTTCCTCCAGTATTCGTGAAGCTCCATTGCCATCGGATTCAGGCTGTTGTACTGCTCGTCCGTCAATCTCACTTTCGCTGCCATTTTCCTTTTCCTCCTTTATTGTTTCGGCCTGTGCCGGTGTTTCTTCCCGGATCTCAGTCGGCGCAACGTGCCATACCATGGTATTCCTATTGATCGCTTCGACAACCTCGTCGCGTTCTTCCTGCGGGGCGTTCCGGAAGGACGTCTCAAAATCATAGGGGGGAGTGGGTTCCTCCGCAGGCGACGCTTCTGCCGCATAAGCCTGGTCAAGTGCTTCCCTGATGGCCTTATGGGTGGTCTTGCCATACCATACCTGTCTCTTGCCGTTCCATCGGAACTTGTTGGCTTTCAGCACATCACGAATGGCCTCTGAGGGCTTCTCGCTGAACTTTACCTCAATGGAGCCGTAGTCCGGGTTATCCGTGACGGTGAAGCCGTTCTCGCTGTTCGTAACCTTGGGCTCCGGCTTTTCGGCCAGTCTTTTAACGTCTGCCATTACCCTCTCCACAAAGGGAGAAGGCTTACCTGCACTTTCTTCCAGTGCTTTTCTGATTTCTTTCGGGTTGATATCCGAAAAGTCGTCCTCTTCCGTTGCTGCCTCTGTCTTGGCTTCCTGGGAAGCTTCCTCCACGGCATAATTGCTCTGGTAGTTCTCCACGGCCTGTACGGCGATATCGTCGAACATCTTCACGATGCTTTCCACATAGCGCAAAGACTCTCCGGCCTGCTCCTTGAGCGCCCTTGCTTCTCTTGAAGGGTTATCTCCCAGGTTTGCGAAATACTCCTTTACCCTTGCCGCAAACTCTTTCAGCTTGTCCAGCAGCTTGCTGAATATGCTCTTGTGCTTCTCCGCAAGCCTCTGAACAAAGTGGGAGTCGGGGAGGATATCCGTCATGGCCTCCGCCACAACCTCGCGGCTGGCAGCCTCATAGCCCATGCCCGGATTCTGCTCCATCTTTATTCCGATAAGCTCGTCAGCGGAATAGCCCTTTTCCCCTCTGCGCTGGTCAATGGTATCGAATACCAATCTTCTGAATTCATTGTACTGCACCGGGTTCCAGTTTTCAATGAAATGAGTAAATTCGTGGCCGAAGGATCTGAGCAAAGCGTATTTCTGGAGATCAGCCGCGCTCTTGATGTCCTCCAGTCCTGCATTGAGATCAAGATAAATGGTCCCCGGTTCGCTCTTTCTGTACTTGCCCTGGGCGCCCTGGTATTTCCCCTCGGCGTTCACGGTGGATTTGTACAGCACAATGTCAATCCCCGTAGCCTCTGCCACGGTGGACAGAATGTTGTATGCCCTCACCTGGCTGTCGTTCATGTGGAACGCTTCCTGCAGGTCGTTTCCGGTCACGCTCTCTCCCCGGACAACGCCCTTTCTCCACCCGGTCCTGCCGTTGGTTCCCTTCCCGATCTCCTCTTCTCTGGCCTTTGCTGCAAGCGCTGAGGCGTCGCGCCCTGCCATGTAAGCGAGCTTCTTCTGCTCGTCGGTAAGGTACCGCACCGCATTGCTCTTCATCGTATAGTCAAGGGAAACGCCGCTCCTGCCCATCTCATGGGCAATCTGATAGGCCGCGTCAAACTCGTCCACGTCCTGCCCCTTGTTGTAGGTGCGGAGCATCGCCCCTGCCTGTGCGCCGTATTTCTTTGAAGCCTCTTCAATCGTTGTCTTGGGCTCTTCGGTAACTGCCTGCGTATTGGCCGTATTCTCTTCCGTGACCTTCACAGGGCTTGTCTGCGCCGCTTCCGGCGCAATAGCGGTGTTCATTGTCGGGATAATTGCTGCTTCTTCCTGCGCAGTCTCAGCGCTTTCCTGCGTAATCTCTGCGCCGTTCTGAACGTCCTCTGCGCTTGCAATAGACAAAGCTATCGGCAGTGTATAAAGCTGCATGGGGAGAGCGCAGAGAGGGGACGGGAGTCCCCTTTCAGCGTTCAATCTATGCTTATTCAGGAGTATTTTTGAATACTCCTGAACAAGTTTTCAAGGCGTCGAACTTTGTCGACGCCTTGAGACATGCGAAAGCATGTCTCTTTTTTGGTCCGAGTTCAGCGCCGCTTTGCGGCGCAAATATCCGCTTCGCTCAAATTATTGGGAGGGGATAACCAATCCCCTCCCAAACCCGCCCCATGCAGATTAGTAGGTACGTACCAGCGGCCTCTTGCAAATATAATCCGGCCGCCCTGCGGTTTCCAATATTTTTTCTGAGACTTCAAAGGGAAACGGAAAAGCCTTATGGCAGACAGCAACCTGTTTTGACAGGGCTTGAATATTCCTGCCCCGCAAATATTGTAAAACGCCAGGCTCCGTGGTATTATTTTTATAATAGAATTTTTCAGATGCTTTGCACAGGCGCTGAATCGGAGAGAAAACAGTCCGCAAACATGCGGCGAGAAGAAAGGCGAATATGCGGATGAAAACAATGGGGTTTGTGATCAGTCATAAGAACAATGAGCGGCGCAGAGCGCTTTTGCCGGAAGAGCTCGCTACTATTAATAATAAGGACCAGCTCTATTTTGAGAAAGGCTATGGAAATTCGCTGGGAATAGAGGATGAGGCTTACCGAAACAGCGGAGCACATATTGTCTCCCGGGAAGAAGCGCTGTCCTGCGATATTATCGTTGATGTAAAGCTGGGGGATGCCGACTATCTTGACCGGCTGGATAAAAACAAGGTCCTCTGCGGCTGGGCCCATGCGGTGCAGAACGTGGATTTTACCTCCCGGGTGCTGGAAGACGGACATACTGTCATCGCCTGGGAAGATATTTTCGAGGACGGGCGCTATATTTTTTACAGAAACCGCGAGATTGCCGGAGAGGCGGCTGTCATGCACGCATTCCGCTTCTGCGGACGGATGCCGTATGATGCGAAAATCGCCATTATCGGCAACGGACAGACCGCAAAGGGGGCGCTGAGGGTGCTTGGCGGCCTTGGCGCGGATGTGGACGTATACGGCAGAAAGCTGGAAGCCCTTTTCCGCAAGAACATGGCTGATTACGATGTTATCATCAACTGCGTTTTATGGGATACCCGGAGAACCGACCGCCTGATTTACCGGGAAGATTTGAAAAAGATGAAAAAAGGCTCTCTGATCATTGACGTGAGCTGCGATCCGAACCTTGAAATTGAGACCTCCCATCCCACCACCATTGATGATCCGGTATATGAGGTGGACGGCGTGATCCACTATGCCGTGGATAATACGCCGGCGCTGTTCCCAATGAGCGTTACGAAATGTCTCAGCAGCGGCTTTGCCCGCTATGTTGACGTTATTCTTTCGGGAGACTATCCGGAAAATCTTCAGAAAGCGGTGGTCATTGACAAGGGCCAGATCAGGGATCAGCGTATTTGGGATTTCAGACAGGCACGGGATCTGTTCTGCTGCTGACCGGCGTGGGGAATAGGGGAGCGGTGCTTCGGTTTAAAGAAAGGCTTTTGTGAATCCGCTGTAAAATTCGCGATTGAATTTTACAGCAAATAGAGGTATACTATCAGCAGAAAGGAGCTGACAGATATGCCGAATATCAAACCGATCTCCGACCTGCGGAATTACACGGAAGTATTGCACGAGGTGGATGTTGGCGCGCCTGTCTTCCTGACAAAGAACGGGCGGGGCAGATATGCTATTGTGGATATGCAGGACTACGAAAGAACACAGGCGACGATCCGGCTGATGAACGAGCTTTCCAAGGGACGCAGATCCGGTGAGCAGGAAGGCTGGCTGACGGCGGAAGACATGAGGGCGCATTTCCGCGGGAGAGCCAATGAGGAATGAGATCCACTATTCAGTTGAGGCCCGCAGGGATCTGGACGATATCTGGGATTATATCATGACGGATCTGCAAAACACTTCTGCTGCGGAGCGGGTCGTCAGCAAGATCATGGATGTTGTTGACCGGCTGGAAGCTTTTCCGGAAATGGGCGCACCGCTTGCGGCGATGGCCAATGTCGACAGCAACTATCGTTTCCTTGTTTCGGGCAATTATCTGATTTTTTACCGTGTCTGCGGAAATGATGTATATATAGACCGTATCTTATACGGCCGCAGAGATTATCTGCGAATTTTGTTTGGTGAGATAAGCCCGGAGCAATGAGCTTCAGGAATATAATGATACAGCTCAGCCGTCTGAACAGGCGGCTGAGCTGTATTTATCATCAAATTTCAGAGGGTCGAGCGTTTGATCCCGAAAAACAAAAAAACCTGCCCAGAGGCAAGTCCAATAAAAAAGAATACTCAGCGCACCATCTGATGGTGGAGATAAGCGGGATCGAACCGCTGACCTATGCGGCGGTAAACGCCGCATAGCCGCCTTTGGCGGCTATGATTAAAAATGCAAGAGGTCCGCGGTTCGCTCCCGAAAAACAAAAAAACCTGCCCAGAGGCAAGTCCAATAAAAAAGAATACTCAGCGCACCATCTGATGGTGGAGATAAGCGGGATCGAACCGCTGACCTCTTGAATGCCATTCAAGCGCTCTCCCAGCTGAGCTATACCCCCATATATGTTAAAGAGGCGCGCTGAGTATTGCTTATACAATTTTCACCGCTCGACCGGGCGTTGCCCCGTGAGCAAGGAGTATATTACCAGACTCACACCCAAATGTCAAGCAAAATTTTTCGTTTTTTTCGCTTTTATTTCACAAAGCCGGTGGCCATCTCCGGGCAAAGCTCCTTGATGCGGGCCAGAGCGTCGTCCATGGCCTTCTCGTCCTCGCTGATCACGTCGGCAAATTCCTTGCCGTTGCGGACAAACACCAGGCGGAAATACTGGAAAGTGGACTTGCCGCAGCAGAGCTTTCCGTCGACCTCGTTGATGCGGATGAACACCCGGTCAAAATCCTGGTAGGAGAGATACTTGGTGCGGAAGCCTTCCTTGAAATACACGCCCAGTTTGCCAACCTTCACTTTGTCAAACTGTTCGGCGGCGGCGAAATCCTCAGCCACTTCAACGCTGTCTACCGTGCCTTTTACGCCTGCAAATTTTTTATCTGCCATTTTTTATCCTCCCTTAATTAAAGTTATCTTTCTGCCGCTGCGGCGGATTAGACCGTCATCACACATGTTTTTCAGCTCGCGCATCATGCCGGTCCTGTCTACGCAGAGGTAGCTTGCCAGTTGGGACAGAGACATGGGCGTTTCAAAACTGGGACTGCCGGCCTCCTCACTGAGGTAGGCGAAATAGGCCATCAGCTTTTTCCGCAGGGATTTTTTGCTGATCATACTGATGCGGACGGCCAGGGTCTGGGCTTTCCGGGCGGACAGCTCAAACAGATTCCGCGTCAGCCTGGTGTGGTGCTCGCATGCTCTGGGACAGCGGCCGTAAATACAGGAAAAACGGATAAACATCACCGAACAGTCACAGTCAGCCTCCACCGCGTAGCCCAGGGCCCCGTAGGGCATGGCGAAAACCTCGCCAAATATATCATCCGGGCCGTAGTTTTCCAGAAGGGTATATTCTCCCTCGCTGTCCATGCAGTAAAGATGGGCCCGGCCGCTGAGCAGCACGCACAGATGCTCCAGCTCCGGGGAATATACGATGATGGTCTCGCCCTTTTTGAAGCCGCGGGTCTCAGGCTTGAAGCAGTTCATGATCGCCTCAATACTGCGCTTGTCAAGGCCCTGAAACAGCTCCACTTTCTCCATTTTTCCACTCCGCCTTTTAAATGATAGTATATACTTTAATTGTAGCATAAAAGTGTTGCAAATGCCACAGGAAAAAAGAAAACAATAGGATATATTTTTATCAGAATTAAATTTTGAGGAGGAACATTCATGTACTGCACAAGAAAGGTCCTGGACGATCTGATCTGGGTAGGCGCCGACGACAGAAGGCTTGCCTGCTTCGAGGGCGTTTACGGCGTGCCCGACGGCGTCTCCTATAACTCCTATCTGCTGCTGGACGAGAAAACGGTTTTGTTCGACACCGTGGATAAGGCTGTAGGTGCTGTCTTTCTTGAAAATGTGGCCCACGCCCTGGACGGACGGAAGCTGGACTACCTGCTCATCTCCCACATGGAGCCGGACCACGCCGCAACCATTGAGACGCTCTGCCTGCGCTACCCGGAGGCGCAGATCATCTGCAACGCCAAGATCCAGACCATGCTGGCTCAGTTCTTCGCTCTGGATCTGAGCGGACGGCTGCATGTGGTGAAGGAAGGGGACAGCCTCTCCGTGGGCAAGCATGAGCTGACCTTTGTCAACGCCCCCATGGTCCACTGGCCCGAGGTCATGATGACCTACGACAAGACGGACAAGATCCTCTTTTCCGCCGACGCTTTCGGCACCTTCGGCGCGCTGAACGGCCGCCTTTTCGCCGACGAGGGCGATTTTATGGGCGAGCAGCTTGACGAGGCCCGCCGCTATTACACCAACATCGTGGGCAAATACGGCCCCCAGGTCCAGGCCGTGCTGAAAAAGGCCGCCGGGCTGGATATCGCCTATGTCTGCCCCCTCCACGGCCCGGTGTGGCGCAAGCATTTCGGCGATTTTCTGGAGAAATACCTGCAGTGGAGCAGCTACACGCCCGAGGAAAAGAGCGTGCTCATCGCCTACGCCTCCGTATACGGACACACGGAGAACGCTGCCAACATTCTGGCGGCCAAGCTGGTGGAGAGAGGCGTGCGTGTGCGCATGTACGACACCTCCGTCACCCCGGCAAGCTATATCCTGTCTGACGCTTTCCGCTGCAGCCACCTGGTCTTTGCGGCCACCACCTATAACGCCGGCGTGTTCGTTACCATGGAGAACCTGCTCCACGACATCGCCAACCACAATCTCCAGGGCCGGAAGATCGCCATTATGGAAAACGGCAGCTGGGCGCCCACCAGCGGCAAGCTGATGCGGGAGATGCTCTCCGGACTGAAAAACACCGAGTTTATCGGGGACAACATCACTATCCGCTCCGCCCTGGCCGAAAACCAGCTGGGAGAGCTGGACGCCCTGGCCGACGCCATCGCCGCCGACCTCCGCCCCGCCGCCGCGCCTGTACAGGAGAGTGAAGCTCCCGCCGCACTGGATGTGGATAACGACGTGTTCAAGCGCTTTTCCTACGGCGTGGAGGTGCTCACCACCCGGGTGGACGGCAAGGACTACGGCTGCATCATCAACACCGCCGGACAGGTGGCCTCCTGCGACCCCAAGAAGATCACCATCTCCGTCATCAAGAAGAACAACACCTGCGACATGGTGGCCAAGGCCGGAAAGTTCAACATCTCCATCCTCACCCAGGACGCGCCCTACAAGCTCTTCCAGCGCTTCGGCTTCCAAAGCGGGCGGGACGTGGACAAGTTCGCGGACGTGAGCTACACGGAGCGCATGGCCAACGGCGTCCGCTATATCCCCGAGTACACCAACGCCGTCCTCTCCTGCGAGGTCATCGACGTGAAGGACGTGGAGACCCAGGTGCTGTATATCGCCAACGTTGTGGAGGCCAAGGTCCTGTCCTCCGCCCCCTCCTGCACCTACGCCTATTATCATGCCCATATCAAGCCCAAGAAGAACCCGGCGCCCGAGCGCGGAGAGGGCTATGTCTGCAAGGTCTGCGGCTACTTCCACGAGGGCAGCGAGCTGCCCGAGGATTTCGTCTGCCCCCTGTGCAAGCACGGCAAGGACGATTTCGAGCATGTGGTGCCCGCCGTCGTCAACAAGCAGAAGGGCTATATCTGCACCATCTGCGGCCACTTCGAGCCCTGCGAGGGCGAGCTGCCCGAGGATTATGTCTGCCCCCTGTGCCACCACGGCCGGGAAGACTTCGAGCCGGCAGAACAGTAAAAATATTTCTTTCTCCGGAGCGCATGACCCTGCGCTCCGGAGATTTTTATGTCCGGAGAACCATAGATTTTATTGACACAGATTTCTGCGCGGAAAGCCAAATCACCGGTTTCAGAAAAAAACCCAAAGCGCCGATAAAAAGCACAAAGAAATCCCATTTAAAGTAAAATATCTTATCATTGACAAGCAATTGTCATGATCGTTAATAACTTATCTTTTCAAAATGCCGGTTTTCCAGCCTTTAAATGTAGACAATTTGTGACTGAATGTGATATGATACTTTTTGCAAAAAAAGACGAGGTGAAGCTTATGTCCCATACTTTTAAAGGCGGCGTACACCCCAATTACATGAAAGCACCCGAGATCCCCATTTCTGTAATTACACCGCCGCCTCAGGTAATCATCCCCATGACACAGCACATAGGCGCTCCCTGCAAGCCTCTTGTTCAGGTCGGCGACTATGTAAAAATGGGTCAGAAGATCGGTGAGAATCCGGCGCCGGTCTCCGCCCCGGTTCATGCCTCCGTTTCCGGCAAGGTAGTGGCAGTAGAGCCCAGACCTCACCCCCTGGGAGACATGATCATGTCCGTCGTTATCGAGAACGACTATCAGGACACCCCCTGCGAGGATCTGGCCCCCCTCACCGAAGAGCAGCTGAAAGACTCTGAAGCCATCCTTGAGCGTATCCGCGAGGCCGGCGTGGTCGGCATGGGCGGCGCAATGTTCCCCACCGCCTTCAAGATCCGCGGCGGCATCGGCAAGGTGGATAAGCTCATCATCAACGGCGCCGAGTGCGAGCCCTATCTGAACGGCGACCACCTGACCATGCTCAACTACCCCGAGCAGCTGCTCAAGGGCATCGAGCTTGTGCGTATCGCCAGCTGCGTTGACAAGGCCTACTACGGCATCGAGAAGAACAAGCAGGACGCCATCGACCTGCTCAACTCTCTCCATCCCGAAAAGTACGGCATCGAGATCGTCCCCGAAGAGGTCAAGTACCCCCAGGGCGCCGAGAAGATGCAGGTCAACGCGGTCACCGGCCGCGAAGTCAAGCCCGGCGGCATCCCCTCCGGCGTGGGCTGCAACGTGGTCAGCACCCGTACCTGCTACGCCATCTACCAGGCCTGCTATGAGGGCAAGCCCGTCATCGAGCGTATCGTCACCGTGGCCGGCAGCGCGCTGAAGGCTCCTGTCAACGGCCTGACCCGCGTGGGCACCCCCTTCGGCTACCTGGCCGAGCAGTGCGGCGGCTTTGTCAAGCCCCCCCGCAAGATCGTCCTGGGCGGCCCCATGATGGGTATCTGCGCCACCAGCTTCGACGCCCCCAACATCAAGGGCACCGCCGGCGTCCTGTTCTTCACCGAGGAAGAGGATAAGCATGTGGAGCACCCCACCTGCATCCGCTGCGGCAAGTGCATCACCGTTTGCCCCATGAATCTGGAGCCCGTGTTCATGTACATGTACTACAGCAAGGGCGACTTTGAGAACATGGCCAAATACCATATCACCGACTGCTTCGAGTGCGGCAGCTGCGCGTTCAACTGCCCCGCCAGAATGCCTCTGACTCACGCATTCAAGACCGCAAAGCTGATGTTCCAGGCCAAGCAAATGAAAGAAAAAGCAAAGGCCGAGGCTGAAGCCGCCGCAGCCGCAGCAAAGGAGGCAAAGCAATGAGCAACGAGAAGAAAGAAAGAATCGTTCTTGACGTAGCGTACCAGCCGCAGGTCAGAACCAATACCGACACCCGCCGCATCATGCTGGACGTGATGATCGCTCTGCTCCCCGCCGTTGCTGTGGCGGTATGGCAGTTCGGCATTTATCCTCTGCTGGTCATCGCGGTTTCCATGGCCTCCGCCGTGTTCTTCGAGTGGGGCTACCGCAAGCTCCTGAAAAAGCACAGCACCATTGGCGACCTGTCCGCCTGCGTTACCGGTATTCTGCTGGCCCTGGTCCTGCCCCCCGACGCACCCTGGTGGCTGCCCATCATCGGCACCTTCTTCGCCATCGTGGTGGTAAAGCAGCTCTACGGCGGCATCGGCAAGAACTTCTTGAACCCCGCCCTGGCAGGCCGTGCCTTCCTGCTGGCCTCCTACGCGGCCATCATGAGCGGCGCATACCTGGTTCCCAAAGCACTCCGCAGCACCATCGACGCCGCTACCATGGCAACGCCCCTCTCTTTCCTGTACGATACCGGCGCAATGCCCGAGTATTTCAGCTTTGTTGACCTGCTCATCGGCAAGGTTCCCGGCTGCATCGGCGAGATCAGCGCTCTGGCCCTGATCATCGGCGGCGTGTACCTGGTCCTGCGCAAGGTCATCTCCTGGCGCATCCCCGTGTCCTTCGTGGGCACTGTGGCTCTGCTCTGCCTGATCTTCGGCTACCAGGGCTACGGCCGTGTGGAATGGATGCTCTACAACGTCCTCTCCGGCGGCCTGATGCTGGGCGCCATCTTCATGGCCACCGACTACGCCACCAGCCCCGTTACCCTCAACGGCCAGCTGCTCTTCGGCGCAGGCTGCGGCGCGCTGACCGTGCTCATCCGCTATTTCGGCGGCTTCCCCGAGGGCGTGTCCTACGCCATCCTCATCATGAATCTCTGCTCCTGGGCCATTGACAAGGCCTTCCACCGCCACCAGTTTGGCGTCAGCAAGGAAGACATCAAAGCCCAGAAGGAAGCAAAGAAAGCAGCGAAGAAAGCGGCAAAGGAGGCGGCAAAATGAAAAAGATTCTGAAGCTTACCCTGATCCTTTTCCTGGTCTCCGCCATTGTTGCCGGCGTTCTGGGTGTGGTCAATGAGATGACCAAGGACCGCATCGAAGAGCAGAAACAGATTAAGACCGCAAAGGCCTATGCTGCGGTGCTGCCCTCTGAGGGCTACGAGGAGCTGGAGATTGACACCAGCGCCTATACCAATATCGAAAGCATCAGCAAGGCCACTGGCGGCGAGGGCTATGTGGTCCAGACCACCTTCTCCGGCGCCCAGGGCAACATCACCATGGTTGTAGGCGTCAGCCCTGACTACAAGTGCACCGGCATCTCCATCATCTCCCATGCCGAGACCTCCGGTCTGGGCGCCAACGCGGCCAGCACCTCCGACATCGGCGTGAACTGGCGCGCTCAGTTTGTGGGCCAGGATAAGAACATGGCCATCACCAAGGCCGGCGGCACCATCGACGCCCTCACCGGCGCGACCATAACCTCCCGCTCTGTGGCAGAGGCTGCTGCCAACGCCATCAGCGTCGTCGAATCTTTGGGCTAAGGAGGAAACGCTGAATGAATATTAAAAAACAGTTCAAGGAAGGCCTGATCACCAATAACCCGGTTCTGGTGCAGCTCATCGGTATGTGCGCCACCATGGCAATCACCACCACGCTCTTCAACGGCGTGGGCATGGGCCTGTCCGTTCTCATCATCCTTACCTGCTGCAACGTGGTGGTCTCCGCCATCCGTAAGATCATCCCCAACGAGATCCGTCTGGCCATCTTCGTTGTCATCATTGCAGGCTTTGTCACCATCGTTGACCTGCTGCTGCAGGCCTACATACCCGCCCTCAGCGAGGCGCTGGGCGTGTTCATCCCCCTGATCGTTGTTAACTGCATCATTATCGGCCGTGCCGAGGCCTTCTGCCAGAAGAACACCATCGGCGCATCCTTCTTCGACGGCATCTTCCAGGGCCTGGGCTACACCGTAGTGCTGATCATCATGTGTGTGTTCCGTGAGCTGGTGGGCAGCGGCAAGTTCGGCACCGGTCTGATCGACGTTGCCAACGGCTTTAAGATCACCATGGACGGCACCGGCGGCGGTATTGAACTCTTCTCCGCCGATTACGGCGCAACCATCATGCTTCTGCCCTTCGGCGGCTTTATCACCCTGGGCCTGCTCATCGCCCTGATGCAGTACATGCTCAAGAAATCCGCAAAGAAGAAAGAAGCGGCGGCAAAAGCAGTAAAGGAGGGTGAAGAATAATGCTTACCAACATCATTTCCATCTCCCTTGGCGCGATCCTGGTCAATAACTTCATCTTCTCCCAGTTCCTTGGCTGCTGCCCCTTCCTGGGCTGCTCCTCCAAGGTGGAGACTGCCACCGGCATGGGCATCGCCGTCGTGTTCGTTATGGGCCTTGCCTCCGCTATCTGCTGGGTCATCGACACTTATATTCTCGTTCCCCTGGGCCTTGACTTTCTGAAGACGCTGGCCTTTATTCTGGTCATCGCCTCCCTGGTTCAGTTTGTGGAGATGTTCCTGAAGAAATCCATCCCCTCCCTGTACTCCGCGCTGGGCATTTACCTGCCCCTGATCACCACCAACTGCGCCGTGCTGGGTGTGGTGCTGCTGAACGTGCAGAACCACTACAACTTCATCGAGTCCGTGGTCTACGGCATCACCGGCGGTCTGGGCTTCATGCTGGCCATCGTGCTGTTTGCCAGTGTCCGGGAGCGGGTGCAGTTTTCCGAGTATCCCGAGTGCTTTGAGGGCTTCCCCATCTGTCTTGTCTCCGCCGGTCTGCTGGCCCTGGCCTTTATGGGCTTCAGCGGCATGAAGATTTTCTAAGGAGGGCGTACTGATATGAAAACAATACTTCTCTCCGTTGCCGTCCTGGGCGCTCTGGGCGCTCTGTTCGGCGCGATCCTGGCCTTTGCCGCCAAGATCTTCCACGTTGAGGTGGACCCCCGCCAGGAAGCGGTCAGAGGTTGCCTTGCCGGCGCTAACTGCGGCGGCTGCGGCTACCCCGGCTGCGACGGCTATGCCGCCGCTGTGGCCAAGGGCGAAGCGCCCACCAACCGCTGCGTGGCCGGCGGCGCTGAGGCTGCGGCCAAGATCGCTGAGATCATGGGCGTTTCCGCCGACGCTGCCGAAAAAATGGTGGCTTTCGTGCCCTGCTCCGGCACTACCGGACACGCGGAGATGCGCTTTAACTACTCCGGCCCTGTGGACTGCCGCGCCGCCATGCTCTTTGGCGGCAAGAGCAACAAGACCTGCACCTTCGCCTGCATCGGCCTGGGCAACTGCACCCGCGCCTGCCAGTTTGACGCAATGCACATTGTGGACGGCGTGGCCAAGGTTGACCGCTCCAAGTGCGTAGGCTGCGGCGCCTGTGCCGACGCCTGCCCCAAGAGCATCATCCAGATGATCCCCGAGAGCCAGAAGATCATGCCCGCCTGCGGCAACAAGGACAAGGGCGCAAAGGTCATGAAGATGTGCGACTTCGGCTGCATCGGCTGCATGAAGTGCCAGCGCGAGTGCCCGGCCGACGCCATCGTGGTCAAGGACAATCTGGCTGTTGTGGATGTCACCAAGTGCGTCCAGTGCGGCCACTGCGCGGAAATCTGCCCCCGCCACATCATCAACTACTTCGGTTGAGCTTCACCTTTTTAAAAGAACTTCAGCTTTACGCAGGGCTTCGTAAAAAAGTTCATCCGACCTATGGTTACGATCATAGGTCGGATTTTTTACGTTATGTATAGGATGAGGAATATCCAAAGCTCCCTCTGATGAGGGAGCTGTCAGCAAAGCTGACTGAGGGAGAGACCCTTGACAGACAGACCATTTTTTGCATACACTGCCAGCCTTACTTTTCTCTCCCTCCGTCAAAAATCAAAGATTTTTGCCACCTCCCTCGTCAGAGGGAGGCTTTGGTGCGATGCGAAATCACACATTATGCACTGCACCGAACTGCGGTCAGAAGTGCTCCCTTATCCTTTCAGCTTTTCAACCACTTCCCGGGTGCAGGCTTCATCCCGGGTCCCCAGAAGCCAGGTCTGGCCGTCTGTGGTTTTTACCAGAATAAACGGGGGACAGGTGGGGTCCAGCCTGAGCTTCAGCGTGCCCAGCTCCGAGCAGAAAAAATTGCCCTCCAATAGGGTCTCCAGACTTGTGCCAAAGGTGCGGCTCAGGTTTTCCGGCAGTTCCTCCCTCAGTTCAACGTTGCTGATATTCTCCAGGGGGATCACATCTTCCTTGCTGCCCCGGGAGGAGATCAGCTCCGTCTCGCTCACTTCCAGCATGGGCGGCTTGGTGCCGATCCCGTCGACCAGCCCGCCGGTGAAGGGCATGGCCAGCAGCAAAAGCAGGATCAGCCCATAGATCACCTTGCCGGAGGTCTTTGCCAGATTAAAGCCGCTGTTCAGTCCCACCCGGTCGTTGACCACAAGGCGGCTGTCCTTGGGATTGTAATAGAGCACACCGCCTATCCACAGGTCGTCCTCGTCCCGATACCAGCGCTGGCCGCTCTCCGATGTCAGCTTTTCCTGTATGCGCCGGGTTTTGAACTCAATGCCGATGGCGGCGGCGCAGAACAGGAAGGAGAAGGCCAGCACCAGAAGGAGCATCAGCCCCTGTTTTTCCCGGAAAAGCCACATGCACAGGTTCAAAATCACCATGAACCAGGCGGAGATCAGCCAGACCATGGCCCAATTGTGCCGCCGGACCTGGGTCAGCGCCAGGGTCAGCTCAGTGTTTTCATCCACCAGCTCAGCCCGGTTTCGGTACAGATAGCGGTAGCACAGCCAGAAGAGCACAACGCACAGGGCGTCCATCAGATAGACAAACCAGAAGCTGCGCTCAAAGACCAGCGGCAGCAGGCACAGCAGCAACGGCGGCAGAAACAGCCAGGGGGAGAGCCAGCGGCCCGCGCCCACGGCGGCGGTGTCCACCGAAAGGGTCTGGCCGGCGTTTACATTCCATCCCCGGTCCCGCTTGATGCGTTTTAGCTCCCGGTTGCAGCGCACATAGGGGATAAAGGGCAGGAAAACGCACAGGTCCAGCCAGAGAAACCACAGGGTCATGTTGCCGGCAAGGCCCTTGACCAGTATACCGGGCAGGGGGAGCAGCAGCAGAAAAAGGCACATCACGCCCAGCTCCTTTTTGAAGCGGGAGAGCCGGGCCAGAACCTGGCTGTCCTGCCGGCCTTCATAGGGCAGGGTCACACCCACGGCGATGTTCTTTTTGAATTTTGCCTCGTTTGCCAGCACAAAACACATCAGCGGCGCAAGCCAGATGATACTAAGCCATAAAATGATATTCAGCATGTTCAGCCCTCCTCATACAGCTTTCCGCAGAGCTCCATCACCTCTGCCTTGCTCAGGCCGGCCAGCCGCAGCTCCGACATGTGCAGCCGCAGGGCCTTGAGCAGTTCCCCCGGCAGGGGCAGGGAGCTTTTCGCTCCGCACACGGTGGTGCCGCCCCGCCGGTCGGTGCTGATATAGCCCTCCTGCTTTAAGAGCTGATAGGCCTTGCTGACGGTCATCACGTTGACGCCGCTCTCCTCCGCCAGGGCCCGCACCGTGGGGAGCTTCTCCCCCGGACTGAGCCTGCCCTGGGCAATGCCAATGACGATCTGGTTCCTCAGCTGCAGATACAGCGGCGTATTGCTGGAAAAATCAAAAGTCAGGAGCATAACGATCACCTCTTTGCATTATTGAATATAATGCAAATAATATAATAAGTCAAGAGAAAGGAGAGAGGTTGATGCCTCTCTCTGTTTAAAAAAGTTTACATTGGACGCTTTTCTTCCACCCAGGCTTGTGCTATCATAAAATAATCCGGGCGAAAGCCAGAAGAAGGGCCAGCAGCAGGAAATTGACCAGGCTGAAGCGCCAGAGGAAGGCGCCGGTTTTCGCGCCCTCCGCGTGGGAATACAGCTTCAGGGCGATCAGACTGGCAAGACTGGCCACCGGCGTGCCCAGCCCGCCGATGTTCACCGCCATCAGCAGCGCTCTGGCATTTTCCGTAAATCCGGAGAGCAGCAGCGCGGCGGGGACATTGCTGATCACCTGGCTGCACAGGGCGCCTATGAACAGTTCGCGCCCGGCCAGCAGCCGCCGCAGCATACTGTCTACCGCATCGATCCGGGCCAGATTGCCCGCGAAGATAAAAAAGCACACAAAAGTGAGCAACAGCAAAAAGTCCGCTTTCAGCAGGATCCGGCGGTCAAAGATGCCCACCAGCAGCAAAACCAGGGCCAGCATCACCGCCCAATGGAGCAGGCGGAACACCACCAGCAGGCACAGCAGAAACAGCGCGGAATAGAAGAAAAGCGCCCGGCGGAGCAGGATGGGCTTTTCCCCTAAAAACACCTTGACCGGCTCTTTTTTGATGAGCAGGCAGCAGCCCAGCACCAGCAGCAGGGACAGACCCCACACCGGCAGCGTGGTGGAGAAAAAGTCCGCTCCGCTCATGCCGTAATAGGAATAGAGATAGAGATTCTGGGGGTTACCCACAGGCGTCAGCATACTGCCCAGGTTGGCGGCCACGGCCTGGAGCACCACTACCCAGACCAACTCCTTTTCCCGCCGGGCCAGGCCCAGCACCACCACGGCGAAGGGCACAAAGGTCAGCAGTGCCACGTCGTTGGTGATCAGCATGGAGGAGAAAAAGCACAGCGCCACCAGCACCGCCGACATGAGCCGCAGGTTTCCGGCCCGGTCGCAGAGAAAATGGGCCAGAGCGGTGAAGCTGCCGGCCCTGCGCAGCCCCGCCACCACCACCATCAGGCAGTACAGCAGCGCCAGCGTGCGCAGGTCGATATATTGAAGATATTCTGTGTCGGGAGGCACAAAGAAACAGCTGATCACCGCCGCAAGAAAGGCGATGCACAGCACAGCCTCCCGCTTGATAAAATCCTTGACACGTGACATAAAACAATTACCTCAGGAGGACAAAATGGAAAGACTGAAAAGAAAGCTTGTATTTGCTGAGGGCGGTCACACCTCCCAGCTTCTGCGGATCATGCAGGACATTGCCGGAGACGACGCGGACCGGCGGGGCGGCGGCATGGACGCCCTGGCGGAGAAAAACTGCGCCTGGGTGCTGGTAAAGCTGAGGATCGACATTAAACGTATGCCCCAACCCGGCGAGGAGATCGAAATCTGCACCTGGCCCGGGAAGAGGCGCCTGGCCATCTACCCCCGCAGCTATGAGATCAAAGACACCGCCGGACAGGTCATCGTCAGCGGCCTGAGCACCTGGGTCATTATGGACATGGACAGCCGCAGCCTCATTAACGGCGAGAGCCGGGGCATTGCCATCGCGGGGGAGGAAGAGGGGACCGTCCGCCCCCAGCGCAAGGTCAGCGTGCCGGAGGGCGGCAGCGAATTTGAACTGACCCCCTCGGCGGACCAGATCGACCGCAACGGCCACATGAACAACGCCGCATATCTGGACGCGGTGGAGCCCATGCTGCCGGAGGAAGTCCGGGGCAGGGAACTGCGGAGTATCGCGGTGGATTATGAGCATGAAATTCTCCCCGGCAGGCACGCCGCTGTCCGGG
>CAMGRL010000018.1 GCA_946061515.1 uncultured Clostridia bacterium
TGCCGGGCGGATTCGGGACTTTCACCCTTTAGAACGGGCGCTCACCGGGCGCACTGCAAAACCTGCCCGGCAAGCGTTGCTTGCCGGGCAGGTTTGCGTTTCACTTTACTCTTCCATGCAGCTCTATGCACTGCCGATAGTTTTGTCTACAGGCTGTCATTCTCTTCTTCCTTGGGCTTCAGTTGGTTCCGGTTGAAATCCCGCAAGGCCACGTTGTAGGCCGCGCCGCAGAGGATGACCATGCAGCAGGTATAGAGCCACAGCATCAGCAAGATCACCGCCGCAAGGGAGCCGTAGACCAAAGGATATTTTGTGGAAGCGCCGATGAAGGTGGAAAAAGCCATGCTCACCGCCACCAGCATCACCGAGGCGGCCAGAGCCCCCGGCCAGGTGCGGTAGGGGTCCTCCCGGCTGACGGAGACCCAGTACACGCCCCAGACGGTGACAAACAATATTCCGCCCAGCAGAAGAAAGCGCAGATAATTCCAGGAATCGGAGATGTCGATCAAGGGAAGGTAGCGGTTTAACAGGTCGATCAGCTCGCCGCCTGTCAGCATGACCAGGATGGAGAAATAGATGGCGGCCAGAAAGATCAGGGAAAACACGATGCTGAAGGCAAAGCCCAGCAGGCCCTGAAAGCGCTGGCGGCCCTGCATCTCGCCGATGGTGCCCTGCAAGGTGCGGATGGCCGCGGAAGAGGAGGTCACCAGAATGGCCAGGCTGCCGAACATCATGGCCTTGTTGTTGTTCTCCGCCACATAGCGCAGGAAGTCCTTCAGGTACCCGGCGGTCTCCGCCGAGATAAAGCCCCGGACAAAGCCCAGAAGCATCACGACCCGGTCGTAGCTGCTGCCCAGCATGGTGTACAGGCAGATGACCAGGGGGAAAAAGGTCATGGTGAGATAATAGGACAGGGCCGCCGAGGCTCTGGGGATCCGCTTTTGGGCGTAGAGCTCCGCCATGCTCTCCAGAATATTCAGTTTCCTTTTCATCCGTAGATCACTGGCTTTCACCGAAAAAGCTCCTCCGTCCCGTTGGATGAAGGAGCTTTTTTCCTTTTTACGCTCAATTACTTGGTGTTGAAGATTTTGAAGATGCTGTCGAAGGGGTCCTCCTCCGCAGATGCTTCTGCTGCGGGAGCGGCCGGAGCGGCCGGGGCTGCCGCCGCCGCCTTTTCAGCAGCGCCGGTGAACAGGCCCTGGGGCTTTTCCTTCACGGTGACAGGGCGGACAGGAGCGGCCGTTACTACCGGCTTTTCCGGTGCGGGAGCGTTCACGTTCTCCTCAAAGCCGGTGGCGATGACGGTGACGCGGATCTCGTCCTGCATAGTCTCGTCGAAGGTGGCGCCGAAGATGATGTTGGCGTCGGGATGAGCGGCCTCCTGCACCAGGTTGGCGGCGGCTTCCACATCCTCCAGACCCATATCCTCGGAGCCGGTGATGTTGATGAGCACGCCGTGAGCGCCGTTGATGGAGGTCTCCATCAGGGGGCTTGCCACGGCCATACGGGCGGCGTCCTCCGCCTTGCCCTTGCCGGCTGCATGTCCCACGCCCATATGGGCAAAGCCCGCGCCCTTCATAATGCAGGTCACGTCGGCAAAGTCCAGGTTGATAAAGCCGGTGTTCTTGATCAGATCGGAAATGCTGGTGACAGCCTGACGCAGCACATCGTCCGCGATTTCAAAGGCGTTGGCCAGCGTAACCTTCTGGTCGGTGGCGTATTTCAGGCGGTCGTTGGGGATGATGAGCAGGGAGTCCACCTTGCCCAGCAGCTCCTTGATACCGGCGTTGGCCTGATCCATGCGGCGCTTGCCCTCGAACTTGAAGGGCTTGGTCACCACGCCGACGGTGAGGATGCCGGCCTCGCGGGCGATATCCGCCACGGTGGGAGCAGCGCCGGTGCCGGTGCCGCCGCCCATACCGGCGGTGATGAACACCATGTCGGCGTTCTCAATGGCCTTGGCGATATTGTTGCGGCTCTCCTCGGCGGAGCGCTTGCCCACTTCGGGGTCGGAGCCTGCGCCCTGACCGTGGGTCATCTTCTCGCCGATCTGCAGCTTCTGGTCCGCGTTGGAGACGGCCAGCGCCTGCTTATCGGTATTGATGGCGATGAACTCCACACCCTGGGTGCCTGTTTTCACCATGCGGTTGACCACGTTGTTGCCGGCGCCGCCGACACCAACCACTTTTATTGTTACAACATTTTCCGGACCGGATTCGGCTTTGAAATCCATGTTCTTGCCTCCCTGTATTTTTACCCACAAAACTGTGATTATTTATATATTTTCGGTATTGAATATATTATTACATTTTTTCGCTGCGGTCAATAGCTTTTTTCGTTTTGTCGAAAACTTTTGTAAGCAATTTGTAAATTTTCAAGTTTTAATTAGGAATAAAATGGGCACTTGTGCCATCAGACACGTCGATGGTGCCCACGTCTCCCTCCTTCAGCTGGTTCATCACGGAGACGATCATGCCGAATTTATACTCAACATTGCTGCTGCCGCCGATTTTGAAGGCAAATCGGCCATCGCCGTAGGCGATTCTGACGGAATAGGGGTTGGAAAAATCGATCTTGTTGACCCGGGAGGCAAGTCCCCTCTCCTGGAGCTGATAAAGAACCTGGGAGATAAAGTTCACCAGCTCCTCGTTGTTGTCGGAAGTAGTGAGCTTTTCTCCGATCATCAGCGTACCGGGGGACACACCCAGAATGGGGATCAGGTCCCCGGTCTCCGCTTCGGTGGCTTTGCCCAGGATCTTGCAGCTGTGGTCGATGGCCCATTCCTCGTCGCCCACCTGGAGATAGGCCAGGGCCTTGCATTCCTGCACCGAGATGATGACCTTGTTGGGCAGCTGCCGTTCAACGGAGACCTCCTCGATATAAGGGAGCTTGGCAAAGACCCGGCTGGTGGCCGCGATGCGGTCAAAGAAGAACAGGTTGTCGCCCTCTTCGATGACGACGGCCTTGATGATCTCACTGTCGGTATAATGCTCGTTACCCTCCACCTGAATTTCGGTGACGCGGAAGAAAACGCTCATCACAAAAATAGCGGCCATGATGACCAGCAGAAAGGTCAGCAGAGCGCCGACGCCGGTTTTTCTGCGCCGGGACGGCTTGCGGTATTCGTCGTGCTTGCTGGCCGGCGGCTGGTTCTTATGCAAATTATAAGCCATAGGACAGTTCCTTTCGCTTTATCTTGTCAGTATTCCAGGCTGATATCCGCGCCAAGGGCGCGCAGGCGCATGTCAAAGCGCTCATAGCCCCGGCTGATGTGCCCGTCGTCGCAGATCAGGGTCTCTCCCTCAGCGGACAGGCCTGCCACGATCATGGCAGCGCCGCCCCGCAGGTCGGTGGCGGTGAGGGCCGTGCCGTGCAGGCAGTCCACGCCCCAGATCTCCGCGATTTTGCCGTGGGTCACGATGTCCGCGCCCAGACGGCACAGCTCCGGCACCTGGCGGTAGCGATTTTCAAAGATGTTTTCCGTAATGCGGGTCAGCCCCTTTGCTTTGAGCAGGGCGGCCATCAGCACCGGCTGGGCGTCGGTGGGAAAACCGGGATAAGGGGCGGTGGAGATCTCCCCCACGGCCTTCAGTTCTCCCGGCGAGCGGAGCCTGACACTGCGGTCCGTGCTTATTATATCACAGCCCGCCTGATTTAGGAAGTGCAGAACGGTAGAAAAATGCCGGGGATCGATGCCCCGCAGCTCCACATTGCCGCCGGTACAGGCCGCGGCGCAGGCGATGGTGGAGGCCACGATCCTATCGGGGATGATGCGGCAGGCGATATGCTTCTCCGGTGAAAGGCTCCCGATGGTCACGGTGTCCGTGCCCGCGCCCCGGATCTGCGCGCCCATGGCCTTCAGATAGTCCTGCAGGGCCACGATCTCCGGCTCCCGGGCCGCGCCGTGGATGACGGTCTCCCCTTTTGCCGCGCAGGCGGCCAGCATGATGTTCTCCGTGGCCCCCACGCTGGGGAAGGGCAGAACGATCTCCGCACCCTTCAGCGCCTCCGAGCGGCATAAGATCTCTTCCCTGTCCTCGTCGATCTCCGCCCCCATCTGCCGCAGGGCGGCCAGGTGCAGGTCGATGGGCCGCTTGCCCAGCTGACAGCCGCCGGGCAGGGACAGCCGCGCCTCCCCGCAGCGGGCCAGAAGGGCCCCCATAAAGATCACCGAGGAGCGCATCTCCACCATCAGACTGTGGGGAATATTACAGCAGGACAGGTTCCGGGAGTCTATGGTCACCTCTCCGCCCCGCTGCTCCGCCGAGCAGCCCAAATGCCGGAGGATGCGCAGCGCCGCGTCCACATCCCGCAGCTGGGGGACGTTCAGCAGCTCCGTGCTTGCCGGGCAAATGATCGACGCCGCCAGGATCGGCAGCGACGCGTTTTTGGACCCCTGCACAAAGCAGGCGCCTTCCAGCCGGTTTCCTCCCCTGATGTGCCATAGTTCCATAGAAAAACCCCCCGCGCATTGAAATCATGCCATACTATGCGGCGGGGAGTATTTCTGTGATTATTTATACAATCAATGGAGCAGATCCAGAATGATCCCGCAGATTTTTTCGGTGGCGTCGGGCACAGCCAGGGAGCGCATGGCCGTGGACATGCCGCTCAGCTTTTCCTCATCGGCAAGCAGGGCTTTCAGCTCATCCAGGAGGGAGTCCGCGTCAAATTCGCCCTCTAAGAGCACTTTGGCCCCTCCTGCCCGCTCCAGAACCCGGGCGTTTTTCTCCTGGTGGTTGTTGGTCACGTTGGGCGAGGGCACGATGATGACCGGCTTTCCCATATAGGTCAGCTCCGCCAGGGTGGAGGCTCCGGCGCGGCACATGATCAGGTCAGCCGCCGCCATGACCCGGGGCATGTCGTAAATGTATTCCTTCACGTCCACGCCGTATTCCCCGTGGTCCGGGGCGGTCTCGCTGAGCTTTTCGCACACATCCTTATAATACATGCTTCCGGCGGAGTGGATCAGGCGGAAATCGTCCTGCCCCCGGAGCTTGGGGATCATCTCCGTCACGATTTTGTTCATATGTCCCGCGCCCAGAGAGCCCCAGACGGAGACCACCAGGGGCTTATCCGCCGGCAGGCCCAGCTGGGCCTTGGCGGAGTCCTTGGTATAGCAGGAAAACTCGCCCCGCACCGGGGTGCCGGTAACTTCCACCCGCTCGGGGTTTTTGTAATACTGCCGGCTCTCCTCAAAGCCCACCATGATCTTGTCCACATGGGCAGAGAGCATTTTGGTGGTCAGGCCGGGGACGGCGTTGCTCTCGTGGACGGCGGTGGGGATATGGAGCTTGGAAGCTGCCATCAGCACCGGGTAGCACACATAGCCGCCGGTACCGATGACCACGTCGGGCTTGAAGTCCTTCAAAATCTTTTTGGTCTCCCGGGTGGCCCCGGCCACGTTTTTGACGGTCTGAATATTGTGCACCAGGGCCTTGACGCTTTTGCCCCGGCTGATGTTGGTGATTTTCAGGGGCTTGATGTCATAGCCCGCCATGGGCACCAGCTGCATCTCCATCTTGCCCTCGGCGCCCAGGAAGAGAAACTCGCTGTCGGGCAGCAGCTCGCGGAGCCTGCCCGCCACAGCCAGGGCGGGGTTGATATGTCCGGCGGTACCGCCGCAGGTGAAAACAAAACGCATATGTCTCATATCCTTTCCAATGGATCATTTTTCTGTCAGTATTGTTCTGGACGCGCTGAGGATGATCCCCATCTCGCCCAGCTGGATGAGCAGGGCCGTGCCGCCGTAGCTGAAAAAGGGCAGGGATATGCCGGTGCAGGGCACAAGGTTTGTGACCACCGCCACATTCAAAAAGACCTGAATGGCAAGCAGGGTGCTGATGCCCGCGCAGACCAGAAAATCATAGCGGTCCCGGCAGTGCAGGGCGATCCAGTAGCCCCGTAAAATCAGCAGCGCGAAGAGGGTGAGGATCAGCACCGCGCCGATAAAGCCCAGCTCCTCGCAGGCCACGGCGAAGATAAAGTCGTTATGCTCCTCCGGCAGATACAGGAATTTCTGCCGGCTGCCCCCCAGGCCCAGGCCGCTTAAACCCCCGGAGCCGATGGAATAGAGGGACTGGACGATCTGATAGCCCTCGTCCGAGGAGCTGGAGAAGGGGTCCCGCCAGGTGGTGATGCGGCTGGAGGCATAGGGGAAAAAGGCCAGCAGCACCGCCAGCGCCCCTCCCGCGGCCGCCGCCGCGCCGATAAACCAGCCCAGCCGGACGCCGCCCAAAAACAGCATCACGCCGCCTATGGCGATAATGATGATGGAGGCGGAAAAGTGGGGCTCCAGCACCAGAAGGCCCACAATGGCGCAGAGAATGGCCGCGAAGGGCAAAATGCCGTAACGGAAGGTCTTCATCCTGCCCCGCATTTTACAGATCAGCACGGAGAAGGACAAAATCACCGCCAGCTTTGCCAGCTCCGAGGGCTGAAGCGTCATTCCCCCCACGCCAAGCCAGCGCCGTGAGCCATTGACCTTGACGCCCACAAAGGGCACCAGCATCAGCAGCACCAGGGCAAAGGCCAGAAAGGGGAAGGAATAGCGCCGGTAAAAGCCCATCGGCAGTTTAGACGCCAAAAGCATGACGCCGGTTCCCAAAAGGGCAAATAAAAGCTGACGCACGAAATAATAGGCGGCGTTGCCGCCGGTGATGTTGCCCGGGTCATAATAGGCCCTGGCGAAGCTGGCAGACAAAACCATCACCACGCCCATGGTCAGCAAAATCAGCACCAAAAGGAAAAAAGGCGTGTCAAAGCCTGCCTTTCTCTCCTTCACGGCCGTATCGGAAAAGCCGGTGAGGCGGGCACTGTCGTAACGCATTTTCCCACCTCCCCGGCTTTTCAATCAAAAGTCTTTACAGGGCGTAACGCTGGAACACCCCAATAAAGGATATGATTGCAAAGAGCAGAGATATGCCTGTGAAGAGGACAAAAAGCTCTTTTTCGCTCCACTTTTTTCCGGTCCAGCCGCCCATCTCCAGATGGTGGTGGAAGGGGGCCATTTTAAACACCCGCTTGCCGTGGCTGAGCTTGAAATAGCCCACCTGGATAATGTCGGACAGGGTCTCGATAATGTAGATGATGCCCAGGGTGATGAGGACCAGGGGCATATCGTAGGCGAAGGCCAGAGCCGACACCGCGCCGCCCAAAAACAGGGAGCCGGTGTCCCCCATGAACACCTTGGCCGGGTTGAAGTTATACACCAGAAAGCCCATCAGGCCGCCCAGCAGTCCCGAGGCGAAAATGCCCAGCTCCAAAAACTCCTGGCCCCAGGCGAAGGTGATCGCCACGAAAAACAGCATCACCGGCAGAGAGGTGCCGGTGGCCAGGCCGTCCACGCCGTCGGTAATGTTCACGGCGTTGACCGTGCCCACGATCACAAAGGCCGCGAACACGAAATACAGCCACTCAGGCAGCGGAACGGTCTTTCCGGAGAAGGGGATGAAGAGGTTAGGCCGCACATAGCCCAGAGAGCGCATCAGCAGCACGAACACCAGAGCCGCCGCCAGCTGGAGCAGGAACTTTTTCTTGGCCGTCAGGCCCAGATTCTGCTTGTTCTTGATCTTTTCCCAGTCATCCAAAAAGCCGATGGCGCCGAATACCAGGGCGAAAAGCAGCACGAAAATGTGGACAAAGTTGCCCTTTAACATGCTGGGAAAGCCGATGGTCAGGCAGACGAAGGTGACGGCCAGAATAAACATCACACCGCCCATGGTGGGGGTGCCGCTTTTGGCCATATGCCAGGTGGGGCCGTCTTTTTTGATCTCCTGTCCCGCCTTCTGCTTCCGCAGCCAGGGGATGTAATACTTTCCGAAGGCCGTGGCAAACAGAAAGGCCAGAATAAACGCGCAGATCAGCTTTATCGTCATGTTTCTTTCCTCTTTTCCTCTTTTTCCGGCAAGGGGCGCTTCAAGCCCCCACAGATTCAGGGCTGTGCCGCAAGGTATTCGGCCACGATCTCTCTCTCGTCCATGTGGCGCTTCTCATGGCCCACAACCTGGTAGTCCTCGTGACCTTTTCCGGCAAGTAATATTACATCGCCCGGCCCTGCGTTGTCAATAGCCCAGTGAATGGCCTCCACCCGGTCGCAGAGCACTTTTACCGGGGTGCGCTTGCCCTTCGTGCCCTCCACGATCTCCCGGATGATCTCATCCGGGTCCTCGGTGCGGGGGTTATCGCTGGTGACAACGACAATGTCCGCATTGTCGGCGGCAATAGCACCCATAATGGGCCGCTTGGCCTTATCCCGGTCGCCGCCGCAGCCGAAGAGGGCCATGAGCCGGCCCTTGGTGACGGGCTTCAGGGTCTTTAAGACGTTTTCCAACGCATCGGGCTTGTGGGAATAGTCGATGATGATGGAATAATCCCGGTCGGTGGGGACGATCTCCAGCCGGCCCTTCACGCCCTTGGCGCTGGACATGGCGTCGGCGCAGTCGTCCAGGCTGATGCCCAGAGCCAGGCCCACGGACATGACCCCCAGAGCGTTGTGCACGGAGAAGAGGCCGGGGATCGAAAGCTTCGTCAGGGCAAGGCCGCTGTCGGTGACGGCGGCAAAGCGGACGCCGTTTGCGGAAAGGCGGATGTCCTTTGCGGTCAGATCCGCGTCGTTTCGTTCCAGGGAGAAGGTGCTGATGGGGCACTTGGCGCCGTCCATCATGAATCCGGCCCATTTGTCGTCCAGATTCACGCAGCCCTTTTTGCACTGGCGGAAGAGCAGCCGCTTGGCGGCGGCGTATTCCTCCATAGTCTTGTGAAAATCCAGGTGGTCCTGGCTCAGGTTGGTATACAATCCCACATCGTATTCGATCCCGGCCACCCGCTCCAGCGTCAGGGAGTGGGAGGACACCTCCATGACCACATGAGTGCAGCCCGCGTCCGCCATGGAGCGAAACAGCCTGTGCAGCTCATAGCTCTCCGGGGTGGTGTGCTCGGTGTGGAGAAATTCATCCCCGATCATGTTGCCGTTGGTGCCGATCAGGCCCACCTTGGCGTCCAGCTTGCTCTCCAGCAGGTGCTTGATCAGGTAGCTGGAGGTGGTCTTGCCGCTGGTGCCGGTGATGCCGATCATGGTCATCTCCGCGGCCGGGTTTCCGAAAAACTCCCGGCTGGAAAGGGCCAGACCCAGACGGCAGTCGGCTATGCGCATATAGGGCGTGCCGTCCTCCGGCGCCGCCTCGCAGAGCACCGCCGCGGCCCCCTTCTCCAGGGCCTTGGGGATGTAGCGGTGGCCGTCGGATTCAAAGCCCCGGATGGCCACGAACAGGTCCCCCGGCTGGGTTTTCCGGGAATCATAGCTTATGCCCTTGATTTCCATAGCCATGTCGGCGTTGGCGTCAAGGATATTTAAGTTTTTTACAATCTCTTTCAGTTTCATTTTTCAATACCTTCCCAGCATCGAATCGTCTCCGCTGACCAGCGTCACCTCAACGATGCTGCCGTGTCCCACCACTGTGCCGGCCGTTATACTCTGGCTGCTGACCTTTTGGGTCTCAGCGTCGGTGACGGGACTTGCCGTTTGTATGTATATCCCATAGTAGGACAGGGTGTCTCTGGCCTGGGCGTAGCTCATGCCACTGAGCTCCGGCACAGTCTCCCTGTCCGCGGAGGGCTCCGCTTCAAAATAAAGAATGATCTGGGTTCCGGCGGCGATGCTCACGCCCGCAGCGGGGAGCTGCCCGGTGACAAGGCTGCCTTCGCCGATGGTCCGGAAATCCAGGCCCGCCTCTTTCACGGCGGCGGCCGCCTCTTCCCGGCTCAGACCGGTGAAGTCCGGCACGGTCACGTCCATGCTCCCGGCCTCCCCTTCATCAAGCACCGGCTCCACGCCCAGGTAGGGCAGGATATCCGCCATCATGTTCCCCACCACGGGGGCCGCCATCTGTCCGCCGCTGACATAAATCCCGGACTTGTTGGAGGGCGTATCCAGAAACACCAGCAGGGCGATCTGCGGGTCGTCCGCCGGGGCAAAGCCGATAAAGGAGACGATGTACTCCTTCTCCCCCGTCTGGGCCTCCAGACTGACCTTTTCGCTGGTGCCGGTCTTGCCGCCGATGCGGTATCCGGCCACGGCGGCGTTTCTGCCGGTGCCGTCATTGGGGTCGCCTACCACCTGCTCCAGAATACTGCGCACCTTTGCGGAGGTCTCTTCGCTGATGACCTGGCGCACTAATGTGGGCTCCCGCTCATAGGCCGCCGTGCCGTCGGGGTTTCGCATCTGCCGCACCACATAGGGCTGCATCAGCTTTCCGCCGTTGACGCAGGCGCTGACCGCGGTAATGAGCTGCAAAGGCGTGATGGTAAAGGTCTGGCCGAAGGAGGCCGCCGCCAGCTGCGACAGATTTTTCTCCGAACAGAAGGTATTCTGGCTCCACCAGATGCTGCCGCTCTCCCCCGCAAGGTCGATGCCTGTGGTGGCGGTCAGATTTTCGTCGGGATCGCCGGTAATGTTCAAAAAGCCGAAGGCTTCGCAGTATTTGTAGAAGGTCTCCGCCCCCACCCGAAGGCCGATGTTCACAAAGGCCACGTTGCAGGAGTGCTGCACCGCCTGGGTCAAATTCTGGGAGCCGTGGCCCCCGTCCTTCCAGCAGCGGATGGGACTGGTGCGGCCCAAAACGCTGACGTTGCCGCCGCAGTAGAAGCTGTCGCGCAAATCCACTGCCCCCTCTTCCAGGGCCATGGACAGGGTGATGATCTTGAAGGTGGAGCCGGGCTCATAGGTGTCGGACAGGGCCTTGTTGCGCCACTGTCTGGCCTGGGCCTGTTGGAGCAGCTCCGCCGCCTCCTCTTCGGTGGCGGCCTGGTCGATGAGGGCCTGGGCCTCGTCGCTGACGGACAGAAAATGGTTCAGATCATAGCCGTCGATGGAGGCCATGGCTAAAATTCCGCCGGTATTCACGTCCATGGCGATGGCCCCGGCGCCGTTTTGGATGTCGTAATCCTCCACGGCCTGTTTTAAGTGCTTTTCCACATAGTACTGTATGGTGGAGTCCACCGTCAGCACCAGGTCATAGCCGTCCTCCCCGGGGCTGTACTCCTCAAAGGAGCCGAAAAGCAGCTCTGTGCCGTAGGCGTTGGTGGCCCGCAGGGTCCTTCCGGCGCTGCCGGAAAGGGCGGAGTCGTATTTGGCCTCGATCCCTTCCAGACCGGTGTTGTCCATGCCCACAAAGCCGATGAGATGGCAGGCAAGGCAGGAATTGGGGTAATAGCGCTTGGTGTCCGTCTCCAGGCGGACGCCCTTCAGGCCGTTTTCCGTCTTGAAGCGGCGGACCTCGTCCGCCTGCTCGGCCTCCACCTTCCGGGCCACGGTCACATACCAGGAGCCGGTACGGCCGGTCTTTTCCAGTATATCATCGTAGTCAAGCCCAAGGATCTCCGACAGGCCCCGGGCGATCAGCTCCCGGTCCTCGCCGTACATCTCGATCTCCGCCGGGCTGAGATAAATGTTGTCCACCGACGCGCTGACCGCCAGTGGGTTCATGTTGGTGTCAAAAATCGTGCCTCTCGCCGGAGAGGTGGCAGCCTCCCGAAGCTGCTGCTGTATGGCCAGCTCCTCGTAATATTCGTGGTCGATGATCTGGAGCTTATACAGCCGGATGAGCAGCGCCAAAAAGGCGGCGATGCCGCAGAGGGCCATCAGGGCCAAAGTGCGGCGGAGCATCTGACGGTTGGGGCCTCCGCCCCTCCCCTTTTCCACTGATTCGGACATAGCACACTCCCGCTTTTTGAATATACCATCAGTATATTCAGCGGCTTATCCGGTTAAAACTTCGTGCTTTATCCCAAATGCTCTGTGATCTCTATGGTTCTGATCTGCCCCGGGGCCGGGCGCTGCATCCCCAGCTCCTCCAGGGCATAGGTCTCCAGCTCTTCAAGGCTCAGGCTGTTGTCCAGCCGGGTCTGCAAGATCTGGTTTTCGGTTTTCAGTCGTTCATTTTCCTTTTCCAGCGCCGCCGCCTGGTCGTTCACCGCGGCCGTCTCCACCGCGCAGAGCAGGGACAGCACCAGCAGCACCGCCGAAAACAAGGCGGCTATGGTGTTAAAAAGAAGCTCTGAGGTTCTTTTTTCCATGCTCACACTCTCTCCGCCACGCGGAGCTTGGCGCTTCTTGAGCGGGGATTGCTCTCCGTCTCCTCCGGGCTGGGCAGGATGGGCTTTCGGGAGACGCTTTTCAGGGTCTGTACAAAGCCGCAGGTGCAGATGGGAGCCTCTCTGGGGCAGGTGCAGCCGTTTTCCCTTGCGGCGATGCCGGTTTTGATGATCCGGTCCTCCAGGGAGTGGAAGCTGATGACGCAAAGCCGGCCGCCCTTTTTCAGCTTGTCCGGGGCCGTGTCCATCATGCGCTGGATGGCGCCCAGCTCGTCGTTGACGGCGATGCGGATGGCCTGGAAGCTGCGCTTGGCCGGGTGCTGCTTTTCCCGCAGGGCGGCGGCGGGCATGGCGCTTTTGATGATCTCCACCAACTCCAGAGTGGTCTCTATGGGCTTTTTCGCCCGGGCGGAGAGGATGGCGGCGGTGATGCGCCGGGCATAGCGCTCCTCGCCGTAGTCCCAGAGGATGCGGTTGAGCCGGTTTTCATCCCAGCTGTTCACCACCTCATAGGCCGTCAGGCTGTCGGAGGCGTCCATGCGCATGTCCAAAGGCGCGTCATGGAGATAGGAAAAGCCCCGCTGCGTCTCATCCAGCTGGGGGGAGGACACACCGAGGTCAAAAAGCATGCCGTCCACAGCGTCGATCCCCAGAGAATCCAGGATCTCCGCCGCGTCGCTGAAATTGCCGTGGACAAAGGTCACTTTGTCCCCAAAGGGGGCCAGGCGCTTTCCCGCCCGCTCGATGGCGGTCTGGTCCCGGTCAATGCAGATAAGCCTTCCGCCTTCAAGGCGGGAGGCTATCTGATACGAATGTCCGCCCAGGCCGAGAGTACCGTCCAGATAGATCCCGTCGGGCTTTATGTTCAGGTTTTCAATGCACTCATTCAGGAGTACGGAAACATGGCGCGGTTCATCCATTAAAATTCCAGCTCCTCCATTACGGCGGCGATATTCTCAGGCGTGGTCTCCGCTTCAAAGATGGCGTTCCAGGCGTCGCTGTCCCACAGCTCCGCGTGGTTGTTGCAGCCGACCACAGTGACGCTCTTGGTCAAGCCCGCGTATTCCCGCAGATTCTGGGGGATCAGGGCCCGGCCCTGGCTGTCCAGCTCGCAGCGGGCCGCGTGGGCAAAGAGCGGGCGCATTTTCCGCTGTTTCACAAAGGGCATGGCGCTGACCTTGTCGGAAAAGATCTTCCAGTTCTCGGCGCTGTAGGCACAAAGGCAGCGATCCATGGAGAGGGTGATGAAAAATACCTCGCCCAGCTCGTCTCTGAGCTTGGCAGGTATAAACAGTCTCCCCTTATTGTCCAGCGAGTGCTGGTATTCACCTGTCATGGACTGCGCCCCCGTTTCTGTGGTTTTTTACTCCATTTTTCACCACTTCTAACCACCGTGTGTTTTCATTATAGGGGGAGTTAACATAAAAATCAAGAGAAACTTTTTGTCATTTTTCTTGCATTTTTTGCCATTTTTTCACGACCACAAGATATAGCGCCGGGGCCTTCCGTGGGCTACAAATCGGGCGTATTGGCCTTCTACCTCTTCACTATTCACTATTACCTCTTACTTTGACAGCTCCCCCTAATGGGGAGCCTTTATGACCCCTCAGTCACGCTGCGCGTGCCAGATCCCCTTTCAGGGGAGCCTATAAAAAAGGAGAACAGAAAAAATCTGTTCTCCTGAAGCTATTCAAGACTGAATTTACTTTTTGGTTGGCTGATCGGCCTTTGCTGCCATATCGGCGGCCCTGAACGCATTGTGAGAGGCCTGAATGGTGCTGAGGGCGCTGCTCACGCTCTCCTCCGCCTGGCGCATGATGTCGTCCACATACTCGCTGGCCACACGGCGCAGCTCGTTGGACTTGGCCTCGGCAGAGGCGATCATCTCCGCACTGCGGGCCCGGGCCACGCGCACGACCTCCTGCTCCTCTACCATGGTGCGGGCCTTCTCCTCCGCGCTCTTGCGCAGAGCCTCGGCCTCCCGCTTGGCGTTGCCGATAAACTCGTCCCGCGCAGCCACAAGGCGCTTCGCCTCAGCAAGGGCGGAGGGCAGATTGGCCTTGATGTCGTTGATGATCTCGATGGCCTTTTCCCGTTCAATGATGCACTTGTCGTTTCCCAGAGGGACGCCCCAGGCTTCCGTTACCATGCCGTAAAGGATGTCCAGCAGCTCGATAATATCATTATTATTGTCCATATTATCCATCATTCCGCCTCCATTGCTTCGCTTTTATTTCAATATCGGACTTGATCTCATCCGGCACAAGGCCGGTCAGATCGGCGCCGTATTTCGCCATTTCACGCACAACGGAGGAACTGAGGAAGGTATACTTTCCGCTGGCCGTCAGAAATATGGTCTCAAGCTCGGGGTTGATGTTTTTATTGATCAGATCCATTTGGAACTCATACTCAAAGTCGGAAGCGGCGCGCAGTCCCTTGACCACCACAGCGCCCTCAAACTGCCTTGCGTACTCTGCCAGAAGTCCGTCCGAGGTATCCACGGTCACGTTGGGGTATTTTCCCACTGTCCGCCTGACCATGTCCGCCCGCTCCTCGATGGAGAACATGGGCGAGGTCTTGGTGGAGTTTACCATGATGCACACCACAACCCTGTCAAAAAGCTGGGCGGCACGGCGGATAATGTTCAGGTGGCCCAAAGTGATCGGATCAAAGCTTCCCGGGCAGATGGCGGTTCTCATCAGAGGCTCTCCTTGGTATACAAGCATAGCTTGACCTTGCCGTACACATATTCTTTCCTTTTCCTGTACGGCGGGGTCATCTCCGGCAGCGCCCTGTCACGGCGTGCTTCGCACAATATTATACCACCTTCCGACAATATGTCAACCAATTTGACGGTTTCCAGCACCGATTCATACAAATTTGAATCATAGGGCGGGTCTACAAAAATGATATCGAACCTGCCGCAGTGGCGCAGAAAGCTCAGCGCGTCCTCCTGCACCACAGTGCCCTTCAGTCCGCAGAGCTTCAGATTCTCCTTCACGATCTGGATGGCCGCCCGGTCCTTATCCACAAACACCGCGCTCTCCGCGCCCCGGCTGAGACATTCAATGCCCAGCTGGCCGGTGCCCGCGAACAGGTCCAGCACCCGCCTGCCCTCGATATCGAACTGGATGATGTTGAAAACCGACTCCTTCACGTTGTCCGTGGTGGGCCGGATGTCGTAATTTTCCGGGGTTTTCAGTTTTCTTCCTCTTGCCGTTCCGGTGATGACGCGCACGGGTCTTCACTCTCTTTCTTGTTGAAGTAATCATACACAGCCTGGGCCGTGTTTTTCGGCACCACCAGACGGAGCTGCTCCAGACTGGCGGCACGGATAGCTTTTACGGATTTGAAGGCTTTTATCAGATCGTCCCGGCGCTTTGCCCCCACGCCGGGGATCTTGTCCAGACTGGAGCCGTAGGCCTCGCTGCGCAATGAGCGCTGATACTCGATGGCAAAGCGGTGGGTCTCCTCCTGTATGCCGCCGATCAGGGCGAACACGGCCTGATTGCCGCTGATGCCGATCTCCCGTCCGTCGGGGGTGATCAGGGCTCTTGTGCGGTGCCTGTCGTCCTTCACCATGCCGAACACCGGCACATGGACATTCAGGGCTTCCATGGCCTCCAGGGCAACAGAGGCGTGCCTGTCGCCGCCGTCGATCAGCAGCAGGTCGGGCAGGGGGGAAAACTTCTCGTCCCCCTCCACAAAGTGCTTTAAACGCCGGTACACCGCCTGGTACATGCTGGCATAGTCGTCCTGGCCCTCCAGGTCCTTCATGCGAAATTTCCGGTAATCCCGTTTCAGGGGCTTGCCGTCCACATGGACGGTCATGGCGGCCACAATGCCCGTGTCGCCCAGGTTGGACACGTCAAAGGCCTCTATCCGCTGGGGGAAATTCTCCAGCTCCAGGGCCTTCTGGAGCCATTCCAGGGTCTTGGAGCGCCGCTGGGCGGCGGTGGTGCGCCGCTGGATCTCCTCTTTTGCGTTCAGCGCTGCGCTCTCAATGAGCCGCAGCCGCTCTCCCCTTTTGGGCGTCTCAATATAGACCCGCCGGCCGGCGGTCTCGCTTAAAAGCTCCTCCAGCTCCTGCCGGTCCTCGATCTCGCAGGGCAGCAGAATGGACTTGGGCCAGCCGCCCCGATGGGCGGTGAAATACTGGCGCACCAGGTCGGAGACGGCCTCGCTGTCCTCCTCGATGGGCTCGTCCATCATCTCCACGTCCTTGCCCACCAGGTCCCCGTCCACAAAATGCAGCACGGTAAAGCAGCTCTTGGCCCCACGGCAGAAGCCCACCGCGTCGGTGTCCGCAAAGGCCGTGGAGATGACCCGCTGGCGGTTGGCCAGGCGCTCGATAGCCCGGAGCCGGTCCCGGATCTCCGCCGCCCGCTCAAAGCGCAGCTCCTCCGCCGCCTGCTCCATCTGGGCTTTCAGCTCGTCTATCAGCTCCCCGCTCTTTCCTTCCAGGATCAGCACCGCCTGCTGCATACTGCGGCGGTAATTCTCGGCGGAGCTGTCTTTCAAACACCAGCCCGCGCAGCTGCCCATGTGGTAGTTTAAGCAGGGCCGCTCCTTGCCGATGTCCCGGGGGAATTTGCGGGAGCAGTCCGGCAGAAGCAGCGCCTTGCTGATGGTGCTGATGATGTCCCGGGTCTGGCTCCGGCCGCCGTAGGGGCCGAAGTATCTGGCCCCGTCCTTCCCGGCCTTATTGGACAGGGTCATGGCGGGGTACTCGCTTTTCATGTCCACCCGGATGAAGGGGTAGCCCTTGTCGTCTTTTAATAAGATGTTGTAGTGGGGCTTGTGCCGCTTGATGAGGGAGTTTTCCAGCACCAGGGCCTCAAACTCGCTGCCGGCCACAATGACGTTGAAATCCGCCACCTTGTCCACCATGGCCTGCACCTTGGGCAGATGCTCGCCGTGGAAATAGCTGCTGACCCGGTTTTTCAGCTTCTTGGCCTTGCCCACATAGATGACCTGGCTCTGCTCGTCCAGCATGATGTACACGCCGGGGAGCTGGGGCAGGTTATTGGCTTTTTCTCTCAGCGTATCAAGCATGTTCTTCTCCCGCGGCCGCCTTCTCCTTGCCGAAGATGCACCAGAGGGTGACAGAGACGATGACGATCACGCTGCCGATCAGGGCGAAGATGCCGGGCCGCTCTCCGTCGAACAGAAAGACCCAGACGGGGTTGAGAAGGGGCTCCACCGCGCCCAGCAGGCAGCAGGCCAGAGGCGGGCAGTACACGCTGGCCTTGACGTAGAGGATATAGGAAATGCCCAGCTGAAACACGCCCAGGGCCAGAATGCAGCCCATGGTCTGGGCCGTCAGCTCCGGCTTTGTGGCAATGACAAAGGGCAGGCCCACCAGGAAGGTGAGCATCTGGCCGATGAAAATGGCGCTGAAGCGCTCCTCCCCCTGCATCTCCCCCACGGTGACGAACATGCCGGCCATGAACATGCCGGCCACGATGGCCACGCAGTTGCCCAGAATATAGCCGGGTTTGAGCTGGTCGAAGAAGAACAGGGCCACGCCCAAAAGGGTAAACAGCACCGCCGCCAGATCGGCCCGGCGGATCTTCTTATGGAAAAACAGGGCGGAGAAGATCACGATAAACACCGGGGAGGTGAACTGGAGCACGATGGCGTTGGCCGCCGTGGTCAGCTTGTTGGCCAGCACAAAGCAGGTGTATACGCAGGCGGTGAACACCCCGGAGAGAAAGGTGCGGCGGCTGAGCATAAAGCGGTATTTTTTCAGGAGCATGTACACGCCCATGGTGGCCCCGGCGATGAGGGAGCGCAGCCCGGCCACGGCAAAGCCGTTCCAGGGCAAAAGTTTGATGAAGATCCCGCCGGTGCTCCACAGCGTGGCGCAGATCAGCATTTCAATGATGGCTTTGTTTTCTTTTTTCATATTGGCTATTGCCTCGGTTTAATTTGGATAAAGGCTCCCCATTAGGGGGAGCTGTCAGCGAAGCTGACTGAGGGGGGTACCACCGCAGCTTCAACTTCCGGTTTGCCCCCTACCGTCTGCCCTTTGGGCAGACACCTCCCCCTGAGGGGGAGGCTTTGGGCCGTCGGGGACGCCGGCCCCTACACTGTAAAATAGGGGCGTGTTTTCACACGCCCCTATAAGTGGTTTTCTCTTAAAATCACTCGGAAAAGTCGGAATCTATGAGTTCGGACAGGGTTGCGATGGCAGCATCTTCATCTGCGCCGTCGGCAATGATGGTTACTGTCGTACCCTTGACGATGCCCAGGGACAGAACGCCCAGAAGGCTTTTAGCATTTACGCGTCTTTCTTCTTTCTCGACCCAGATGCTGCTCTTGAACTCATTGGCTTTCTGAATGAAGAAAGTCGCGGGTCTGGCATGAAGACCTACCTGATTGTTAATGACTACCTCTTTGGTTATCATACTCGCCACTCCTCATTTTTATACAAGATGACCTTTCGGTACTCCCATACCTTAACAAATTTTAAGGCAATCGTCAACCGGTTTCGTCCAATTTGTTGTTTTTCACATTTCTTGCAGCTGCTTAACAAAAATTTTATTTCAGTTCGACAACGGTCACGCCCGTCTCTCCCTCGCCGTACCGGCCCAGACGGAAGGATTTTACCGCCTTGTTGCGCTTAAGCATCTGCTGCACGGCGGCGCGGAGAGCGCCGGTGCCCTTGCCGTGGATGATGGTCACGGTGCTGAGTTTTGCCATGACGGCGCTGTCGATATAGCGCTCGGCGGCGGTGACGGCCTCGATGGCCTCCATGCCCCGCAGGTCGATCTGGGGCTCCACCCGCATCAGGCGCAGCTGGGCGCTGCTGTTTGCGGAGACGGTCTTTTTGTCCGGGGCGGCCTTGCCCTCGATCAGCAGCACCTCGTCCTCCCGGGCCGTCACATTCATTATACCCGCCCGGAGCGTCAGTATCCTGTCGGAAGAGATCTCCGTGACGGTGGCCTTCATGCCCATGGACTTGATCTGCACCGTGTCCCCCACCTTCACCGGGCGGGCGGACTTCTTGTCCTCCACCGGCTCCGGGGCCGGGCGCAGGGCCTCTGCCGACCGGTTCAGGCGGCGGCGAAGCTCGCTTCGGGCCTCATTGATGCGCTGGGCGTCGTCCTCTTCGTTTGCGTGCTTTTTCATCTCGTCCAGCTGGGCGAAGGTCTCCTCGGCGGTGGCTCTGGCCTCGGCAATGATCCGCTCCGCCTCCCGGCGGGATTTCTGATCCGCCTTTTCCAGCCGTACCTCCAGCTCCGCCTTCAAAAAGGCTGCCTTTTTGGCGCTCTCCTCCGCCTGACGCAGCTTGATGGCGGCCTCGTTTCTGTCCTTTTCCAAAAGCCGCCGGGTCTGCTCCAGCTTCTCGATGGTGGCTTCAAAGCTGGCGTTTTCCGTGCCCACCCGCTTTTTGGCGTCCTCGATGATGTCCTCCCCCAGGCCGAGACGCCGGGAGATGGCAAAGGCGTTGGATTTGCCGGGGATGCCCACTAAGAGATGATAGGTGGGCCGCAGGGTCTCCACGTCGAACTCGCAGGAGGCGTTCTGTACGCCCTTCTCGTTGGTGGCGTAGACCTTCAGCTCCGCGTAGTGGGTGGTGGCGGCGATCATGGCCCCCTTCTGCCGGGCGTACTCGATGATGGAGATGGCCAGGGCCGCGCCCTCGGTGGGGTCGGTGCCCGCGCCCAGCTCGTCAAAGAGGATGAGGGAGCGCTCGTCGCACTCGGAGAGGATGCTGACGATGTTGGTCATGTGGGCGGAGAAGGTGGAGAGGTTTTGCTCAATGCTCTGCTCGTCGCCGATGTCGGCCAGAATGTGGCTGAACACCGGCAGACAGCTGCCGTCGGCGGCGGGGATGTGCAGGCCGCACTGGTTCATGGCCGACAAGAGGCCGATGGTCTTTAAAGAGACGGTCTTGCCGCCGGTGTTGGGGCCGGTGATCACCAGGGTGTCGAAGTTTTCCCCCAGCTCCACGTCGATGGGCACGGCCTTGGCCTGATCCAGCAGCGGATGCCGGGCCCGGCGCAGAACAATGCCCTCCCCTTCCAGGCTTGCCTCCTGGCAGTCCAGTTTATAGGACAGCTTGGCCTTGGCAAAGATCAGGTCCAGCTGCACCAGCACCTGATAGTCCGAGTCGATGTCGTCCCGGTGCTCGGCGCACTCGGCGGAGAGCTCTGCCAGGATCCGCTCGATCTCCAGCTTCTCCTTGGCGGCCAGCTCCCGCAGCTCATTATTGGCCTTGACAGCCGCCATGGGCTCGATAAACAGCGTCATGCCCGAGGCGGAAACGTCGTGCACCAGACCCGGCACCGCGCCCTTGTGGTCGGCCTTTACGGGCACCACAAAGCGGTCGGAGCGCATGGTGATAATGGGCTCCTGCAGGGCCTTGGCGTAGGAGGGAGAGGAGATGATCTTCTGCAAAGCGTCCCTGGCCCGGGAGGCCGCCGCCCGCATCTGGCGGCGGATGGAGGCCAGCTCGTGGGAGGCCCCGTCGGCGATCTCGTCCTCGCCTACGATGGAGGTATTGATCTTCTCCTCCAGAAATTTATTGGCGTGCAGGGCGTAAAACAGATAGTCGATGGGGGTCTTGCCCACCGTGTCGTCGGCGATGTAGCCCCGGACCAGCCGGGCGCACTGCAAAACCCTTGCAATGTCCAGCAGCTCCCGGGTGTTCAGCGCGCCGCCCAAATCGGCTCTGGCCAGGGAGGGGCGCACGTCCTTTACGCCGGAGAAGGAGGGGCTGCCCCGGACCACCATCATGGTCTTGGCGGCGGTGGTCTCGTCCAAACGGCGCTTGACCTCCGCCCGGTCGCCGGAGGGCGTCAGGGCAAGAGCCTGTTCCTTGGCCGTCTCCCCCACCGCCTGCTGGGAGAGCATGTCCAGCACCGCCGGCAGCTCCAGCGTTGTCAATGATTTTTCAAAAAAGCTCATGTTGATTATCCTTTTTTATTTTATAAAAGAACATTATAGCCACCCTTAATAATACCAAATCGAAGCCCAACGAAGTGGGTTCGATTTGGAGAGGAAGAAGGAAGGAGCGGAGTGCAGTTTTCCGCGAACAGCGGGAAACGGAACGGCGCGAGTTTCTTCTGACGAAAGGGGAGCTGGCACGGCGAAGCCGTGACTGAGGGGTTTGCAGAAGTTACCACCGCGATAACGTAGAGCGTTTGCTGGTTTTCGCTGCGGTTTTAAACCCCTCCGCCTCACTGCGTTCGGCACCTCCCCTTTCAGGGGAGGCATTCTGGGAGCGCACCATAAAGGTGCCCCCTTGGGGGGAGCTGCCGCCGCAGGCGGCTGAGGGGGGGTACTAACGCACTGCCGACTTTGCCCCCTACCGTCTCCGCCTGCGGCGGAGACACCTCCCCCTCAGGGTGAGGCTTTAAGCGGTCTTATTTTACGCTCTTCCAGTAATCCAAAGTGCCGAAGCGGCGCTCGGTCTGGGTCAGGAGGTATTGCTCGGCGGCGGCGGACAGCCGGTTCAGGGCCCCGTCGGACAGTCGGAAGGAAAACAGCTGCTTTGCCGGGGCGGAGACGATATAGCGCATGGCCTCCAGACTCTCCGTGTCAAGCTGCACGGTGCTTCCGGCGTTCCGGCAACGGCGGCAGCTGATGTGGCCGTCGGCCAGGCTGAGAATCGGCTCCTCCGGCGCTTCGCTGCCGCAGACAGCGCAGGCCGACAGATTGGGCTCATAGCCCGCAAGGCACATGAGCCGCAGCTCAAAGGCGGCCTTGATGTGCCTGGGGGGATACATTTTTTTGCTCAGGGCATAGAGGGAGTTCAGGCCCAGCTGCAAAAGGGCTGCGTCCGGCTGGTCCTCCACGCTGAGGGCCTCCAGACACTCGGCAAAATAGCAGCCCAGGGCAAAATCCGCAATGTCCGTGCGCAGACCGGAAAAAGGCTCGATCACGCTGGCCTCGTTCACCGTCCATTTGCCCCGGTTTCCAAACAGGGTCATCTCCCCGTAGGTGAGCTGCTGGGTGGCGGCGGCGGTTTTGCTGCCCTTGCGCAGCGCGCCCCGGGCCTTGGCCGTGATCTTCCCGTCGGTGGAGGTAAAGAGGGTGAGCATCCGGTCGGCCTCCTTGTACCTTACCTCCCGCAGCACAAGGGCCTTTGTGGTGTTGAACATTTATGTAACTCTCAGTCCTCGGGGCGGGGGTCAGACCCCGTCCCCGCTCTATCCTTATCGTCTTTTGGCCTGGCTTTGCGCTGGACGCTCTTGTAGAGCATATAGCAGAGCGGATCCCCGGTATCGGCAAAGGCACGCCAGACTGCGTCAGCTTTCAACATGACCACCTCTCATGCTCATAGTATCTGCATGAGCGCCTGGCCTTATTGCTGGCAGATTTTTTCAATCAATCATTATTAAAGCCGAAGTTGCGAAGCTGGGCCAGGGAATCCCGCCAGTTCTCCTTGACCTTCACCCAGGTCTGAAGATACACCTTGGTGCCCATAAAGGCCTCAATATCCGTGCGGGCCAGTTCCCCGATCTTTTTCAGCATAGCGCCCTTTTTGCCGATAATAATGCCCTTATGGCTGTCCTTTTCGCAGTAAATGGTCACTTCCAGGTCGATAATGCCGTTATCCCGCTCGGAAAATTTGGTGACCTCCACAGCGGTGCCGTGGGGGATCTCCTTGTCCAGGCACTGCAGCAGCTTTTCCCGCACCAGCTCGGCGCAGATCTGCCGCTCCGGCTGGTCGGTGATCATATCGTCGGGGAAGAGATGGGGGCCCTCCAGGGCGTATTTCTCCATCTCGTCCATCAGCTCCTCCAGCCCCTCGCCGGTTTTGGCGGAGACGGGGATGACGGCGTCAAAATCGAAGGCCTGGGCGTACAGGGCCATGACGGAAAGGAGCCGGGTCTTGTCCACGGTGTCGATCTTGTTGATGACCAGGATGGCGGGGGCGCCGGTGCTTTTCAGGCGCTGGATCAGTTCCTCCTCCTGGGGGCCGATGGCGGCCACAGGCTCCACCAGCAGCAGAACCGCGTCCACATCCGCCACACTCTCCTTCACCACGTTCACCATGTAGTCCCCCAGCCGGGTACGGGGCTTGTGAAAGCCCGGGGTGTCCATCAGCACAAACTGGGTGTTCCCCCGGCTGACGATGGCGGTGATGCGGTTGCGGGTGGTCTGGGGCTTATTGGATACGATGGCGATCTTTTCGCCCACAAGGGCGTTGGTCAAAGTGGATTTTCCCACATTGGGTCTGCCGCAGATGGTAATCATGGCGGCTTTGGTGTTTGTCATATCAGTCTTTATCTCCCATAATTTCTTTTTCTCTCTGTCTCATCTGGCGCTTCATTTCGCCCTCGTCCACATGGTCGTAGCCCAGCAGGTGCAGCACGGAGTGGACCGTCAGATACATGATCTCCCGCTCGTAGCCGTGGCCGAATTCCTCGCCCTGCTCCTCACACCGGGGGACGGAGATCATCATATCCCCCAGCAAAATGAGGCCGCTGTCCGGTTCGGTTTCGCAAATGTCCGGGTCAAAGTCCCCCGGCGTCAGCTCGTTCATGGGGAAGGACAGCACGTCGGTTGCCCGGTCCACGTCCCGGAATTCCCGGTTTACCCGGCGGATGCCCTCGTCGTCGGTGAGCATGACGCTGACAAGGCAGGGCACCGTTACCCCCTCGGCTTCAAGGGCCATGTTCACGGCCTTTTTGATGAGGGCGGCGGAATTGTTGTGGCCCAGGTTTTTCACTTCCCGGCTGATCTCTATCTGATGCTCCATGTTTATCCCCTCTTATATTTTTTCGGCGGCAGCTTTTTCACCGAGGGCGCGGGGTTTTTCTTGTCGTACTCCTCGTAGGCCTCGATGATCTTCTGCACCAGCCGGTGGCGCACCACGTCCGCGCCGGTGAGCTTGCAGATGGCGATGTCCTCGATGCCGTCCAGCACCTTCATGGCCACCTTCAGGCCGCTGGTCTTGTCCTCCGGCAGGTCGATCTGGGTGATGTCGCCGGTGATGACCACCTTGGAGCCGAAGCCGATGCGGGTGAGAAACATCTTCATCTGCTCCCGGGAGGTGTTCTGGGCCTCGTCCAGGATGATGAAGCTGTCGTCCAGGGTCCGGCCGCGCATGTAGGCCAGGGGGGCCACCTCGATATTGCCCCGCTCCAGATATTTCTGGTAGGTGTCCGCGCCCAGCATGTCGAACAGGGCGTCGTACAGGGGGCGCAGGTAGGGGTCAACCTTGCTCTGCAGGTCGCCGGGCAGAAAGCCCAGCCGCTCCCCCGCCTCCACCGCCGGGCGGGTCAGGATGATGCGGTTGACCTCCTCGGCCCGGAAGGCGGCCACGGCGGCGGCCACCGCCAGATAGGTCTTGCCGGTGCCGGCAGGGCCGATGCCCAGGGTGATGGTGTTTTCGGCGATGGCCTCGCAGTACTCCTTCTGGCCCAGGGTCTTGGGCTTGATGGGCTTGCCCTTGGCGGTGATGCAGATCACGTCCCCGGCCAGCTCGTTGATCTTGGTCTCCTTGCCCTCGCCCACCAATTTCAAAATGTAGCGCACGTTCTGGGCGTCGATGTTCTCCCCCTTGGCCGCCAGGGTCAGCAGGCCGTTGATGGCCTTTTCCGCCAGCATGACGTTTTCTGCCTCGCCGCAGATGTGGATCATGTCGTCCCGGTCCAGCACCTTTACCCCCAGCTCCGTCTCGATGATGCGCAGATTCTGGTCAAAGGAGCCGAACACGCTGATCACATGCTCCATTCTCTCCACTTCAATGGTTTTTTCTATCATAAACGTTTCCTTTTCCGGGGAGAGGCTCAGCTCTCCTCCTGTTTTACCTCTCTCGTTTCCGCGATATTTTCCAGACAGTGGGCGTGCATGGTGACGCAGAGAAGCTCCCCGCCGTCATTGACCGAAAAATCCGCCGACAGCACTTCCCCGTCCACCGTCTCCGCCAGGTAGGCCCGAAGAGCCGCCTCCATCTCTGCCCCGGCGGCGCTGGGCTGCGCCTCCGTTTCGTAAAAGGACAGCTCCTCCTTTATTATGCTCACCGGCAGGAGAAACAGCCTTTCTATGCCTATTTTATATTCATAGATGATTTTATCACACTCGTCAAGTTCATTTCTACCACTGACATACAAATTTATTCGTTTTTCTCCGAATTTCAGGGCAAAACGGAAAATTTTTTTGGTCTGGCCGGTTTTATGGCTCTCCACAGCCGGGCGGACGGCGCTGAGCTCCGTCCAGGTCTCCGCCGTAACGCTGCCGGCGGCCCGCACCTGCCGGGGCAGAGCGGTGATGCTGTCCATGGTGCTGCTGACCAGCAGTTCCCCCTCCACCACCGCCTGGCCGGGGGTGACTTGCGGCTTGCCGCTGAGCACCGACATTCTGGCAATGACGCCGGTTTTTGCGGCCACAATGTCCGCCGCGTCCGCTTCCTCAACAATTTCCGGCTTTTCCTCCCGCTCTAAAATCAGAACCGTTGCCCGGGAGCCACGGACGTTCACCGTCATCCAGGCGATCTCCGGCAGCTCCACTAAAACGCGGCTTCGCACCAGGTCGGAATTGAGGCCGAAGCGGAAGCTGCCCTGCTCCACGCCGCAGCTGGCCAGGGCCCGCAGCACCTGGGCCTGGGTCAGCTTCTGGCAGCCCAGCACCTGAATGTCCCAGATGAAAAGGGAGCTGAGAAACAAAAGCCCCGCCGTCAGCAGCGCAAAGATCAGCAGCAGCATTCGCCGCTTCACCAGTCTCCGGCTTTTGCTGCCGCCGCTCTGGCTCAGCTTCTCCGTCTCGCACATGCAGCGGCGGGAAAGGGTCTGAAATTCCTCCGCCCGGTTTTCAAACACCGTTACCCGCAGGGTACAGGCGTCGATGCTTTCCAGGTCCATCAGCTCCAGGGCCTGCATGGCGCAGGCGTTCAGTACCGACTCCGGGCAGGCCCCGCAGAGCTCATAGCGGACCGTGCCTCTCACTTTCCGGTCAATTCTGCTCATATCACTCCCACTCCACCGATTGCAGCTTCCCGCATATCAAAAGCTCCCCTTTGTTCATGGCCGCAAGCCGCAGATCGCTGCCCCGCAGGACGATTTTGCCCCGCTTCACAGCGATCTGGATCTGCTCCGGGCCGTATTCCAGTATGCCGCAGTGGTTTTCGATCAGGGCGCGGCGGTTTGCCGTCAGGGTCAGCTTTGCCGAGCCCAGCAGCGCCTCTCCCGGCAGGTCCAGCCTGTCGGCGATGTCCTCTCCCAGTCCTCTCCGCTTTCTCAGCGCCGCCACCTCCCTTTTTCAACATGCCTGTGCTTATCCTGTAAATTGCCGGCCGCCCGTAGGTTTGGGGGCCTCTTCGCGGGCCGCCACATAGGGCGGCCCCTACGTCGTCAGAAGAAGCTCGCGGCGCTCCGTTTCCGCTTTCAGCGAAAACTGCGCTTTGTTCCCTCCTTCTTCCTCTCCGATTTGAACCCATTTCATTGGGCTTCAAATCGGTCTTCATGGAGAACGGTAGGGGCGGCCCTGCGTGGCCGCCCGTGGTTCTCCCCTCTGCTGTCATGCTGCATGCTGCGGCATACGAATGGCTTTGCCCCCTTTGTCTTTCCGTATAACTTTATGTTCTCACTCATAATTTGATACATGGACAAGGAGGTCTGACCATGAAAAACCGCATCGCCGTTTTTGCCTCTCTCTGCGCGCTGTTCTGCCTGATCTTCGCCTCGCCGGAGGTGATCAGCTGCGCCCGGGACGCGCTGAAGCTCTGCGCGGAGCTGATTTTGCCCTCGCTCTTTCCCTTTTTTGTGCTGTCAATCCTGTTGAGCAAGCTGGGGCTGCCAAACCTGCTGGGCAGGCTCCTGGCCCCGGCGGCCTCCCGGCTTTTCGGCGTGTCCGGCGCCGGGGCCTCGGCCCTGTTCGTGGGCCTTTGCGGGGGCTATCCCATGGGGGCCGCCTATATTGCGGAGATGTTCGGCAGCGGAATCATCGGCAAAGAGGAGGCGGAGCGGCTTTTGGGCTTTTGCAACAACTCCGGCCCCGCCTTTATCGTGGGGGCCGTGGGGGCGGGGATTTTCGGCTCGCCCAGCGTGGGGCTGGCCCTCTACGGCATACATATTCTGGCGGCGGTGCTCACCGGGCTGCTGCTGCGGAAAAAGGGCTCTTCCCCTTCCGCCTCTGTCCCGGCGGCAGAGCCGCTGCCCTTTTCCGCCGCCCTGCCCCAGGCGGTGCGGCAGGCCGTCAGCGCGGCCCTTTCTGTGTGCGGCTTTGTGGTCTGCTTTACGGTGCTGGCAGGGCTTCTGGACGCTGTGGGCTGGTTTTCCCTGCTCTCCGGCCGGCTCTCCGTCCTCACCGGGGCGGAGCTGCACTTTTCCCGGGCCCTGCTCACCGGGATTCTGGAGCTGGGCAGCGGCGTGGGGGCCATGCGGGGGCTGTCCGTCTCGCCGTTAAATCTCTCCCTTGCCGCCGGGATGCTGGGCTGGGGCGGCATTTCCGTCCATTTCCAGACTCTGTCCCTCTTCTGCGATACGGAAATTAAAAGCGCCCTGCATTTCGCAGGGCGCGTACTCAGCGCGATCCTTTCGGCGGCAATAGCCTGGCTGATCTCTTTCTTATTTTTATAGTGAATTACTTTGCCGGGGCGGCGCAATCGGCGGAGCCGGAGGACAGCAGCATTTCCACCCCGTGGTGGATGGGGTCGATGACGGCGGCCAGATTTTCCCTGGCGGCCTTCTCGCTGCCCGGGAGATTGACGATCAGCGTCCGGCCCAGAATGCCCGCCGCGCTGCGGGACAGGCAGCCTCTGGGGGTGATCTGCAAGCTGGCGTAGCGCATGGCCTCGGGGATGCCCCGGGTCTCCCGCTCCACCACGGCCAGGGTGGCCTCCGGGGTCACATCCCGGGGAGAGAAGCCGGTGCCGCCGGTGGTCAGCACCAGATTGGCCTTCACCTCGTCGGCGGTTCTTATCAGTTCATTTTTGATCAGCTCGATATCATCGGGCACAATGCTCTTGTAGATCACCTTCCAGCCATGCTCTTCCAGCATGGCGCAGACAGCGGGACCGCTGGTGTCCACCCGCTCGCCCCGGTAGCCTTTATCGCTTACGGTGATGACTGCTGCTGTGTATTCCATATCAAACATCCTTTCTGTGAAAATCTCCATGTACGCCGCCTGTTTTTTCGACCAGGCAGATGTCGCTGATGACCATGTCCTTCTGGACGGCCTTGCACATGTCATACACCGTCAGCGCGGCGGTGGATACGGCGGTCAGGGCCTCCATCTCCACCCCCGTGCGGCCATCACAGCTGACGGTGGCCAAAATCTCCACACAGAGCTTTTCCCGGTTCAGGGACAGCTTCAGGTCGATGCCGTCCATCAGAATGGGGTGGCACATGGGGATCAGGTCCGGGGTGTGCTTTGCGCCCATGACCCCGGCCACCTGGGCCACGGTCAGCACGTCGCCCTTTTTCATGCCGCCGCTCTGGATGAGGGCAAAGGTGTTTTCGTTCACGAATACCCGGGCCATGGCTGTGGCGGTGCGGCGGGTGATGTTCTTCTCCCCCACGTCCACCATCTTTGCCCGGCCCTGGTCGTTAAAATGGGTAAAATCCGACATTGTTTCAGCCTCCGATCTGGTTCATGCTGCGCCCGGCGTGGCTCAGGCTCTGGGCGGACAGCTCCCCGTGGCAGGCGGGCTTTGCCAGAATGGCGGCGCGCATCTGCTCCAGCATCCCCTGGTAATCCAGGCCCTTGATGGGAAATTCCTGGTCGGAGTGCAGGCAGGGCTTGATCTTGCCGTCAGCGGTGAGCCGGATCCGATTGCAGGTGCCGCAGAAGTGGCTGCTGACGGGGCTGATGAGCCCGATGCGGCCCTGTGCCCCCGGCAGGCGGTAGAGCCGGGCCACGCCGTTATCCTGAGGCTCGGTTTCAAGCTCCGGCAGCTTCCGGCGTACCAGGTCGCAGGGGATGAAGGCCTCCGGGCCGAAGTCTTTGCTGTCCACCATGGGCATCAGCTCGATAAAGCGCAGGTCCACCGGGTATTTCCGGGTAAGCTCCGCCAGGGCGGGGATCTCGTCGTCGTTAAAGCCGCCGATGAGCACCGTATTGATCTTCACCTTGTCATAGCCCGCATTCAATGCGGCGTCGATGCCCCGCAGGGCCTCCTCCAGGCTGCCCCGGCGGGTGATGTAGGCATATTTCTGTGCGTCCAGGGTGTCCAGGCTGATGTTCACCCGGCTGACCCCGGCCTCCCGCAGAGGCCTGGCCAGCTCCGGCAGCAGGGTGCCGTTGGTGGTGATGCAGACCTCCTCAATGCCCTCCGTTCGGGCAACGCCCCGGCAAATGGACAGGATATCCCGCTTGACCAGGGGCTCGCCCCCGGTAACGCGGACCTTCGTAATGCCCAGCTCCGCCGCGGCCTTTACGGCGGCAAGCATCTCCTCCTGGGTCAGCATGTCCTCATGCCGCTTTTTGCACACCCCGTCCTCGGGCATACAGTAACGGCAGCGCAGGTTGCACAGCTCCGTCACCGACAGGCGCAGGTATGTGATTTTTCTTCCGTAAGCGTCGATCAAAAGGAAACCCTCCGGTTTTTTTGTGATATTTGTTTTATTATATTCTTTTTCCGCCCTCAATACAAGAGCGAAAAGTGCCCGGCAGCAGATCGGTATGCATCCAAAAGAAAAAGCTCTCACCATGGAGAGCATTTTTCTTTATACGCTTTTTACGCTTCCTGGCGCAGAACCTCGTGCAGCTCCTTGACGCTGGGGAGGATGTAATCGGGCTTGCGCTCGGCGGCGTCCACCATGGCCATATCCGTCTCGCCGGAGAGGACCAGCACGGAGACCGCGCCCGCGTTCTGGGCCACGGCGATGTCGGTATAAAGCCGGTCGCCCACGGCGCAGATCTTCTCATTGGGGATGCCGGTCATTTTGGAGATCACGTCTATCATGTTCCGGTTGGGCTTGCCGATGTAGGTGGGCTCTTTGCCGGAGGAGGCGGTGAGCAGGGCGCAGATGCTGCCGCAGTCGGGCAGGACCTCGTCGTCGGGCATGGGGCAGACCCAGTCCGGGTTCGCGGCGATGAAGGCCGCGCCCCGGCGCAGGAAGTGGCAGGCCTTGTCCAGCTTTTCATACACCAGCTCCGTGTCAAAGCCCTGAACCACCACGTCAACAAGGTCGGCCTCGGTGTGGCCGTTCTCGTCGTTTACCAGGTCGATGCCGTAGCTCACCAGCTCCCGGTAAAAGGCTTTGGTGCCAGCCAGATAGACCTTGGCCCCGGGGTGGTTCTGGTTTAAGTACATGCCGGTGGCCATGCCGGAGGTGAACACGTTTTCCGCCTCGCAGGGGAAGCCCAGGCGGCGCAGGCGGGTGATGTAGTCCGCCCCGGCCCGGGAGGAGTTGTTGGTCAGGTAGATGTATTTTTTACCCAGGGCGGGCAGGCCCTCCATCAGCCCGATGGCGCCGGGATAGACATTGTCGCCCAGGTAGAGTGTGCCGTCCATGTCAAAGAGGAACAGCTCGCAGGAACGGAGTTTGGTGTAGTCGGTCATAGTTACAATCCTTTCTATCTGTTCGCGGGATGAGGGCGACCGCAAGGGTCGCCCCTACGGCTTCTTCTGTAGTTTCGGCGGAAATGTAGGGGCGACCCTTGCGGTCGCCCGCTTGCCCGGGAGAGAACCACGCAGCCGCCTGCGGTGAATGGTGAAGAAGCAGCAAAATCACCACTTCTTCACTCTTCACTATTACTTATTACTTCAAATTCACTCGCTCCACATGAGGGCGCATTTGACGGCCTTGTGCCAGCCGTTAAGAAGCTCGGTGCGTTTGGCGTCATCCATGGCGGTGTCAAACTTCTTGTCCACTGCCCAGTTGTGGCGGATATCCTCGGGGCTCTCCCAGTAGCCCACGGCCAGGCCGGCCAGATAGGCCGCGCCCAGGGCGGTGGTCTCGATGCAGCTGGGGCGCACCACCTGGCAGCCCAGAATGTCGCTCTGGAACTGCATCAAAAAGTCGTTGGCGCAGGCGCCGCCGTCCACCTTCAGATCGGTGACGCTGATGCCGGAGTCCTGCTCCATGGCCTTGCAGATATCGTAGGTCTGGTAGGCCAGGGATTCCAGCGTAGCCCGCACCAGATGGGCCCGGCTGAAGCCACGGGTCAGGCCCACAATGGCCCCGCGGGCGTCCTGGTTCCAGTAGGGCGCGCCCAGACCCGTGAAGGCCGGGACCACATAGCCCCCGGCGGTGTCCTCCACGCTGCGGGCGTATTCCAGACTCTCGGAAGCGTTGGTCAGCACGCCCAGCTCGTCCCGGAGCCACTGAATGGCAGCGCCCGCCACGAAAATACTGCCCTCCAGGGCGTATTCCACATGGTCCTCATAGCCCACGGCGATGGTGGTCACCAGGCCGTTGTGGCTCTCCACCGGCTCCCGGCCGGTGTTCATCAGCATAAAGCAGCCGGTGCCGTAGGTGTTTTTCATCTGCCCGGGCATAAAGCAGCACTGGCCGAACAGGGCGCACTGCTGGTCGCCCGCCGCGCCGGAGATGGGGATCTCCCCGCCGTAAAGCTCGAACTCCGTGGTGCCGTAGACGCAGCTGGAGGGCTTGACCTCCGGCAGCAGGCTTTCCGGCACGTCCAGCAGCTCCAGCAGCTCCTTGTCCCAGCAGAGATCATGGATATTGTAGAGCATGGTGCGGCTGGCGTTGGTCTGGTCGGTGACGTGGACCTGTCCGCCGGTCAGCTTCCAGATCAGCCAGGTGTCGATGGTGCCGAAAAGCAGCTCGCCCTTCTCCGCCCGCTCTCTGGCGCCGGGGGTGTTGTCCAGCAGCCACTTGATCTTGGAGCCGGAGAAATAAGCGTCGGGCACAAGGCCGGTCTTTTTCCGGATGGTGTCGCCGTAGCCTTTGGCTTTCAGCTCGTCGATGATGGCGGAGGTGCGGCGGCACTGCCAGACGATGGCGTTGGCAATGGGCTTGCCGGTGTCCTTATCCCAGATGACGGTGGTTTCCCGCTGGTTGGTGATGCCGATGGCCGCGATGTCATCGGCGGTGACGCCCAGCTTCTCCATGGCGGCCCGGGAGACCTCCAGCGTGGTGGTCCAGATCTCCTCCGCGTCGTGCTCCACCCAGCCGGGGAAGGGGAAGATCTGGCGAAACTCCTTCTGGGCCGTGGAGCAGATATTTCCTGCGTGGTCAAAAAGAATGCAGCGGGAGCTGGTTGTGCCCTGGTCAAGGGACATGATGTATTTCATTGCAACTCTCCTTTGGTTTGTCCGGACCGTTCCCGGCCCGGACGTGAATTTTTCCGAAAATCTTTACCCATATTTTACAATGTTCGCCCCTACATTGCAACAGGCAAAATTTTTTATTCCGTATAGTGTCTTCAACGCCGCAATCCCTTCCGGGACTGCGGCGTTGAAAATGCCTTGGATGAGAATCAGCCGGTCAGGGTATTGGTTACGGCCAGAATGCAGGCGATCAGGCCCATGATGATGCCGCCGATGTAGGGGTTGTTGGTCTTTTTGTAGATCTTATGGCAGATCCAGGTGGCCAGAGGCAGGATCACCAGAATGGGATAGAGCCAGATGCCCATAATGCCGGTCATGGGGTCCAGTACCATGTAGCCGGTGTTGAAGAAGGTGACATACTGGACGATGACCATGATCTCCGGTCCCAGGAACACGAAGAACATCTGCAGCGCCACGCTGACCCAGGACTTTTTTCCCACCTGGAAGTAGTTGTAGCAGTTGGCGGCCACGCTGAGCACGATATAGTACACCAGCCAGAAGGGCACAAAGCGCAGAATCATGGTCAGGTGATCGGCGCTGAAGGCGCGGATGGTGGCAAAGCACCAGAGGCGATAGTCGGTGAGGAACAGGTAGTCAGACAGGAAGACCAGAGCGAAGGAGGCACAGACCACGGCCAGGGCCAGAACGATGGTCTTGCCCAGCTTGGCCCAGCCGATTTTGATGCCCCGCTCCACCTTGTCCACGGTGCCCTTCTTGTTGCTCAGGCGCAGCACCAGCAGCGTGAACAGACCGCAGAGCAGGCACCACAGTCCGATGATGCGGGAGGGCGCCTGGTTCCAGAAGGAGGACTGCCAGACGGCGTAGCCCACAATGAAGGCCACAAAATAGGCGATGATGGCGAAGAGTACGCAGCAGATCTGGCCGATCCAGTAGCCGCGCTTGCCCTTGCCGCTGAGAGCGGGACGGGGCAGCACCTCTTTGTCGGCCTTCAGGCTGCTGAAATAGGAGGTGTCCAGCAGCGCCAGCGCGCAGAACACCACGAACATGAAGAAGCCCACCACGCCCAGGGCGTTGAAAGCGGCCTTCCACTGCCAGATCTGGTCATTGTCGGCAAGCGCTGTGGGCGCGCCCAGCGCCTGGTCAAAGAAATCCACGCTGAAGGACACCACGTTCTTGGAGAAGTGTGCCCAGGGGTGGGTGATGGCCGGATTGTAAATGGCGCGGATGGCTTCCTCGCCGTCGATATCCTCGGTGTAGAACACACCGGCCTCTCTGGCCTCAAGTCCGGCGGGATCCTGGCCGAAGTACAGGAAGGACTGGGCCGTGGACTGCTTCAAAAAGTCCCGGGGGGCGGTGAAGCTGCCGTCAGCGCCGTAGACCCGGTGGAAAAATTCGTCGTACTGGCAGGCCACGATGGCGGCGTCACGGGAGCCGAACATGTTGTAAAAGCTGCCGTTTTCATCGGTGTAGACCGCGTCGTTGGAGACCAGCAGGGCGGCGGCGATCAGGCCCTCCTCGTCCTGCAGCACGGCCTCCCGGCAGGCCAGAGCGCCGTTGGAGTGGCCGGTGACGCCGATGCGGGAAGAGTCCACATAGGGCAGGCGGGACAGATATTTCACCGCGTCGTAAAGGCCGTTGGCGTTGTTCTCGTCATCCCACCAGGTGTTGGAGGCGATAACTTCCGAGTCGCCGTGGCCGTACATGCTGATGGCAATGACCACATAGCCCCGGCGGGCGTACTCCACATAGTTCAGATCCTGCATCTCCCGGTTGTTGTACCAGCCGTGGCTGACCACGATGGCGGGGGCGGGATTTTCCGCGGTGGCGGTCTCCGGCACCAGCAGCAGAGCGTCCAGCTCGTGGCCGCTGTCGGTGACGAAGGTCACATCGTGGTATTCCACGCTGCCACCGTTGGTCTGGACCAGGCACGCGCCGATGGAGCTGATCAGACACAGCACCAGAGCGATGGCGACCCAGAAACGGGGACTCAATTTTTTCTTCATTTTCTCTCGTTCCTTTCTCTTTAAAAATTTTGCCTGTAATAGTACAATTGTTTGAAATAATAGTAAATCGCCGGGGAAGAAAAGGCAATTAAGACGATTATTGTCAAGTAACACTATTTTGTGGTATAATTATATTCTAAGATAAGATTTTACTATATAAAATAGGCAAATAATAAATTTGTACAATTTAAGGTGACACATTTTGGGCATGTGTTACAAGGCTTCAAAATATACTTGCCTATGTGGAAATACATTGCATTCCGGTCACTTTTCCGCTGTGTGGCAGAGCAGGGCCGATACAGGCAGGAAGAATGGGCTTTTGTGCAAAACAGCGGAAATCATCCGCTCTCGCTTTTAGTAGAATCAGGAAATATCAACATTTTGTCTGTGAAAACGGTAATATTTCACCGCAAAAAAGGGAAAAGCAAAAATAGTACATAAAAATCTTTATACAACAGGAAAAATAAGTGGAAGATTTATTTCCGGCGCTGAGATATACTGTATTAATAAGAAGAATAACCCGAAGGAAAAGGAAAAATGAAAACACAGGATCTGGATCTGAAAACCATACTGGACATCCCCATGTTTGAGCATCTCCAGGACGCCCTGGCCAAGGCCACCGGGACGGCCATCATCACGGTGGACTACAAGGGCACGCCGGTGACAAAGCACAGCTGCCGCACGGAGTTTTGCAGTGTGATCCGGGAAAATCCCGTTTCCCGCAAGCGCTGCACCAAGTGCGACGCTCTGGCGGGGCTGGAGGCGGTGCGGCTGAACCGGCCCTATATCTATCTCTGCCACTGCGGCATTGTGGACGTGGCGGTGCCGGTGATGGTGGGGGAAAAGTACCTGGGCGCGGTGATGTTCGGCCAGGTGCGCCTCCCCAACGGCGACACGGACGCCAAGGTGGAGCGGCTGGTCAGCGAGATCAGCTCCTTTCAGGCCGAGGAGGAGACCACCCGCCGGGACCTGATGGAGAAATACGAGAAGATCCCGGAGATGGAGTATAAGCGCATCGTGGAGATCGCGGAGCTGATCGACACCGAGGTGCAGTATATCGTCCACCGGGCGGTGGAAGGCAGAAACAGAGCCCTGACTTACGAATGGATGCTGCGCAACGCCGCCGCTGCCGGTATGGCGGAAAGCCGCCTGCCCTCCATGCCGCAGGAGATTGGAAATATGGCGGAAATGCCGGAGGCAGAGCGCAGCGGAGAACGCATTGGCGTTCCGGAAAGCAGTCCGGTCTATCCGGCGGTACGCTATGTCGAGAGCCACCGTGGGGAGATGGTCACCATGCGGGACATGGCAAACCTGTGTCACCTGAGTCCCAGCTATTTCAGCAAGATCTTTCCCCGGGAAATGGGAGAGACTTTTACGGACTATGTGAACCGGTGCAAAGTGGAATGGGCAAAGCAGCGGCTCAGGGTCAGCGCCGAGAGCGTTTCCTCCATCGCCTTTGAGCTGGGCTATGTGGACACCAGCTATTTTATCAAGGTTTTCAAGAAATTTGAGGGCATCACGCCCTTGGCTTACCGCCAGCAGCGGTATAAAGCATAAACTACCGGCCGGACTTTGTGTCCGGCCGGTAGTTTACATTGCTGACCCGTCAATCCTTTCGTCTACGCTTCAGATGCAGCAGGCGGGCAGGAGCAAGGGTCGCCTCTACGGTCCGACTAAAATAGATGCGTAGGGGCCGCCCTGTGTGGCGGCCCGTAAAAAGGCTCCCCTTGTCAGGGGAGGTTTAAAGTAAGAGGTAATAGTGAAAAGTG
>CAMGRL010000019.1 GCA_946061515.1 uncultured Clostridia bacterium
ATCTGCCTGTCTCAGCTCTCCCGCGCCAACGAGTCCCGGCAGGATAAGCGCCCCCAGCTTTCCGACCTGCGCGAGTCCGGCGCCATCGAACAGGACGCGGACGTGGTCATAGGACTGTACCGGGACGGGTATTATAATAAGGAAAGCGAAAACCCCAATCTGGCGGAAGCCATCATATTGAAAAACCGCAAGGGCCAGACCGGTACTGTGGAGCTGAGCTGGCTGCCGGAGTATACCTCCTTTGGCTCCTGCGAAAAACGGCGTGAAGATGACTATTGATATCGGCAAAGGAAGGGAGCTGCTGCCCCGGGGCACAAAGCTGTTGTGCGCCGTGTCCGGCGGGGCCGATTCCATGTGTCTGCTGCACCTGATGAAAAGCAGGGCGGCGGAGCTGGAGATCCAGGTGTTTGCCGCCCACTACGAGCACGGGCTCCGGGGGGAGGAATCTCTGCGGGACTGCGCCTTCGTGGAAAGCTGGTGCCGGGAAAACGGCATTCTGTGCGTAAGCGAACACGGCGACGTGAGGGCCTTTGCCAGAGAAAAGGGCATGGGTCTGGAGGAGGCGGCCAGGGAGCTGCGCTATGCCTTTTTGCAGAAGACGGCGGCGGAGCTGGGCTGCACCCGCATCGCCACGGCCCACAACGCGGACGACAACGCCGAGACCCAGATCTTCAACCTCTGCCGGGGCAGTGGCGCCGCCGGGCTCCGGGGCATCCCTCCGGTAAGAGGAAATATTATCCGCCCCCTGCTGCACTGCACCCGGGCGGAGATCGAGGAATATCTCCGGGAAAACCAGGTCCCCCATGTGGAGGACAGCAGCAACGCCGGGGACGAATACAGCCGGAACCGGATCCGCCACCGGGTGACGCCGGTGCTGCGGGAGATCAATCCCGCTTTTTCCTTGGCCGCCCTGCGGACGGCGGAGCTGATGCGCCGGGACGAGGACTGTCTCAGCGCCATGGCGGAGGAATTTATTCAAGAGAATTTTGACGGCGAGAGCCTGCCTCTGGCAAAGCTGCGGGCGCTGCATCCGGCGGTGGCCGGCCGTGTGCTCCGGCGGCTCTGCCCCGAAACCTTAAGCCTGGAGCAGGTGGACGGATTGATGAAATTGGCAGAGGGCAACGAGCTGGCCTTTGCCGATCTGCCCGGGATCCGGCTGCGCTTCGAGCAGGGACGGCTGTATTTCGGCCAGGGGGAGAAGACCCTGCTTCCGGAGAGAGTGATCGTTCCGGGTGCCGTGACCCATATCCCCGAAGCGGGGCTGAAAATCCGGGCAAGTATTGAAAATTTTTCCGAAGAAATTAACAGCAAGTTCAAAACTTATCTCTTCAAATGTGAGAGTATATGTGGTAATATTACTTGCGCTTCCCGCAAACCGGGGGATAAAATCAGCCCGGTGGGAAGAAACTGTACCAAAAGCCTTAAGGGTCTGTTCCTTGAGGCGGGCATGACCCAGAGAGAAAGAGACCTGACGCCGGTCATCCGGGACGAAAAAGGCGTCATTGCGGTCTGCGGCCTGGCCGTCGACCGGCGCTGTGAAGCCAAACCGGGGGACAAGGTGCTCCGGCTGGACATAGAAAGAGAAAATTAAGGAGATAAACCATGGGCGTGGAAAAAGATATTGAGCGCGTGCTCATCTCCGCGGAGGAGCTGGAAGCGCATGTGGCGGAGATCGGCGCGCAGATATCCAGAGACTTTGAGGGCAAGGACCCCATTTTCATCGGCGTTTTGAAGGGCTGCTTTATTTTTATGGCGGATTTGATGCGGCATGTGACCATCAACTGCTCCATGGACTTTATGGCCGTCTCCTCCTACAGCGGCACCACCTCCACCGGCGCGGTGAAGATCAACAAGGACCTGAGCGAGGACATCGAAGGCCGGCACATCATCATCGTGGAGGATATTCTGGACTCCGGCGTCACCCTCAACTACCTGAAAAATTTCCTGCTGGTGAGAAAGCCTGCGTCCATCAGCATCGCCACCCTTATGGATAAACCCGCCCGCCGCAAGGCGGACGTTTACGCGGATTACTCCTGTTTCGAGATCCCCGACGCCTTTGTGGTGGGCTACGGGCTGGACTATAACGAGAGATACCGCAACCTGCCTTATATCGGCGTACTGAAACGTGAAATTTATTCATAAGCACAGGCTTATGAAAAGGATGTGACTATTTTTTGAAACCCAACCGCAACAGAACCCGCGACCTCGGCTTTTACGTTCTGATCATCGTGATTCTGATCGCAACGATCTTCACCATGACCAAGGGCGAAAAAGAAGAGCCTATGGTGTATTCCGACCTGGTGGACCTGTTTCAGGAGGAGAAGGTCAAGTCCTTCGTCACCGAGGGGACGGACATTATCCTGAAACTGAGAACAGGGGAGACGGATCCGGCCACCGGGGAAGAGCAGACCGAGGAAAAGACCTACAGTATGTACAGCTTTTCCGTCTTCTACGAGGACTTCCACGAGCTGATCGCTCAGCAGTACCAGGACGGCATTATCGAGGACTATGACTATACCGAGGGCTTCACCATCCCCTGGTGGGCCAGCTTCCTGCCCTATCTGCTGCTCATCGGCGCGGCCATGTGGCTGTGGTATATGATGATGAAGCAGAGCGGCGGCGCAGGCGGCGGCGTGGCCAAGTTCAGCAAGGCCCGCACCCGTCTGGGCAGCGAGGAGAAGAACAAAAAGACCTTCAACGACGTTGCCGGCTGCGAGGAAGAGAAGGAAGAGCTGGCGGAGATCGTGGACTTTTTGAAGGACCCGAAGGCCTACACCGCCATGGGTGCGCGCATCCCCAAGGGCGTGCTGCTGGTTGGCCCTCCGGGCACTGGCAAGACCCTGCTGGCCAAGGCCGTGGCAGGAGAGGCAAACGTCCAGTTTCTGTCCATCTCCGGTTCCGACTTTGTGGAGCTCTATGTAGGCGTGGGCGCAGGCCGTGTCCGCGACCTGTTTGACCAGGCCAAAAAGGTGGCTCCCGCCATCATCTTCATTGACGAGATCGACGCTGTGGGCCGCCAGAGAGGCAGCGGCCTTGGCGGCGGACATGACGAGCGCGAGCAGACCCTGAACCAGCTGCTTGTGGAGATGGACGGCTTCGGCAGCAACGAGGGCGTCATCGTCATGGCGGCCACCAACCGCGCCGATATTCTGGATAACGCCCTGCTCCGTCCCGGCCGTTTCGACCGGCAGGTGTATGTGGGCCTGCCCGATATCCGTGGCCGCGAGGCCATTTTGAAGATCCACTCCCGCGACAAGCATCTGGCGGAGGATGTGGACCTGAACAGCATCGCCAAGGGCACCCCCGGCTTTGCCGGCGCTGACCTGGAAAACCTGATGAACGAGGCGGCTCTGCTGGCCGTGCGCCGCAAGCACCGCTTCATCACCATGGAGGACATCGACGAGGCCATCCTGAAGGTCCAGATGGGCCCGGAGAAGAAGAGCCGCAAGATGAGTGAGAAGGCCCGCCGCCTCACCGCCTATCACGAGGCGGGACACGCGGTCTGCGGCAGGTTCCTGGAGCATGTGGATCCGGTGCACTATATCACCATCATCCCCCGGGGCGCGGCAGGCGGCTTCACCCTGTTCAGACCCCAGGAGGATCTGGAAAACTTCAAGTCCAGGGCGGAGATGTTTGAAAGCATCGTCATGGCCCTGGGCGGCAGAATGGCCGAAAAGCTGTTTCTGGACGATATTTCCACCGGCGCCTCCGGGGATATCCAGCAGGCCAGCTCCATTGCCCGGGACATGGTCATGCGCTACGGCATGAGCGACCGCCTTGGCCCCATCCTTTACGACAGCTCTGACCACAGCATCTTCATCGGCCGGGACTTCGGCACCACCAAGAGCTATTCCGAGGAGACCGCCGGCGTGATCGACGAGGAAGTGAAGAGCATTTTCGACAGCGCTTCCGCCCTGTGCGAGAAGATCCTCACCGAGCATCGCGAACAGCTCATCGCCATCGCGGAATATCTGCTCCGGAACGAGACCATGGAGGCGGAGGAGTTCAACTACTTCTTCGAGCACGGCGAATTTATGCCCATCTCCCCCAAGGCCGCCCGCCAGGCCGCCAACGACAGCACCATCGAGCGCCCGGCCCGCAAGATCTCCATGACCGACGGCTACGCCCAGGAGAACAAAGCCCAGGCCGAAGCACCGCAGAAAGAAAAAGGCGAAGAGCCGGAAAACAAAGAATAAAGCGTAAATGAAACGGCATAACCAAAGCTCAGCTTGAGCACGGTTATGCCGTTTTCAATTTGTGCAATTTATTGGACCTGTTGACAAAGTGGCGTGTAAACCCTCTCTATGGTAAAATAACTACAGGGAGGGATGCGGCATGATGGGACGTCAAAGCAGACAAATGGCAATGATTTTCGTGGATATGGAGTCATTGATTCCAGAGAACCATCTGCTGCGGAAGATTAACCGGACAGTATCCTTTGATTTCATCTATGATCTTCTCGCGCCATATTATCCGGCAACGGGCCGCCCATCTGTCGACCCTGTCAGTATGTTCAAAATGCTCCTGATCGGACATCTGTATGGAATCAAATCGGAACGGCGGCTGGCAGAGGAAGTTCAGCTCAATATTGCCTATCGCTGGTTCTGTGGATTCGAGCTGAATGACACCATCCCGGATCACTCCACATTCAGCAAAACCAGGACACGTAAATGGCAGCAGAGCAGCCTCTTTCAGAAACTGGCGTTTGTTCAGTAGACATTAAAATATATAAAAAGAGCCTGCAAAACTGCAGACTCATTTTTTACGCCTTACGCGGGCTTGGTAAGGATTTTTCCGAGATCCGGTTCTGTGGCCAGCTTATCTGTTTCGCAAAAACGCATCCGCTTCCTGCAAAATCCGTTTTCTGCTCTCCGATGTCAGGAGGATCTGTGCCTCCTCGTAAGACACCAGGGCCGCCGCCAGCAATTCCTTCGGCTCCGGCACGATCTCCTGATCGCTGTACTCGGCACAGAAATATACCACCAGCTTATCCGTGTTTTCCTTTTTGAGAACCGGATATTCCTCGGTCATCCGGAAGCCCTCCAGGATCCGGGGTCTGAGTTGGGTCTCCTCATAGACCTCCCGCAGGGCGGTTTCTTTTTCCGTTTCCCCGGCTTCCACATGGCCTTTGGGGAAACCCCAAAGGCCTTTCTTCTGCTGAATCAGCACATAGCGAAGGGCTCCGCCGCTCTTTGTAAACACCACGGCTCCGCATGATTTTTCGTGTTCCATCTCCCAGTCTCCGAATCTGTAATCTGACAGCTCCGTATCCGGCTTATTCGCCGATGAGCCGGTAATTCCGTGAGCGGATCATGCGCGACATCTGCATGGAGTCACTGGGCAGCTTTTCCGTCAGGATCCCGGCCCGGCCCACATCCTCCGGACGATGGCAGTCGGAACCGGAGATGGTCAGCAGGCCAAACTGCTGGGCATATTCCCGGGCGCGGGCGTTGTAGCTCTCATGCCGGGGGTTAGTGTTGACCGCCTCCACCCCGTCCAGATAACAGGCAATGGCGGGAGTACAGCTCAGCCGGTAGGGATGCGCCTGCACCAGCAGCGCGCCCTGGCTTCGCGCAATGGGGGCAAAGCCGGCAATGCCCATGCGGAAAACCTGATCCGGCTGGGCAAGAAGGTCGTCCCGCCAGCCGTAGAGCAGGTAGTCGTTCTCGCTCTCGTCAAAGCGAAGTTCAGCACCCTTAAACACGCGCAGCCCCTGCTTGTCTCCCTCCTCGCGCACGCGGCGATAGCCCTCAAGAAAGGCGTGGATCCGGTCGCCGGTGCCGGCGGGGTCGATACCCAGATAGTCAAAGGTGGTTCGGTTATAGTGATCGGTCACAATCACGGCGCTGTAGCCTGCAGCCTTGTAGGCTGCGACGATTTCGGCGGCCTCCATATGCCCGCACTGGCTGACATGGACGGTGTGCAGATGCGTTTCAATCTTATACATGGCAGAGATCCTTTCTTATTTGACATTGACAATACGCAGCTCCGTACCGCTGCGCTGGCAGAGTGCACGCAGTTCAGGCGGGCATGATGAATCCGTGATAAGGCAGGTCATGTCGGCGAGGGAGGCATAGCTCATCAGGCCGGTGGCATCGAATTTTCCAGAGTCACAGAGCAGAAAGCGCTGCTCACTCTGCTGAACAGCAAGCCGCTTGATCTCATAATCGAGATACGATGAGACATTGAGCTTCCCGTTGGTGGACAGTCCCGTGGTTGCCATCAGCGCCTTGATAAAATGATAGCGCCCGAGAAATTCCAGCGTACTGACATCGGAGACGGAATTGGTGCGGCGGTTGAGACTGCCGGGCAGGACGATCACATCAATGTTGGGCTTCTTGTAGGCCTGTGAGATGATATACAGATTTCCCGTCACCACAGTCAGGTGCTTTTCCGGCGGCAGCAGGTCGAGAAGATGCATGGTCGTTGTTCCGGCATCAACAAACAGCGTGTCTCCGTCCTCAATCAGTTCCACCGCTCCACGGGCGATGGACAGCTTGGCATCGGTATGCAGCTGAGCCCGCTGGGTAAAGAGCGGGATCTCCTGCTGCATAATTGCGCGTACCCCACCGTAGACCTTTTCCACCGTACCCGCCGCCTCCAGAAAGGCCACATCGGCGCGGATGGTGTTCATGGACACATGAAAGGTCTCGCACAGCTCCTTCATTGTCACCGACTGGCGGCGGGCGATATAGGCGGCGATTTCCTTACGGCGATTATCACGCATGGCTTTTTCCCTCCCCCCGGCATGCATAGCAATGCCAGCAGTCCCAGTATAATGCGGCCCACTGAAATTGTCAATATCTTTGGTAATTTTGTTAAATCCTTAAGAAATAGCGGAAAAGTTCACAAGAAATTAATAATAAAAATTGACAAAATAGCCCGGCGATGCTAAACTCAGGCGTAGCAGGCCCCAACATAGTTGAGGATCCGTATTAAATACTTTATTAAAAGTGAGGAAATCAGTATGGAAAAAATTAAGGTCGGCGTAGCGGGCTATGGCACCATAGGCTCGCGTCTGGCAGACGGTGTTGCGCTCCAGGATGACATGGAACTCGTTGGTATCGTCGGACATTCTCCCTCTCTCGCAATCAGGGCACTTGCAGAAAACGACATGATTGGTGTAAACGGCGTGGAGTATAAGCTCTACCTCGTTGATATGGATCTCAAGCCCAGATTTGATGCGCTGGGCATCCCGGTCGAAGGCAGCTTTGAGGAACTGTGCGAAAAGGTGGACGTCATGCTGGACGCCTCTCCCGGAGGAACGGGCGCAGCCAACAAGGCCATTTACGAGCGTCTGGGTGTTAAGGCCATTTTCCAGGGCGGCGAGAAGAACAGCGTCGCGGACGTGTTTTTCCACGGCTATGCCAATTACGACCTGGGTCTGGGCAAGCAGTTTTTGAAGCTCACCAGCTGCAACACCACCGGTCTGATCCGCGCCGTTGACTGTCTGGACAGAAAGTTCGGTATTGAAAAGGTTGCCATTACCATCATCCGCCGCGTGGCGGACCCCGGCGATTATCACCGTGGCCTGACTAACGCTCTGCAGATGGAGAAGGCGCCCAGCCACCAGGCAGTGGACCTGATGACCATCATGCCTCACATCGCGGCTACCGGCATCCTCGTCCATACCCCGGTAACCCACGGCCACATCATTACGGTGCTCGCCACCGCCAAGGACGGCCGTAAGATTACTCGCGAGGAGGCAATCGAGGCCTTCCGCGCCCACCCGCGTATCCGCACCGTCACCATTGACGAGGGCTTCAAGGGCAACGCCAGTTTCTTCAAGTATGCCCGCGACCTGGGCAATCGCCGTGCCGATATGTATGAGATCGGTCTCTGGGAGGACAGTGTGGTCGAGAGTGGAAACGACATTATGTTTGCCATCAATATCCCCCAGGAGAGCGTCACTATTCCTGAGACCATCGACGGTGTGCGTGCAGTCATGCAGATGCAGACAACCAGCGCCGAGGCGACTGCCGCGACCAATAAAAACCTGAAGATCGGCCGCTTCAAGAAGTGAGGCGCCGCCATGCGATTTGGAATCAGAACGCTGGATGAGCTTCACCTGAGCGGGAAGACGGTGCTCTGCCGGGTGGACATCAATCAGCCGGTGGACCGCGCAAGCGGCACCCTCAAAAGTATCAACCGCATCCGCGCCTGTGTTCCCACTGTCCGGGAACTATCTGACAAAGGCGCGAAAGTGGTGCTGATGGCCCACCAGGGCAGCGATATCGAATATAAGAATTATTACACCACCAAGCCCCATGCGGCCGTTCTGTCAGAGCTGTTGGGCCGCGAGGTGAAATGGATCGACGATGTGTGCGGTCCCGCCGCCCGGGAGGCGATCCGTGCACTGAAGGACGGGGAGATCCTGCTTTTGGACAATGTCCGCTTCGTGGCCGAGGAGCAGACCCTCTTTGAGACAAAGCTCCGCCTGACCCACGAGCAGCAGGCCCGCACCCTGCTGGTGGAAAAGCTGGCCCCGCTGGCCGACTGCTATGTCTGCGACGCATTTGCCGCTGCCCACCGGGATCAGCCCAGTCTCTGCGGCTTTGAGCAGGTGCTACCCTCCGCTATGGGCCGCCTCTTTGAGCAGGAGTTCTGCACGGTGTCCCAGGTGATGGAGGCTCCGGAGCGTCCCTGTGTGTTCGTCCTGGGCGGAGCAAAGATCTCCGACGCTTTCCTGATGATGCAGACCGTGCTCTCCCGCGGCGTAGCCGATCACATCGTGACCGGAGGCCTGGTAGGCAACATCTTTCTCACCGCGCTGGGTGAGCAGATCGGACAGGGAAGTTTGGACTTCATCCTTAAGTCCAACTACGGCGAGTATATCGACCGGGCCAGGGAGCTCTACGCCCAGTACGGTGATAAGATCGTTCTGCCAAAGGATCTGAGCTGGGTCGAAAACGGCGGGAGGAAGGAAGCCCTGCTGGGCTCTGTCCCCGCAGATATCGGCGCTGTCGACATCGGCCACGAGACCGTCAGGGAATACCAGCAGCTCATTCTCAACGCCGGCACGGTGTTCGTCAACGGACCCATGGGCGTTTTTGAGCAGCCGGAGAGCGAGTACGGCACCAGAGCCGTTTGGCAGGCGATTGCCGACACGAAGGGACACTCGGTTCTCGGCGGAGGCGACAGCATCACCGCTACAGAAAAATTTGGACTAACCGACAGGATGGGCTACATCTGCACCGGTGGCGGTGCGCTGATCCGTTTCCTGAGCGGAGAGGAGCTGCCGGTGGTGCGCGCCCTGCGTCATGGGGCGACCATCCCGGAGAAGGGAGAATAACATTGGAAGGCACCAGAAAATACAAGGCTTTGGCCTGCCAGATCCGTGCCGCGGCCATTGAGGCCATCCACGCCATCGGCCAGGGGCATATCGGCGGCGCACTGAGCATCGCGGATGTGCTGGCCGTGCTTTACGGCGGCGAAATGCGCTTTGACCCGCAAAACCCCGCCTGGCCGGAGCGTGACAAGCTCGTCTGCTCCAAGGGACACGCCGGCCCCGCCGTGTACGGCACACTGGCGCTGATGGGCTTTTTCCCCTACGAGGAACTCAAAACGCTTAACCGGCCCGGCACCAAGCTGCCCAGCCACTGCGACCGCAACAAGACCCCCGGTGTGGATATGACTACCGGTTCTCTGGGCCAGGGCACCTCTCTTGCCGCAGGTATGGCCCTGGGCGACAAACTGAAGGGACGCAGCAGCCGCACCTTCCTCATCGTCGGCGACGGCGAATCCAACGAGGGACAGGTGTGGGAGGCTTTCGCCTTTGCCGCAGCCAAAAAGCTGGGAAATCTCGTGGTTCTACTGGACTGGAACAAACGCCAGCTGGACGGCTGGACGGAGGATATCTACCCGATGGGCGACTATGTGGCCAAGTTCCAGGCCTTCGGCTTTGACACCGTCAAGGTTGACGGTAACGATGTGGCCGCGCTTGCCGCTGCCCTGGAGCGCACCCGCGCGGGCGGCGACCGGCCCTACGCCATCGTGATGGATACCGTCAAGGGCGCAGGCGTGCCCGAGGTGGCAGAGAAAGCCATGAATCACAGTCTGCCTGTCAGCGACGAGCAGTACGACCGTTGGACGGCCCAGCTGCGGACCGAACAGAAGGCATGGGAGGATGAGATATGAAGATTGTATATGACGGAACACTCGATCCGCGCCAGTGCAAGGCCGTGCTGGGCGAGCTCATCCCCGCGATGGCCGCCGAGGACCCGGAGCTCATCTACCTGGATGCAGACCTGATGAACTGCATCGGCACGGCCAAATGGGCCGCCGCCAATCCCGACCGGGCCATCAACTGCGGCATCGCCGAGGCCAACATGGTCGGCGTCGCCTGCGGTCTTGCTTCCGCCGGCTTTAAGCCCATCGTACATACCTTCGGTCCCTTTGCCTCCCGCCGCTGCTACGATCAGATCTTCCTGTCGGGCGGCTATGCGAAAAATGATATTACGGTTATCGGCACCGACCCTGGCGTGACGGCCACCATGAACGGCGGCACGCACATGCCCTTTGAAGATGTTGCTCTGTACCGGGCCCTGCCCGGCGCCACCGTGATCGACGTGAGCGATCCGACCATGCTTATCAGCGTGCTGCGCCAGTGCAAGGATCGCAAGGGCGTCAAGTATATCCGCGTCGGCCGCAAGCAGTACGCCCGCATTTACGCCGATGGCAGTGAGCTGCCTGTCGGCAAGGCCGTGGTGCTGCGCGGGGGGACGGACGCCGTCATCTTTGCCGCTGGCATCATGGTGCATGAGGCGCTGCAGGCCGCCAGTATTCTGGAGGCTGAGGGCGTCAGTGCCGCTGTGCTGGATATGTTCACCATCAAGCCCTTGGATGTCGGGGCCGTGGAGGCCTGGGCGAAGAAGACAGGCGCTGTGGTGGTAGCTGAAAATCACAACCGCTTCGGCGGCCTCTATTCCGCTGTCAGCGAGGTGCTGGCAGAGAGGTGCCCCACGCCCGCCGCCTGCGTAGCCGTGGAGGACGAGTTCGGCGAGGTCGGCCCGCAGGGCTATCTGCAGCAGCGCTTCGGACTGACGGCTGAGCATGTGGCCGAGGCCGTTCGGAACGTGCTGAAAAGGAAATAAGACCGCTTATGAAACTGGAATTTGGACTCGGCACTTCAACGCAGGTCGTTGAGGTCCCCGAGAAAAATCTGATTGGTGTCCTGCGTGCCAAGCCTGCCCCGGCCATTGCCTCTGAAGAGGAGGAAGTGCGCCGCGCTCTGCGGGAGCCCGTAGGCGCACCGCCACTGCGTCAGGTAGTACGGCCGGGGGAGAAGATCGCCGTCATCACCAGTGATATCACCCGCCCCATGCCCACACGCAAGGTCATGCCCGCTCTGCTGGACGAGCTGTACGCTGCCGGCGTAAAGCCTGAGGACATCACGCTTGTCTTCGCCCTGGGCAGCCACCGCAGTCAAACCGACGAGGAGCGCCGCCGTCTGGCGGGAGAGCGCGCCTGGAACGAGATCCGCTGCGTGGACTGTGATCCGGACGACTGCGTGCATCTGGGCGTCACCTCCGCCGGCACACCCGTGGACATCACCCGTGTTGTAGCGGAGGCCGACCGGCGTATCTGCCTGGGCAATGTGGAATACCACTATTTCGCAGGCTACTCCGGCGGCGCCAAGGCCATCATGCCCGGCTGTTCCACCCGTGCGGCCATTCAGTCGAATCACTCGATGATGGTCCGTGCCGAGGCCGCTGCCGGCAATCTGAAGACAAACCCCGTCCGCCGGGATATTGAGGAGGCGGCTGCCCTCTGCGGCATCGACTATATCCTCAACGTGGTCCTGGGCGAGCATAAGGAGATCCTGCGGGCCGCAGCGGGTGATGTGACCCTGGCCCACCGGGAGCTCTGTGCCTTTCTGGACAAGATCTATCTCAACGAGCTGCCCCGGGCGGCCGACATCGTACTGGTCAGCCAGGGCGGCGCGCCGAAGGATCTGAACCTCTATCAGACGCAGAAAGCACTGGACAACGCCCGCCATGCGGTCCGCCAGGGCGGCATCATTATCCTCATCGGCTCCTGCCGGGAGGGTTTGGGTGAGCGTGTATTTGAACAGTGGATGACCACATCCCCCTCGCCGGAGGCAATGATCGAGCGCATCGGGCGCGACTTCCAGCTGGGCGGGCACAAGGCTGCGGCCATTGCCATTACCTTGCAGAAGGCAAAGATCTTCCTGGTCTCGGAGCTGGAGGACGATTTTGTCCGCTCCATCTTCCTGACGCCCCAGCCCTCCGCCCAGGCAGCGCTGGAGCAGGCTTTCCGGGAGCTGGGCGGGGACGCCAGCGTGCTGGCCATGCCCTTCGGCGGTTCCACGCTGCCGCGTGTCAACGCCTGAGCAATTTCTTTAGAAAGGAATCTGATTATGTACATCAAGTACGAAGAAGAGATCAATCTGGTCAAGGGCATCCTCACCGCTGCGGATTTTCCCGAAGAGGACGCAGGCATTATGGCCAAGGTCATCAGCCACTCCGATTTCACCGGTGTGTATTCCCACGGTCTGTCCCGTCTGACCCGCTACCTGCGCCAGATCAAGAAGGGTGCGCTCAACAACCGCCCCAATTTCCAAAAGGTGCTTGACTTTGGCGCCGTCATGGCCTTTGACTGTGACAACGGCTCCGGCATTGTCTCGGTAAACAAGGCCTATGACGCGGCGCTGGAGCGCGCCCGCCAGTTCGGCATTGCCATGGCTGTGGGCCGCCGCAACGCCAATATCGGCTGTGGTTCCTACTATGGCTGGCGCGCCGCGGCGGACGATATGGTGGCTCTCGTCTGCTGCAATACCTATGCGTTCACCTCGCCCTTCGGCGGAGCGGACCGTCTCATCGGCACCAACCCCATTATCCTGGGCGTACCGGCAGGGAAGGCCTATCCGCTGGTGATGGATATCTCCACCACCAACGTAGCCATGGGCAAGATCCAGGCGGCTGAGCGCGAGGGGCAGAGCATCCCCGCCGAGTGGGCGAAGGACTATGAGGGCGCACCTACCACCGATCCCTCCAAGGCCTTTTCTCTGACGCCCATTGCGGCGCACAAGGGCTATGGCCTGGCTGTGATGGTGGATGTGCTGAGTACGATGTTCAGCGGAGCCTGCTTCGGCACGGACATTGGCCTGTTCTCCAAGCTGGAGCCGGAAAACACAGGCTTCTGCATCATCCTTATCGATCCTTCCAAGTTCATGCCTCTTGAGGACTTCAAGGCTGAAGTGGACAAGTATGTCCGCATGATGAAGGAAAGCCGCAAGGCCCCCGGCGTGGAGGAGATCTTCCTTCCCGGCGAGATCGAGTTCAAAAAGTTCGACGTTATCAAGCAAACCGGTATTCCGGTCAGCGACGCGCTGGAAGCAGAGCTGACGGAGCTGTCCATCACCCTGGGCGTAGTGCCTGAGGGCACGGACTTCGCTTCCCTGGTCAGACATTTCAACAGCTGAAACGAAATAGAAGGAGATATGAAGTATGTTTGACAGCAAAAATGTTTTTCTTGGCATCGCGCCCATCGGCTGGTGCAACGACGATATGCCGGAGCTCGGCGCGGAAAACACCTTTAAGCAGACCGTCAGTGAGATGGCGCTGGCCGGCTTCACCGGCTGCGAGATCGGCAACAAGTATCCCAGCGACCCTGTGGAGCTGAAAAAGCAGCTGGATCTGCGCGGCATGCGCATTGCCAGCCGCTGGTTCTCCTCCTTCCTGCTGACAAAGCCCTATGAGGAGGTCGAGGCCGACTTTATCCGCGAGCTGGACTTCCTGGCCGCCGTCGGCGCCAACCGCATCAATGTCAGCGAGCAGAGCTACTCCATTCAGGGCAAGGTGGATGTGCCCATCCTCACCGGTGGTCACAAATACGTGATGAACGACGCCGAGTGGGACCGCTTCTGCGACGGACTCAACAAACTGGGCCGCGTGGCCCGCGAGCGCGGCTTCAAGCTCTGCTTCCATCACCACATGGGCACCGTGGTGCAGACCTCCGAAGAGACTGACCGCATGATGGCCAACACCGACCCTGATTGCGTTTTCCTCTGCTACGATACCGGCCACTTCACCTTCGCCGGCGAGGATCCTCTGGCCATGCTCAAAAAGTATGTGGACCGTGTGGGCCATGTGCACCTGAAGGATATGCGTTTGCACGTTGTGGAAGAGGCCCGGAAGAACAACTGGAGCTTCCTCACCGCCGTGCGCAACGGTGCCTTCACCGTGCCCGGTGACGGCGATGTAGACTTTGACCCTGTGTTCAAAGTGCTCTCCGACGCAGGCTACCAGGGCTGGCTGCTGGTGGAAGCCGAGCAGGATCCGGCCAAGGCCGATCCTCTGGAGTACGCCATCAAGGGCCGTACCTATATCCGCGAGCACACCGGACTGTGAGGCTGGGCATGACCTACACAAACAAAAATGCCGAACTGAAATGCGGCTACAACGTATATATCGATTCGGCTGCGGACGATCTGGGCACGCAGATGGATGTGGGGCTCCTGGTGATGGAGCAGGGGGATACCTTTACCATCGAGGAGACGGAGAAGGAATGCGCGGTGCTGCTCTTCGGCGGCCAGGTGGACTTTGCCTGGGGCGATAAGACCTGCGCGGCTGTCCGCCCCGACTGCTTCCACTACGAGGCTTACTGTCTGCTCGCCCCGCGGCGTACCAGGATCACCCTCACCGCGAAGGCCCACAGTGAGCTCTACATCCAGAAGACTGTGAACGATCGGGATTACGAGGCCGTGATGTATACACCGGAAACGGTGCAGACCCAGCATGCCGGCGCGAACGGCGAACTCATGGGCGCCATGCGCCGCGAGATCAAAACTTTCTTTGATTATGATAATGCGCCCTATTCCAACATGGTTCTGGGCGAGGTGCTGAACTACCCCGGGAAGTGGTCCAGCTATCCGCCTCATCATCACCCGCAGCCGGAGGTCTATTTCTACCGCTTTGATTACCCCGACGGCTTTGGCGCGGGCTTCGCCAACGGCGAAATCTACAAAACGCAGCATAACGGCATGAGCGTCATCACCAGTGGTTTCCATTCCCAGGTCGCCGCACCCGGATATGCCATGTGCTACGCCTGGGGGATCCGCCACCTGGACGGCGATCCCTGGCTCAAGACACGCATCGATGATCCGGAACACGCCTGGCTGTGGAAGCCGGACGCGAATGACCATATCTTTAACGGCTGAAGGAGGTAAAGGCATGAAAACCGTACGACTGACCATGGCGCAGGCCCTGGTCCGCTTCCTGGAAAACCAGTACATCGCCTATGACGGTATCGAGCACCCCTTTGTGGAGGGTGTCATCATGCTGCCCGGACACGGCAACGTGGTAGGTTTGGGCCAGGCGCTGGCACAGGAGGCACACCGCATGTCTGTCTGGCAGGGCAAGAACGAGCAGGGCATGGCGCACACCGCCGTGGCTTTTGCCCGCCAGTGCAAGCGCAAAAAGATTATGGCTGTTACCAGTTCGGTGGGCCCCGGCGCCGCCAACATGGTGACTGCCGCCGCCACCGCCACAGCAAACAACATCCCCGTACTGATCCTGCCCGGCGATGTGTACGCCTGCCGCCAGCCTGACCCTGTGCTGCAGCAGGTGGAACAGACTTACGACCTCACCCTCTCCACAAACGATGCTTTCCGCGCCGTCTGCCGCTACTGGGACCGCATTGCGCGCCCTGAACAGCTGATGAGCGCGATGATCAGCGCCATGCGCGTGCTCACCGACCCGGCCAACACCGGCGCAGTATGCATCGCCATGCCGCAGGATGTGGAAGGAGAGGCCTACGACTATCCTGTCAGCTTTTTCCGCAAACGTGTTCACCGCCTGGCTCGCCGCCTGCCCGAGACGGAGGCCATCGAGGAAGCCGCGGCGCTGATCCGCAAGGCAAAGAAGCCGCTGCTGATCTGCGGCGGCGGCGTGCGCTACAGCGAGGCCCATGAGGAATTCCGGACCTTCGCCGAAGCCACCGGCATCCCCTTCGGTGAGACTCAGGCCGGTAAGAGCGCCGTGGTGTGGGATCACCCGCTGAATCTGGGCGGTATCGGCGTGACGGGCTGCTCCGCCGCCAATGAGATCGCCAGGGACGCAGATGTTATCATCGGCGTCGGCACCCGCTATACCGACTTCACTACCGCCTCCAAGTGGCTCTTTAACGATGAGGCAAGGTTTGTCAACATCAATGTTTCTGAATTCCAGGCGCTGAAGATGGACGCCGCCGTGCCCGTGGTGGCCGACGCCAAACGTGCTCTGCCCGCTCTGCTGACTGCGCTGGATGGCTACAAGGCACCCTACACCACTGAGGTGGACGAGGCCATCGCCCGCTGGAAAGAGGAACTCAGACGGCTGGACGGCATCAGCTTCGGGCCAGACTATGTCCCCGAGGTTAACGATGCCAACGCCGCCTCTGCTTTCCGCTTCGCAGAGGATCTGCATGCCGACCTGACACAGACAGCGGTATTGGGCGTCATCAATGAATGCATTGATCCCGATGATGTGGTCATCGGCGCGTCGGGCTCTTTGCCCGGCGACATGCAGCGCATGTGGCGGCCCAGAGGCGTGGACACCTATCACATGGAGTACGGCTACTCCTGCATGGGTTATGAAGTCTCCGGCGCGCTGGGCGTGAAGCATGCCATCGGCGATAGGGATGTCTATGCCATGGCCGGCGACGGCAGCTTCATCATGCTCCATTCCGAGCTGCTCACGGCGCTGCAGGAGCACAAAAAGATCAACGTCTGCCTCTTCAACAACGCCAGCTTTGGCTGCATCAACAACCTGCAGGTTGGCCACGGCAACGATACTCTCTGCACCGAACTGCGCTTCCGCGGCGAGGACGGTGCGTTCTCCGGACCCTTCATGCCGGTGGATTTTGCCAAGATCGCCGAGGCTTACGGCTGCAAGGGCTACACCGTGCATACGCTCGATGAGCTGCGCACGGCCATTGCCGATGCCAAGAAGGTAGACGGCATCCCGGTGCTCTTCGATATCCGCGTCCTGCCCAAATCCATGACCGAGGGCTACAGCTCCTGGTGGCGCGTGGGCGACACGGAGGTCAGCGAGAACGAGAGAAATCTCAAAGCCTATGAAGATTTAAAGTCGCACCTCGAGGCGGCAAGAAAGTTTTAAGGAGGACAAAAACCTTGGACAAAATTCTGAAAATCGGCCTGATCGGCTGCGGCGCCATCGGCAAGGATCACTGCCGCCGCATCATTGAATGTGTTCCCGGTGCAACGGTTGTCGCCGTCAGCTCCAACACTGCGGCCAGCGCGGACGCGCTCGCCGAAAAGTTCGGCATCCGTTCCTACGGCAGCGACTGCAAAGGCATGATCGCGGACCCTGAGGTGGAAGCGGTGGTCATCACCTCTATTGACTCCACCCACCATGATTATGTGATGGAAGTGCTCAAGCACGAGAAGTGGTGCTTCTGTGAAAAGCCGCTGAGCCAGAACGCAAAGGACTGCGAGGAGATCATCGCCCGCGAGCTGGAGATCGGCAAGCGTCTGGTGCAGGTGGGCTTCATGCGCCGCTATGACCGTGGATACGCCGAAATGAAGCGCATCATCGACTCCGGTGAGCTGGGCGCGCCCCTGCTCATCAAGGCCTGCCACCGTAACGTGGCCCAGGGTCCGGGCTTTAAGACCGAGAACGGTATCACCAACGTGGCGATCCACGAGCTGGATATCTGCCGCTGGCTGCTGGGCGATGAGTATGAGGACGCTCAGTGCGTACGGGTGCGCCAGAGCGCCAATTCCGACAAGGGCTATGACAACCCCCAGGTCGTACTGCTGCGCACCAAGAAGGGCTGCTTTATCGACGTGGAAGTGCAGGTAGCCGACGGCTACGGCTATGACATCCAGTGCGAAGTCGTTTGTGAAAACGGCACCGTCAAGCTGCCCGACCCCTATGCGGTCGTGCGCCGCGCCCGTCCCGCTGGCTGGGACAGTCTCCAGCCGGCCGAGTGCATGCCCATCATGACCGACTGGAAAGAGCGCTTTATCGAGGCCTATGACATCGAGATGTGCAAGTGGGTGGAGTCTGTCCATGCCGGAAAGCTCACCGGACCCTCCTCCTGGGACGGCTATGTGGCCTGTGTTGCCGGCGACGCACTCAATGCGTCCCGCGGCACCTCTCAGTTCCTGAAAGTGGAGACCATCGAAAAACCGGAGCTGTACTGCTGAGCGGACAGCGCGAAAAAAACTGGGGGCGATCCGCAGGGTCTCCCCAGTTTTTGAACGCAATTTACGGAAATTTTCGGAGAGTGTTGCGCCTTTTCGGGAGATTCAGGCACAGTTTGTTGGCATATTTGCTGTATTTTGCGTAATAGAATTTGTTAAAAACTCCGGAAATTAAAAACTTCGGTATGAATTAATTGACGAAAACCGTGATTTTGCTATAATAATGCCAACAGAGAGGTTCGGAAACGTATTCGTATTCGGGCAAAAGGATCGATTTCTTTTCCGGACACATGTCCTGCAAACCGCAGGTTCCCGCCGGAATCGCCGGCAAGAAAGGAGTATCGGATGTGAGTACTAAAAAGCAGCGCAGACCGTTCAACAAAACACGATTGAAAAACCAGATCCTGAACGTGGTGAAAAACCCGTTTAACCTGGTCGTGGCTGTCAGCCTTGTCGTTTTGTTCTGCTTGATCGTGATCCCGCTGCTGCAAATGATTGCCTCGACCTTCCTTGTGGCGAAGGGCGAGCTGCGGCGTATACATGGCGCCCAGGTGGGCGACTTTACGCTCTATTATTGGAAATACCTCCTTGTGGGTCAGATGGCCAGCGCAACGCTGTGGGGCCCGCTGAAAAACTCGCTGGTCTGCGGTTTCTTCACCGTGCTTGTCAGCGTTCCTCTGGGCAGTGTTCTGGGCTGGCTGGTCGCCCGCACGGACATTCCCTGCAAAAAGCTTTTGGGCATGCTGGTGGTTATCCCGTACATGATCCCGTCCTGGTGCAAATCGCTGGCCTGGCTGGCAGTGTTCCGCAACAAGACCTCCGGCTCGCTGGGCTTCCTGGCAGGTATGGGAATCCCGATTCCCGACTGGCTGGCATACGGCCCCGTAGCCATCGTGCTGTGCATGTCGCTGCACTATTACGCGTTCTCGTACATTCATGTGCAGTCCGCTCTGCGCTCCATCAACTCCGAGCTTGAGGAGATGGGTGAGATCTGCGGCGCATCAAAGCCCCAGATCCTCCGGTCCATTACGATCCCCCTGGTGCTCCCCAGTGTGCTTTCCGCCATCGTTATGACGCTCAGTAAGTCCATCGGTACCTACGGCGTGGCGGCCAACCTGGGCAACCGTATCGGTTACTTCACCCTGGCCACCAAGATGAAGAACTTCATCAACGGCAGCCCCCAGAACGTGGGCTACGCGATGAGCATTATCCTGATCTCCCTGGCCGCACTGATCATCTTTGCCAACCAGCGCCTGATCGGCGTGCGTAAGAGCTATGCCACCATCGGCGGCAAGGGCGGACGCAGCACCGAGATGCGTCTGGGCAAGGCTAAGCTTCCCCTGATGATCTTCCTGGTCCTGTTCCTCTTCTTCGCAATGGTCATGCCCATGTTCGTTCTCGTCATGGAGACCTTCCAGATCAGTACCGGCGGCGGCTACGGCCTGAACAACCTGACGCTCTATAACTGGATCGGCGCCGATGAGAATCTGGCTCCTTACTACACCAGCTACAAGGGCATCTTCTACAACAGCGAGTTCGGCAAGGCCCTGTTCAACACCATTCGTCTGACCGTTATCGGCTCCGTCATCACCGCCTTCTGCGGACAGTTTTTGGGTTACATCTGCACCCGCGGCCGCGGCAAGTGGTACGGCAGCTTGACCGAGCAGCTGGTGTTCGTTCCCTATCTGATGAGCGGCGTGGCTTTCTCCGCCATGTATGTGGCCATGTTCAGCAGGCCTCACCTGGGCGGCCTGATCCCGTCTATCTACGGTACATTCACGCTGATCGTTCTTACCAGCGTTGTCAAGCATTTCCCCTTTGCCAGCCGCTCCGGCACGGCGAACATGATGCAGATCGCCGTGGAACTCGAAGAGGCGGCGGAGATCAACGGCGCGGGCTTCGGCAAGAAGCTGAGCCGGATCGTCCTGCCGCTGGCAAAGAACGGCTTTATTTCCGGCTTTATGCTGACCTTTATCAGCATTGCCAAGGAGCTCGACCTGATTATCATCATGATGGATAAGCGTACTACGACGATGTCCTACCTGGCGTTTACATACTCGCAGGATGGCATGAACCAGATGGCGGATGCAATCTCGGTCTGCGTTCTGATGTTTATTCTGATCTGCTATATTATCGCCAACCGCTTTGGCGCCGATATCGGTAAGTCGTGGTAAAGAAAGGGAAGGTACAACATGAGCAGAATTGAACTGAAGCATATTGATAAATACTACGGAAACAACCACGTCCTGCGGGATATCAACCTGGTCATTGAGGACGGAGATTTCATGACCCTGCTCGGTCCCTCCGGCTGCGGCAAGACCACCACGCTGCGTGTGGTGTCCGGCCTGGAGAAGCCGCAGAACGGTGTCATGACCATCGACGGCGAAGAGATGATCAATGCGGATCTGGCCTACTACGCCGAGCCCAGCAAGCGCGGACTGAACCTGGTGTTCCAGTCCTATGCCCTCTGGCCGCATATGACCGTACGCGAGAACATTGCCTTCGGCCTGAAGATCCAGAAGCTCCCCAAGGAGGAGATCGCAAGCCGTGTGCAGGAGGCCCTGCGCATGATGCGCATCGAGGAATACATCGACCGTTACCCCAACGAGCTTTCCGGCGGCCAGCAGCAGCGCGTGGCCATTGCCCGTGCCGTCGCTTCCAACCCGAAGCTCCTGCTGCTTGACGAGCCGCTCTCAAACCTGGACGCCCGTCTGCGCGTGGATATGCGCTCCGAGCTGCAGCGCATACACAAGGAACTGGGTACGACGATCATCTATGTAACCCATGACCAGGTCGAGGCCATGACCATGTCCACCAAGATCGCCCTCTTCAAGGCCGGCGAGCTCAGCCAGGTCGCGGCGCCCATGGAGCTGTACATGAACCCCATCGACCTGGAGGCCGCAGACTTTATCGGCAACCCCCGCATCAACTTCCTGGAGGGCAAGGCCATCTACGAGGGCGGCAAGCTCCGCGTGCGCTGCGAGCTGGACTCCTATGTGTTCGATTCCTCCGATATGACCGACGAGGAGGTTCCCAGCGGCGAGTTTGACTGCGTGGTTGCCATCCGTCCGGAGCAGATCCATATCTTTGAAGAGCCGGGTGAAGGCCGCATCCCGGTGCAGGTGTATGCAAACCAGCCGGCCGGCTCCGAGACGCTGGTCTCCCTGCGCACCGGCAACAGCGACTTCCTCTCCAAGCAGATCGGGCTTGCCCAGTACGCGCTGGATCAGACCGTCTATGTCTCCATTGCCCCTGAAAAGGTCAACGTTTACAACGCCGCCACCACGCGCCTCATCAAGCGCGCAAGGTAAAGCATTCAGTAGCTGAAGCGGTCACACCGCGCGGTATAAATCCCCAATAATTCAGGCAACAAAATGGAAAGGAGAACAGTACAATGAAAATGAGCAAATCCCTCGCCCTGCTGCTGGCACTGTGCATGGTATTCAGTCTCGTCGCCTGCGGCAATCAGCAGACCAATACCCCCGCAGCATCGGAAAACACCCCCGCACAGAACGAAGACGCCCCTCAGGAGGAAGCTCCCGCCGATGAGGACTCCTCATTCTATGGTCCGATCTATGATGACTGGAGCAAAATGACGGATGAGGAACTCTATGAGCAGGCTCTGGAAGAACTCAAGGACGGAAGCTCCATCAACGTTTACGCCACCTCCTCCAAGATGCTCAAGGACAAAGAGACCTTTGAGGAAGCCTTCCCCGGGCTGACTGTAGAGATCATGGACCTGGACAACGACGAGGTGATGCAGAAGTGCGTGCTGGAGGCTGACTCCGGCAACGTGCAGGGTGATGTCCTGCAGGTCAAGGATGTGAGCGGCCAGGTATTCTTCGAGTATTATGAAGATGGCTACATCGCCCCCTTCTATCCTGAAGATATCTGCGCTCACATCAGCGAAGATCTGCTGCGTTACGGCTACCCGCTCTACGCCTCTCAGTCCTTCTGGTACTACAACACCGAAGCATTCCCCGAGAACCAGCCTATTGACAGCTGGTGGCAGATCATCGAAAGGAACGATGACGGCAGCCAGAAGTACCGTCTCTTTGCCAAGGAGATCGGCTCTGAAACCGCTTACCTGTCCCTGTTCGCCAGCTTCATTGTGAATGCCGAGCAGATGGAAGCCAACTACAAGGAAGTCTATGGCGAGGATCTGGAGTACACCTATGACGCCAGCGGCTTTGACTTTGATGTGCCCGAGAACAACGCCGGCGTTGAGTATCTGTGGCGCTTCTCTCAGATGAAGATCACCTTCATCGGCGACGGCGATGAGCTGGTCGAGGCAGTCCACAACTCCACCGCTGACGATCCCGCTCTGGCTCTGGCCTCTGCCGGCAAGATCTCCAACCGCGACGATTCCGGCTACAACATCGCCTGGCTCGTGCTCAATCCCTACAACGGCCTGCAGAACATTGAGTACATGTATGTTGTTAACAACTGCAAGCATCCTGCCGGCGCCCGTCTGTTCATCCGCTATGTCACCGGCGGTGCTGACGGTGAGAGCGGCGGCTTCAAGCCCTTCCAGAAGGAAGGCAACTGGCCCGTGCGCGACGATGTAGAGGATAAGAAGAACGATATGACCCTGGTCGAGCTCAATGCAAAAGAGCCGGATCTGGCCGCAATCTACAACGTGTTCCTGGATGCACAGGATATGTGGATCTACTGGCTGAGCCTGAATCCCAATATCGGCTGATCGGCAGCTGAATTATAGAATACGAACTTGAAACCGCGGAGCGGACGCATCCGCTCCGCGGTTCTGCTTTTTTCAGAAACTAATGGATTACGAAAACGAACTTTACAGACAGAACAAGGCCCGGGAGCAGGAACAAAAACGGCGCGAGCGTCAGAAAAAATGGGACGAAAGAGGAAAACGCTTCTGGAGTACCTTCCTCTTTACGGAAAACGGGAAGCCCAAAAGCGGCTTTCTGGTTTACACCTTTTGCCTCAGCGTTGTGTTTATCGGCCTGTATCTGGTTGCCTTTGCCTTCATCCCCGATCTGCTGGCTCCCCTGACTGCCTCGTGGCCGGTCTTCTGGGGAAATCTGCTGGGCTCTCTTTGCGTGAGCATAGCGGTATTGCTGGTCGGCTGGCTGCTGCATGTTCTGCTTTCCGATAAAAGATTGATTTTCGGAACCTATATCTGGCTGGCTCTCTATGTGGCCGCCGCCTTTATCACAATGGCGGTTATCCTGCGGGGTACAGGCGCAATGCGGGAATTTTCGGTTTTTGCCGTATGGTTTTTACTTATCCCGCTGGTCTGCGGTTTGGTCCTTTTCTTTTTCCTCTGCAGGAGGGATCACCATCCGGAGACGCCGGCCGAAGAGGAACCCGAATGGAAAAAATATACCCGCCGCCGTTAAGTATTTTGACACTCCGGCGGCGCGAAGAAACGTCAGGGAGGAGATCGCATGATCACAACGGTAATGTTTGATATGGGCGGAACACTGGAGGACATCTACGTAGACGAGTGCTCCGAGCTTGCGGCAATCGACAAGCTTGACGAGATGCTTCGCGGCTGGGGGCTTGACCCGAAGGTCAGCCGGGAGGAATTGAAGCGGCGCGTGGATGCCGGCTGGAAGAAATACGGCCTTTTCCGCGACAGCTGTGATGTGGAGCTCAAGCCGATTTCCATCTGGTGCGACTACGCCCTGGCGGATTTTGATTTTCCCCGTCAGGAACTGGCGCCGCACTGTGAGGAGATCGCCCACATGTGGGAAGTGACGCATTATCACCGCGCCCTCCGTCCCCGGGTGAAGGAGATGCTTCAGGGGCTCTCGGATATGGGACTCAAGCTGGGCATCGTAAGCAACACGGCGGCCATGTACCAGGTATTTGACATCCTGGAGGAGTATGATATTCGGGATTTCTTTTCCGATGTTACCCTTTCTTCGGTAACCGGACTGAGGAAGCCTCTTCCTGATATCTTCTTCGTGGCGGCGCATCAGCTTCGTGCCCATCCGGAAGAATGCATCTATGTGGGAGACACCGTTTCCCGTGATATTATTGGCTCCAAGAGAGCAGGTTTTTTCCGGGCAATCCAGATCTGTTCCAAGCTGACCGGAGAGAAGGATTCCGGCATTCGCCGCGAATTTGAGCCGGACCATATTATCACAGACATCTATGATGTTTATCCTCTTGTACGCAGCCTGGTGGAAGCGGAGAAGAGCTGTTGAGAACAAAACAAAGGGCAGGACAAGCCGTCCTGCCGTATACACCAATAACGCGGCGGGCCCCCGCCGCGTTATTGGCAATATATAAATGGTAAATCAACAGCGCTGCACTGACACTGCCGGACAAAGGCGCACAAAAATCCGGCTCGCAGGGCGGAAATCTTTTCCGGGTATCCCTTTTCCAATGCACAAGCGTTGAAAAACCATCTCAGCGCTTGCCGACAAAGCTTCGTTCGGTGACTCCGCGAAGCGGCGCACAGGACGAACGTTCGACCAGCGCGGGAGAGAGGATGCGGTGAGAATAGCCGTCCCGGTCGTTTTGTATCTTGTCCAGCAGGGTTTCGACCGCAACGGAGGCAAGCATTTTCTTGGGCTGCTCAATGGTGGAAAGCCCGATGCGCGGCAGACTGCCATCGCGGATGTTGTCAAAGCCCAGAAGCGAAAGATCACCCGGGATGCGAATATTGACTTCCTCGGCAGCCTGCATGATTCCCAGGGCATTGGTGTCAGTCGCAGCAAAGATCGCCGTGTAACGAAGCTCCTGAGAAAAAAGCTGCTTGGCAAGCTGGTAGCCATACTTGATGGAGGATGAGGAAAAGCTGTTGTTGCAGTAGTGAGGCGTAAGGCCGTAATGCTCACAGGCGGCGGCATAGCCCTCTGCGCGGAGCTGGTGGGTCGTGCTGCCACGCCTGCGCCCAAAGTAAAGAATCTCCCGGTGGCCGAGTTTGTAGAGGTATTCAACGCCCATCTGTGCGCCGCGGAAATTATCCACGGATACATAGCTCTCCGGCATCTCGCGCAGGTTCTCGCCGATGAACACCGTTGGGATCCGGCTGAGATAAGGGTACAGCTTTTCGTAGCTCTCCATGCCTGCGGGAGAAAGAAGGATCCCGTCGACCTGCCGTCCGATCATCAGTTCAAAAAGCTCGCGCTCCTGCTCCGGATCCCGGGAAGAATTGCACAGAATGATATTATATCCCCGGGCACGGGCCTGCCGGTCGATGTGATATGCCAGCTCCGACATGAAGGGGTTATTCACGCTGGGGATGATCAGCCCCAGCAGTTTTGTGCTTTTCTTGACCATGGAGCGAGCGACTGTGTTTACCGTATAGTTCATCTCCTTGCAGATCTGAAGAATACGACTGCGTGTTTCCTCGCTGATCTCCGGACTTCCGGTGAGTGCGCGGGAAACAGTGGAATAGGAGACGCCGGCAGCTTTTGCAACGTCTTTGATCGTAACATTTTTCATGGAAATTAACCTCGCAGCGAAAAGTTCCGAAAACTCTACGCAAATATTTTAAACCGTGCCATACAAAATTGCAAGAAGATTTTTGTAAAAAACAACGGAAACTTGTCTCCGTGCGCAGGGAGCAATCTGCAAAAAGGGAAAAACCGACCAAATAAAATCGAATACATGAATATAATTGAGCGGAAATCGCAACTATTCCCGGGAAAGAAGATGTTTTTTCCGGGAATCTACTGGAAAGTTGCGAAAAGCCCCTTATATCAAGCAAAATCAATGCTATTTTAAGAAAAATCAGCTTGACGAAAGCCAAAATAGGGGGTAAATTATAGGTGGTTGGAACCGGAAACGTTTGAGTAAAAAAGAAAGGATTGAGACCGATATGATCAAAGCTGTTTTGTTTGACCTGGGCGGTACTCTGCACACAAATGACAGCCCTCCAGGCCGTGACCTGTGGTTTGCCAAAAGGCTGATCGACCGTCTTGCCGATTACGGGATCCGGCTGGAAACCTCTCCGGAAGAGTTGGCTGCGCGTCTGCCGGTCAACAGCGAGGAATACAAGCATCTGTCCGAGCAAACTATGCGGGAGCTGCCTTCCGCCGAGATTTGGAACGATTTTTTTCTTAAGGAATATGCCATCGGCCGGGAGCGTCTGGAGCCGATAGCGGAGGAGCTGAGCTTCCTCTACGACTATGAGCGCCCCCTGGTCATGCGCCGTCCGCATCTGAAGGAGACCATGGTGACGCTGCGCGGTATGGGGCTTCGTCTGGGCATGATCAGCAACATCATTTCCCGCTCTGTGGTGCAGCATTTTTTGGAGGAGTATGACATCGCGCAATATATGGACTGCGTGATCACATCTGCCGCAACGGGAATCCGCAAGCCCTCTCCTGAGATCTTCCGCGTTGCGGAGCGGCAGCTGGGCCTTCTGCCGGAGGAGCTTGCCTATGTGGGAGATACGATCTCCCGTGATGTCCGCGGAACGCGGAACGCCGGCTGGCACACGATGATCCGGATCCATGCGCCGCAGACGGCACACCGGGATATCGGGCTGGAAAACGCCGGCTTTGAACCGGACTACCGGATCACCGATCTTGCCGAGATTCCGGCGATCATTGAAAAGGAAAACAACGGTCTGTGACGGACCGATAACAACGAATAAAAGGAGGAATAACAGATGACGCATTCCATTGACACTATCTTTTTTGACGTCGGCGCAACCCTTCGCTATGTGGTGGAGGATCAGGAATTCGCCGCAGAGGCTGAGCGCCAGCTGATGGAGCTTGTCGGCTCCACGGAGGAGCACGACGCATTCTTCGCCAGGCTGGAGAAGAATTGGAAGGCCTACCGCAAGCAGGCAAAAACGTGTCTGCTGGATGTCTCCGAAATGGAGCTGTGGCTGCAGTACCTTCTGCCGGATTATCCGGCGGAGCGCGTAGCACCCCACGCCGCCCGACTCACGCGCCTCTGGCGCGATCATGACGGCCGCCGCGTCGTCCACGAGGGCACACTGGAGACGCTTCGCGAGCTTACACGCCGCGGTTACAAGCTGGGCATTATCGCCAACACCATTACCGAGACGGAGATCCCCGACTGGATGTGCCGCGATCAGGTGGCCGACTGCTTCAAGACGGTGATCCTCTCTTCCAAGGTGCGCCTGCGCAAGCCCGACCCCGCCATTTACCTGCTGGCGGCCCGCTGCATCGGCTCCACCCCCGAAAACTGCGCCTATGTAGGCGATAATCCTGTGCGCGATGTGGAGGGCGCAAAGGCTGCCGGATTCGGTGCTATGGTGCTCTTCGAGGATGCCGGCACCGCAGACCGGGAGGGCAAAGCCCCCACCGTGCAGCCCGACTTCCGCATCAAATCCATCCCCGAGCTGCTTGAGCTGTTCCCTCCCCGTCAGTGAGGTGAGCGGCATGGCGAAAATCAAGGGAGTTTTTTTTGACCTGGGCGGTACGCTCCGTATCGCCGAGGAGGTACCCGAACACATGGATCGCGCCAAGGCGCGTATGGCAGAATTGGCAGGCGCGGAGGATGTGAAAGCCTTTATTGACATGGTGGAGGAGCGCTACGCCCCTTACCGCGACTGGGCGCTGACAGAAAACCGCGAGTGCAACGACTTTGATCTGTGGCACAAGTGGCTCCTGCCCGAGATGGCGGAGGACAAACTGCGGGAGATCTGCCATGAGCTGACCTTCCAGTACCGGCAGGTCAAGGGCCTGCGCCACCTGGTTGAGGGCGGGCGCGAGGTGATCGAGACGCTGCACAAGCGCGGCTACAAACTCAGCATCATCTCCAACCTGATCGGGGAATATGAGATCGGCGACTGGCTGCGTGCCGACGGATTGGAGCAGTATTTCGACGCGGTCGTGCTCTCCTCAGTCTGCGGCATCCGCAAGCCGGATCCCCGGATATATCAGATGGCCTGTGAGCAGCTGGGGCTGGAGCCAGAGGAGTGCGCCTCCGTGGCGGATAACCTCAGCCGGGACTTCACCGGCGCCAAAGCCGTCGGCATCGGGGCCAACATTCTGTTCATCAGCCCCGAAAAGCTGGCCAAAAAGACAATCACGGACGAGAACCGGCCGGACTACATCGTCCACCGCTTCCTCGATATTCTGGATCTGCCGATTTTGCAGTGAGGTATAATATGGACAGACAAATTGATACCATTTTTGTGGATCTGGGCGATACCTTCCGCGTTATCCGGAAGGATGAGGCCTATATGACAGCCGCCAAAACGCGCATCGCGGAACTTTTGGGCGTGGAAACCGATCCGGTGGCCTTTTATCGGGATGTGATCGAGCCCCGCTACGACAAATACCGGGAATGGGCGCTGCATTTCTATTGCGAAGCCCCAGTGAAAGAGCTCTGGACCCGCTGGCTGGCCTATGATTTCCCCCGGGAGCGGGTAGAGGCCGCGGCAGACGAGATGACCTATGCCTACCGTAAGACCAAGGGAGAACGCGTAGTCACCGACGGCGGCGTGGAGACAGTCAAGGAGCTGTACCGGCGCGGCTATACGCTGGCCATCGTCAGCGATCTGGTCGGTACGGAGGAAGTGGATGAGTGGCTGGATCACGACGGTCTGCGGCCCTATTTCAAAAGCGTGCAGCAGTCCTCTGTCTGCCTGATCCGTAAGCCCCATCCCGCCATCTACTATTACGCGTTGGCAGAGACGGGCTCTGATCCTCAGCGGACCTGCTATGTGGGCGACAATCTCAACCGGGACATCGTCGGCGCAAAGGCTGCCGGCCTCGGTATGACGGTAGGCGTGCAGTATCCCGGAAAAAAACCCCAGGAGGTTACGGATGAAAACCGTCCGGATGTGTTTATCAGTCATTTTTCACAGCTGCTGGATCTGTTTCCGCCGCTGAAATAAAAAGGAGGTCAATATGTCAGACAAGAAATTCCATGGCGGTGAGGCACTGGCCCGCGCCGTTGAAAACGCATACGCGCAGGGACAGACGGATTACTCGCTGGAGCCCATGGCTCTGGTGGATGAAAACGGGGCGCCCGTCGGCAAGATCCGTGACGGCGATCATGTGGTATTCTGCTGCCGCCGCGGCGAGCGCGAGATCGAGCTGACCGAGGCCTTTACCGACCCCGATTTTGCCCATTTTCCCCGTGAATACATGAAAAATCTGGACTTCGCCATCATGACGATGTACCATGAAAAATTCAAAAACCTGCCCATTGCCTTCGCTCCGGAGCGGGTGAAAAAGCCTCTGGCTCAGGTTCTGTCCGAGGCGGGGTTGAGACAGTTCCATTGCTCGGAATCTGAGAAGTTCGCCCATGTGACTTTCTTCTTCAACGGCGGTTACAACCAACCCTTTGAGGGGGAGACAGACGTCTGCATCCCCTCTCCCAAAGGCATCCCCTTTGACCAGAAGCCGGAGCTGAGCCTGCCGACCGTGGCCGAGAAGGTCGAGGCGGCCGTGGACGATGGCTACGACTTCATCGTCACCAACTTTGCCAACGGCGATGTGATCGGACACACGGCGAGCAAGGAGGCAAAACTGATCGCAGCGGCAAACATCAGCAAATATGTGGACCGGGTGGCCCACTACGCCAAGGAAAAGGGATATGTGGTGGCGGTTACCGCCGACCACGGCAACATCGAGGCGCTTTATACCAAGGAGGGCAAGCCCCATGTGGCCCATACGACAAATCTGGTCCCCTTTATCGTTCTCGATCCCAAAGGCCGCGAGGTCAGACTCCACGACGGACGTCTGGGCGATGTGGCGCCCACTGTGCTGAGCGTACTCGGCCTGGAGAAGCCCGAGGAGATGACAGGAAACAGCCTTATTGATACCCCGGACTTCACCAATGACAAAATGATGCTCATCATTCTGGACGGCTGGGGCTTCGGCGCCCACGACGAGGGCGACGGCATCTTCCAGGCAGATACCCCCGCCTGGGACGCCATGCTGGAGCGCTATCCCAACAGCAAGCTGCACGCCTCCGGCGAGGATGTGGGCCTGCAGGCGGGAAAGGCCGGCAACTCCGAGGCCGGACACAACAACCTGGGCGCTGGCCGCGTTGTGCCGCAGGATGATATGCGCATGGACGCAGCCATCAAGGACGGCTCCTTCCGGGCCAATCCTGTTTTCCTCCATGCCATTAACGCCGCAAAGGAGGAGGGAACGGCGCTGCATCTGCTCTCCTACCTGACGGAAAAATCAAGCCACGGCTGCATAGATTATCCGCTGATGCTTACGGAAATGGCCGAGGGTGTGGAGAATATATACCTGCACATCATCTTTGACGGCCGCAGCACCGAGCCCGGCAGCGCACCGGCCATGCTGCGCACGCTGGACAAAAAGCTGGAGGCTATGGGCCGGGGCGTGATTGTGGACGGCGTTGGCCGCGGCATCGCGCTGGACCGCGATGGCAACTATGCCAAGGTGCAGAAGGCCTACGAATCTATGGTCCTGGGCAAGGGGACACACTATCAGGCCTGAAAGCCGGATAGGAGCTACCGAGAAGAAAGGATTGCAAAATGAGACAGTTTGATTTGATGATTCTCGGCCCGGCCACGCGGGATGTAAACATCGACTTTACCGGGGCTGAGGACCGCAGTGTAGGCGGCGCAGTCACCTTCTGCACCCCCGCCGCGGTTGCGGCAGGCGCGGCAGTGTTCGCGGCGGTCAAGGTTGCGCCGGAGGATGCGGAGATCATGGATCACTTTGATCTCCCGGCAGAAAGCAAGGCGCTGCTGCCCTCGGCAAAAACCACACTGATGCGCAATGAGTATTTCACCGCGGACCGCGAGCGCAGAAATTCCGGCTGCGCCGCGCAGTCCGACCCTATCACGGTGGATGAGCTGCCGGATGTGTCCTTTGACGTGTGTCATCTGGCGGGGCTGCTGTACGGAGACTTTCCCGGCGAGCTGCTGGAGGCGCTGCACGCCCGGGCGCGGCTGTCCGCAGACGCACAGGGCTTTCTGCGGCACAATGAGGGCGGCACGATGCGCTTTCATGACTGGGCCGACAAACGCAAATTCCTGCCGTATATGGACTTCTTCAAGACCGATGCCGCCGAGGCGGAGATTCTGACCGGTCTGAGCGACCGGGAAGCCGCCGCAAGGAAGCTCTGCGAGTGGGGCGCGCGGGAGGTCATGGTCTCGCACAATACGGAGATGCTCGTTTTCGACGGGGAAAAAGCACTGACCTGTCCGGTCAAGGCACGAAACCTGTCCGGCCGCACCGGACGCGGCGACACGACTTTTGGTTCCTACCTCGGCATGCGCGTAACGGGCCACAGCGTTGAGGAGTCACTGCTCTACGCCACAGCCTGCGTGTCGCTCAAAATGGAAACGCCGGGTGTTTTTAAGGGCACCCATGCGGATGTGGAAGAATACATACGGAAATTTTACACTTAACGGGAGGCAACAAAAATGGAAAAATTGTTCTTACTGGGCTTTCTCGGCGCGGTGATCGCCCTCGCTTTCGCCATGCTGCAGAGGCACAGAGTTCTGTCCGTTTCTGAAGGAAACGAAAGGATGAAGAAGATCGCTGAGGCGATCCGGGCCGGCGCAAACGCCTATCTCAAGCAGCAGTACACCACAGTTTTTAAGGTGTTCGCTGTGGTATTTGTCCTTCTGCTGGTCATCGCCTTTGGCTCCGGCGGGAAGATGCTCTCAAAGGTTACACCCTTTGCCTTTCTGACGGGCGGTATTTTCTCCATGCTTGCCGGGTTTATCGGCATGAAAATAGCCACCAGCGCCAACGCCCGCACCGCGCAGGCCGCCAGTGAGAGTCTGAACCGCGGTCTTCGCGTGGCTTTCTCCTCCGGCAGCGTCATGGGCTTTTCGGTAGTGGGTCTGGGCATGCTGGATATTACCATGTGGTTTTTCATCCTGCGCTACGGCCTGGGCATGACCGAGCCGACACAGATCGGCAGCATCATGGTAATGAACGGTATGGGCGCAAGCTTTATGGCCCTCTTTGCCCGCGTGGGCGGCGGCATCTATACCAAGGCGGCCGATGTCGGCGCAGACCTGGTCGGTAAGGTCGAGGCGGGCATCCCTGAGGACGACCCCCGCAACCCCGCGACCATTGCGGACAATGTGGGCGATAACGTGGGCGACGTGGCCGGTATGGGCGCAGACCTTTACGAGAGCTATGTTGGCTCTATTCTCGCCACCTTCTCTCTCGGTGCCATCGCGGGCTTCGGCTTCCGCGGGATGCTGCTGCCGCTGCTGCTGGGCGTGTGCGGCATCATCTGCTCCATCCTCGGCTCCTTCCTGGTCAGAACCAAAGAAAACGCCTCCCAGGAGGCACTGCTGAAGAGCCTTCGCACCGGCACCTATACCGCGGCGATCCTGGCGGCGGTCCTGGCAGCGCCCCTGACCTATTTCACCATCGGCAGCTGGGGCGTTTACATTTCGATCCTCAGCGGTCTGCTCGGCGGCTGCGTGATCGGCTACTTTACGGAATATTACACCTCGGATACATATAAACCCACTCAGCGTCTGGCAGCGGCCAGCGAGACCGGCAGCGCCACCATCATCATCGCCGGACTCTCTCTCGGCCTCAGATCCACGATGATTTCCATCCTGATCGTAGCGGTGGCCGTACTCGTGAGCTTCTTTGCCGCAGGCGGCATGCAGTCCTTCAACTGCGGCCTTTACGGTATCGGCATCGCCGGTGTGGGCATGCTCTCCACCCTTGGCATCACCCTGGCCACCGACGCCTACGGCCCTGTGGCAGATAACGCCGGCGGCATCGCCCAGATGGCAGATCTGCCGGAGGAAGTGCGCGAGCGCACCGACGCGCTGGATTCTCTCGGAAACACCACAGCAGCCACCGGCAAGGGCTTTGCCATCGGCTCCGCATCCCTGACTGCGCTGGCACTGCTGGTATCCTATGTGGATATCGTACAGAGCAAGACCGAAGAAGTTCTGGATCTTTCACTGACCAACCCGCTGATGCTCGTCGGACTGTTTATCGGCGCGCTGCTGACCTTCCTCTTCTCTTCTCTGACCATGGACGCGGTACAGAAGGCCGCACAGTCCATCGTCATGGAGGTCCGCCGTCAGTTCCGGGAGATCGCCGGCATTCTGGATTACCAGGCCGACCCTGAGTACGCCCGCTGCGTGGCGCTGTGCACCAAGGGCGCTCTGCATGAGATGATCGCACCGGCTCTGATCGCCATCATCGTACCCCTGATAACCGGACTCCTGCTTGGGCCTGTGGGCGTAGTTGGCATGCTGGGCGGCGTTTCCGTCTCCGGCTTTGCCCTGGCCGTATTCATGTCCAACGCCGGCGGCGCATGGGACAATGCAAAGAAGTATATCGAGTCAGGACATCACGGCGGCAAGGGAAGTGAGCAGCATAAGGCGGCTGTTGTGGGCGACACCGTGGGCGATCCCCTCAAGGATACCGCAGGCCCCAGCCTGAACATCCTCATCAAGCTCTGCTCAACCGTTTCCATTGTATTTTCCGGTCTGATCCTGTATTTCAATCTGGTTAACCTTCTGTAAAAGAAAGTATTTCCGGCCGCTCCGCGAAACGCTGCGAAGCGGCCGGTTTCCCCGCGGCAAATATGAACGGAGAAAAAGAACGGAGATAATTAGAATGTATACTCTGAATGTTACGGAGCTCGGTATTGCCGGACATGGCACGGCATACCGGAATCTGCCGGTATCACAGCTTGTGGAGCATGCCATTGCACGGGGTGAGGGGACACTGACGGATACGGGCGCCCTTTCTGTACATACCGGGAAGTACACCGGCCGCAGCCCGGACGACAAATTTTATGTGGACAGCCCCGCCATCCACGATGATATTGCCTGGGGCAGTGTGAACCGTCCCATAAGCCGGGAGATTTTCCGGGCTTTGAAGGCCAAGATCCTGGCCTATCTGCAGGGCCGTGAGCTCTTTGTGTTTGACGGCTTTGCCGGAGCCGATCCCCAATATTCTCAGCGCTTTCGCATTATCAACGAATTCGCCAGCCAGAATCTGTTTATGCATCAGCTCCTCATCCGTCCTACTGAGGAGCAGCTGAAGGACTTCCGTCCGGACTATACGCTCATTTCCGCGCCGGGCTTTCAGTGTGTCCCGGAGCTTGACGGCGTTCACAGCGAGGCGGCTATCCTGATCGACCTGGAGGCCCGGGAGATCCTGGTCGCCGGCAACCAGTACAGCGGCGAGTTGAAAAAGGCCGTGTTCAGCGTGATGAACTATGTGCTGCCCAAAAAGGGCGTACTGCCCATGCACTGCTCGGCCAATGTTGGGAAAGACGGCAGCACGGCCGTGTTTTTCGGACTGTCCGGCACGGGAAAGACCACCCTTTCCGCCGACCCGGAGCGTGCCCTGATCGGCGACGATGAACACGGCTGGACTGACAACGGCATTTTCAACATCGAGGGTGGCTGCTACGCCAAGTGCATCGGGCTCAGGCACGAGAACGAGCCGGAGATCTACGAAGCCATTCATTTCGGCTCTCTGCTGGAAAATGTCATCGTCGATGAGAACGGGCACCCTGATTACAACGACGGCAGCCTGACGGAGAATACGCGTGCCGGCTATCCTGTGGACTTTATCCCCAGCGCGGCGATCCCCGGCGTGGGAGGTCTGCCCCGTACAGTCATTTTCCTTACGGCTGATGCCTTCGGCGTTCTGCCGCCGATTGCGCGGCTGGACAGGGATACTGCCATGTACCACTTTGTCTCCGGCTACACCAGCAAGCTGGCCGGAACCGAGCGCGGGATCAAGGAACCGGTCACCACCTTCTCCACGCTCTTCGGCGAGCCCTTCTTCCCTCTGCACACCTCCGTATATGCCTCTATGCTGGGCGAGAAGCTGGACAAGACCGGCGCTCGGGTATTTCTGGTCAACACCGGCTGGTGCGGCGGGAAAGCGGGCGATGTACCCAGAATGAAGCTGAAATATACCCGCGCAATGGTAAACGCTGCTATCAGCGGCGCGCTCGATGACGAGGAGTGTATTCACGACCCCATTTTCAATCTGGATATTCCTGTCCGCTGTCCGAATGTTCCGGACGAGATCCTTGACCCGCGCAGCCTTTGGGGCGATCCCGCGGCCTACGAGACCGCTGCCAGAGATCTGGCGCGGAGATTCCGCGAGAATTTCGAAAAGAAATACCCCGATATGCCGCAGCATATCAAAGATGCCGGGCCAAAGGGCTGAGCTTGTATCCGCAGCATCTGCGGGGATGAAACGGTTTGGAACGTGAATTAAGTCGTACCGTTTCGGCGTGATACAAGGCATCCCGGCAAAAGCGGAACCCGCCGGTTTTTTGAACGGAAGCAAAGGCTTTAGCCTTTCGGCCGAGATTTCTCGGTTCTATGTCAATAGTTGGGGTAGGACAAAAGAAGAAAACCTAAAAAGAAGGAGTATGTGGCGCGCCACATGCTCCTTCTTCTTAGGTGTCATGAGGCACAATGGAGGATTCTGTTGCGGAAACGGGAGAAGTTGCGCACGCCATAGCAAACGCGGTTCAAAACTTTGGTTTTGTTGTTGCAGCCCTCGGTATAACCGTTAGTAAAAGGAACATCAAAGGAGTTGAGGATCAGCTTGCCCCAGTTGTGGA
>CAMGRL010000020.1 GCA_946061515.1 uncultured Clostridia bacterium
ACGAGATGGCCATGAAGATCAAGGAGATCGAGACCCAGTACAAGGAAGAAGCGGACGAGAAGGCCAGAGAGATCATCGCCACCGCCATCCAGCGCTGTGCCGCCGACCACGCAAGCGAAATCACCGTCTCCGTCGTACCCCTCCCCAACGACGAGATGAAGGGCCGCATCATCGGCCGCGAAGGCCGCAACATCCGCAGTATCGAGACCCTGACCGGCTGCGACCTGATTATTGACGACACCCCCGAGACCATCACCGTCTCCAGCTTTGATCCCGTCCGCCGCGAGGTGGCTCGTATCGCCCTGGAGAAGCTGATCCAGGACGGCCGCATCCACCCTGCCCGCATCGAGGAAATGGTAGCCAAGGCCCAGAAAGAGGTCAACGCCACCATCAAGGCCGAGGGCGAGCGCGCCGTGTTCGAGACCAATATCCACGGCCTGAACCCGGAGCTGATCAAGCTCCTGGGCCGCATGAGATACCGCACCAGCTACGGCCAGAACGTGCTGAACCACTCCATCGAGGTCTCCCATATCGCGGGCCTGCTGGCCTCCGAGCTGGGCGTGGACGTGAACACCGCCAAGCGCGCAGGTCTGCTCCACGATATCGGCAAGGCCATCGACCACGAGGTGGAGGGCAGCCACGTCACCATCGGCGTGGACCTGGCCCGCAAGTACAGGGAGTCTGAGGCCGTTATCCACGCCATCGAGGCCCACCACGGCGACGTGGAGCCCCACACCGTGGTTGCCTGCCTGGTCCAGGCGGCGGACGCCATCTCTGCCTCCCGCCCCGGCGCAAGACGCGAGAACATCGAAAACTATGTCAAGCGTCTGGAAAAGCTGGAGGAGGTCTCCAAGAGCTTCCCCGGCATTGCCAGCTCCTACGCCATCCAGGCCGGCCGGGAGATCCGCATCATGGTCAAGCCCGAGGAGGTCAACGAGGATCAGATGGTCCTGCTGGCCAGGGATATCGCCAAGAAGATCGAAGAAGAGCTGACTTACCCCGGTCAGATCAAGGTCCATCTTCTCCGCGAGACCAAGGCTGTGGACTACGCGAAGTAAAGTTAAACAACACAAATACGCAGTATGGGTTTTGCTCATACTGCGTATTTTTATCCGGCGGGATGTAAAGGCTCCCCTGCGCACGGGCGGGGAAACCCCGCCCCTACGACTTCAACCTGGCTTCCGGCGAAAATGTAGGGGCGACCCTTGAGGTCGCCCGCATAAAGGCTCCCCTTGTCAGGGGAGGTTTAAAGTAAGAGGTAATAGTGAAAAGTGAATAGGTATGGTGTCGCCTGCGGCGACTAATTTAAATCCGGCCGCTTTGCGGCCACCTTACTTCTTCACTCTTCACTCTTCACTATTCCTTTCCCCTCCAGGGGGAGGCAAACCCCTCCGCCCCTTCGGGGCACCTCCCCTGTTAGGGGAGGCTTGAAGGGTGTGCGGCAAAAGCCTTCCCCTTTGAGGGGAAGGTGGCCCGGAGGGCCGGATGAGGTGGCTTTCCCGGGCGGCCACGCAGGGCCGCCCCTACGGCATCCCGGCAGATTGGCGGTGGCAATGTAGGGGCGACCCTTGTGGTCGCCCGCAAAAGGCTCCCCTGAAAGGGGAGCTGGCTGCCGTAGGCAGACTGAGGGGTTTGTTGAAGTCGCCACCGCGAATATGTAGAGCGGGAGTAAATTCTGCTGCGGTTTTAAACCCCTCCGCCCCCTTCGGGGGCACCTCCCCTGTTAGGGGAGGCTTTAGGGCGGCCCGCTTTTCCGGCTTAAAATCAATCTGAAAATTTCCGTTTCCCTGCAACTTTTTTGAAAAAACCGTGTTATTAGAGTGACGGCCGTTAAGAAAGAGATCAGTATCGGAGGTGGCAGCCTTGACCGAAGGGAAAGCCCTGAAGGAGCTGCAGCGCGGATCACAGCAGGCGCTGGCCTGGTTCATCGACAAATACACGCCCTATGTCAGCACCATCATTTACAACATTATCGGCGGCGATATGAGCGAGGCGGACATTGAGGAAGTGGCCTCGGATGTGTTTTTTGCCCTGTGGAAGAACGCCGGGAAAATAAGGCTTCCGTCGGTGAAAGCCTACCTGGGCAGCGTCGCCAGGAACATGGCAAAAAACAAAACCCGGGAGCGGGGAAACGCACTGCCCCTGGACGAGGACATCCTCATTGTGGACCAAAGGACGCCGGAGACCCGGTATGAGCAGAAGGAGCTGAACATGCGCGTAAGGCACGCGGTGCTGCTGATGGAATACCCGGACCGGGAGATTTTCCTGCGGTTTTACTATTATGGGCAGAGCGTCAAAGATATCGCGGCGCAGATGGAAATGAACGCGTCCACGGTGCGCTCCCGGCTGGCCCGGGGCCGGGAAAAGCTCAGGGCTGAGCTGACGGCTGATCTGAACACGGAAGGAGGCAGCTTCTAATGGAATACAGAATTGTTGACCTGCTGGACTGCATACAGGACAGCGACGTCCCTATCCGGACGGAAAACCATGCCTCCGCGACGAAGATCAAGGAGCTGACAATGGAAAAAATAAACGCAGAAAACAGGAAGAATAAACGCCCCGTCCGCAAAGCAGCGCGGGTGGCGCTGATCGCGGCGGTTTTCGTACTGCTGCTGTCCGCGACGGCCTATGCCACAGGCTTTGCACAGTCCGTCATTGGAAGCTTATCAGGCTGGTTCGCGACGCCCGACGAGGAGGCAGACGCACGATATGAACAGGCAGGCGAGCTGTCCAACAAGGAACCGGTAACGAAAGAGATGTCGGAACTGGCGGGCAGCGCCATAACCCTTGATGAATCCTATTATGACGGGGAAGATTTAATTATCGCCTACTCGCTGGACGCGAAAAAATACGCGCTGGAAATCGGCTTCGGGCCCGGGGATGAGAACTTTGACAAGCTGTGGAAACTCAGCGACGATTTGGACATCCTTTGGGATCATGGATTCAGCGAAGAAGAAATCAGCCGGATAAAAGCCGAATATGAGGAAAACGGAAAAGCAGGCTTTATCGTCAGAAAGATCGGCTTGGGGGATCACATCACTATGGCGGACGGCACCGATCTTGGGCCGTTTACCGGCGTGGAAAAAGACGGCAAGGTGGTTCTTGAGAGCCAGAACGGTTTGCCGGAGGCAGCAAAAGGACTTAAGCAGCTTGATCTTGTGATTAAGGTCAAAAGCTTTGTCAGTTACTATTATTTTGAAGGCGACGATATCTATCTGTATTCATTCACGGATAACAGCGAGGATGTCTGCTTCACAATCGAGAACTGCAAATAAAGGTGGCCCTGCACTGTGCGGGCGATTCGTGAATCGCCCCTACGGTGCGACTGGGAATGTTACGGGAGGAATGTAGGGGCGGCCCTTGCGGCCGCCCGTTTTCCCGGACGGATCTACTCAAAAAATTTGACCCTGCATCAAACGATGCAGGGTCATTTTCACTTTATGCCGGTTTGCCGAGGATTTTTTCCATGACCTTGTACAGCGGCTTATACAGCGTCAGGGTGAACACGAAATTCCCGGCGCAGTGGACCAGGTCAAAGGTGATGCCGCTGACCCAGTAAGACAGGGCCATTGCCCAGCCGCCGATGAAAAGGTAGGGGATGGAGCACAGGGCACCGAAGCAGAGGCCGAAGACCCCGGCCAGTACCGCCCAGATCAGGGCGGAGTCGTTTTTGCGCAGCAGCACGGCCGCGATGGCCAGGATGGGCCAGAGATACCAGTAGCAAAACCACCACATCCCAAAGCTGAACACCAGCCCCTCCAGCATGATGTACACCGCCACGGAGTACAGCACCCGCCAGCCGAAAAAGACGGCAGTGAGGATGACAATCAGGGCGTTCATGTTCACGTTGGGCAGGGCAACCAGCGCCATTTTCAGGGCGAACATCAGCGCGCCCATCAGGGCCAGAGCGCAGATGTCCTTTGCGCTCAGCTTACCAGCCGACAGTGAGGGTGATCTCATACTGCTCGCCGTCGGCGATAGGCGTATCGTCCACGCCGGTCATCAGCATTTCGCCGCCCTTGGTGAAGCACCACCACTGCTGCTGTTCGCTGTCGGCAGTCTCGCCGTCGACAACGGTGACAAACAGGCCGTATTCGCTCTCGTCGCCCTGGACCAGGCCCTCCTGCTCCAGCGCGCCCCGGAGAAATTCGGCGTCTGTGCTGATGGTGAAATCCTTCTGGGTTCCGTCGCCGTGGATGACCTCAACGGTGATGGTCTTATCTCCCGCCGCCCCGCTGGGCTTCAGGCAGACAGTTGCGACGATGGCTGCCGCGACCAATACAAGCAGGACGGCCACGGCAATGATTTTTTTCGTTTTTGCGGACATAAAAAATCCTCTCCTTTCTTTTTTCACCGGAAATCGTACAAAGAAAAAGAGAGAACGGGCGCAATAACTCAGGCGCACGCTTACAATTTGACCGGGTGACGCGGTTCTTTGTACGACACAGCGGGCTGTTCCCGCTGCACGGGCAGGTTTTCTGACTTCGGGGGCTTTCGCCCCGCTTCACAGTGACGGCCTCGCGTGGGATTCGCACCCACATTCCCCTGTTAACTGCCTCAATGGACAGATCCCGATCCGTTGCTTGCAGGGAGAGTATAGCACGCATTGTGCCTCATTTCAAGAAAAATCGGGGCGGCCCAACAGGGCCGCCCCGAAAACGGTCTTATGCTCTTTCATATAGGTCCGCGCAGACGGTGTGGTACATGCGGTTGACGATGAAGGCCATCAAAAACAGGATCACCGACATGGCGCTGTAGCAAATCAGATACATATTGCCGAAACGCTGCACCAGATACTCGAAAACGCCGGCGCCGGCCACGGTCAGGAAGAAGCCCACCCACATGACCCAGTGGTAGCCGTGACGGCCGTTGGCCTTGACGGAGCGGACGCTGTAAACGATGAAAATCACCAGAATGATCACGGCGCAGAGGATCTGGGTCAGGCTGATGAAGCCGTTGAAGGGCAGGTAGCTGGAGTCGTAGCGGGTGCTGTCCAGCACGATTTCCACGGCGTCATAGTACACAAGGAACATCAGGGCCACATGGCCGTCTCTGGGATAATCGTTTTTCATGGGATAGCGCCGGCGGCGGAAGAAAAAGCGCATCAGGATCCAAAACAGCACCAGCATCACCAGAAACTGAATGAAGAAGGTGGCAAAGCGGTACTCAGTGCCGCCGTTTGCGGTGGGGATGCCGGAGGCCAGGGGCAGGTGCTGCAGCGCAGGCGTGTTGACCACGATTTTGCTGCGGCAGGAGGTGTTGAACAGGGCGCTGAGCCGGATAAAGGCGATGCACAGCGCGGCGCCGGGGGCCAGACAGTCAAACAGACGGCCCAGATTCTGGGTAAAGCCCAGCTTTTTTACCAGCAGCCCCGCCAGCATGGTGCCGAAAATGGCGCCGTGGAGGAAATAGTCCCCCTGGGAGTAGTCCAGCATGGCGCTGAGGAAACCGGCGTACTGCTCGTCATGGCAGTACCAGTGGATCAGCCGGGCAAAGACCACGGAGAAAAACAGCGCCAGAGGCAGAAGCAGCCAGAGGGCGGAGCCCCGCCCGCCGTGGGAGGTGTACAGGGCGTAGGTCAGGGCAAAGCAGGCGGCGATGCCCAGGAAGATGATCACGGAGCTCCAATAGATAAAGGTGTCGCCGATGCAGACAGCAATCTGATTCATGAGGACGCCTCCTCTCCCGGAATGGCCGTGGCAAAGTAGATGATATCGGTCATAATGCGCTCGTTGCCCCAGTCAGGGCGGTTGAAGGTCTCGCCGTTCATGACGATGGTGGCGGTCTGGCCACCGTCCAGAGCGTAGGCATTGGGCACGCCCTTGGCGTAGATCAGATCGGCCGCCTGGTTGATGGTGACGCGGTTTTTGTACACGCCCTCCTCGTTGATGGACATCAGCAGATAGTGCAGTTTGTCCACCTGGCCGATGGCGGCGCGGGAATAATGGATATCCACCTCACCCACCAGATAGGTGTTGGTGGTCTTTTTCTCCCCGTTTTCCACCAGAATGGGGCCGAAGGAGACGGAGAAGGTGATGTCATTGTCCTGAACGAACTTTTTCACTTCCTCCTCGGTGTTGAGCTCACCCACATGGGTGAAGATCATGTCGCCGGAGGCGGTGAAGAAGCAGCTCTCCAGCGTTCTGGGGTTGAAGCGGTAAAGCTGCCGCTGATAGATGGTGATGCCGCAGGAGCGGTGGCCGTAGAAGTCGCCGTTAATGGCCACCACGGCGTTGGCGTTCTGGGCCATCTGGGTGGGGTACATGTAGACACTGGAGCCGTAGGTGTTGTCCGACAGCGCCCGGCGCAGCTGGGAGCCGTGGGCGATCTTCACCTCCACAAAGGAGCAGGCGGAGTTGTTGATAGCCTCCTTCCAGGCGATCACCAGGATGGTCTCGTCGCAGTAGTACTCGATCTCCGAGCCCTCCATCAGCACGATATCCGGGTTCCAGACCAGCTCCTGGCCCTCCAGCAGCGCGGAGGCGGAGTCCACCACGGCCTGAACTACCGCGGGGTCGGTGGTGGAGCCGAACTTGCTCTGGTCGGGCTTGGGGGCCACAAGGTCGCTCTCGGGGATGGTGTAGATCTTCTTGATATCGGCCACGTTTTCCAGCGCGTCGCTGGCGGCGTTATTCATAAACACGTCCAGCTTGCCCACCAGGTCCAGCCGGTTCTCCGTGGTGCTGCCGGTGTTGGTGCCGGTGCCCGGGTGGACGTTCACCAGCGCCCAGACCAGGGCAAGAATGGAGAGAAGGATCAAAATCAGATAGCCAAAGGAAAAAGCGGGGCGGGAAGGGCGGACAGGGGTGGCCTCCCGGGGCGGCTGGGGCTTGGATCGGGCGTCCCGCTCTTTCGGCCGCTCCGGCTCCCGCCTGGTTTCCCGACGGGGCTCAGGTTGGGGCGTGCGCTCTCTTGCCCGTTCCGGCTCCCGCCTGGTCTCCCGGCGGGGCTCAGGCTGGGACACACGCTCTTTTGCCCGCTCCGAACGGGGCTCCGGACGACTCTCCCGCCGGGGGCTGCGCTCCGGTGGGGCGGGGGCTGCGCGCTCTCTGCGCCGGGACGCGGCGCTTTCCGCTGCCCGGGACTCCTGCTCCTGCTGCTCCGAAAATTCCCGAAGGATGGCGTCAATATCCGCGTCGCTGATTCTGTTGCTCATTGAGACGCCTCCTTTCAGTAGGCCGCTCCGCCGCAGAGGGCGTTGAGCATAAGGGTGTTGGTGACAATGCGCCAGCCGCCGGAGCTGTAGCTCAGCTCCAGCTCCAGGCCGGTGGTGGTATAGTAGTCCTCCACATGGGAGAGCAGGGAAGCCACCGCGCTGGAATAAGCCGAATCCGTCACGCCGGGCAGATAGTTGTTGTTTTCATCATACAGCTGATCTCTGGGCAGAGACTGGACCAGCTGGTTCAGGGCAGCTTCAGTGGCGTCCTTCAGATCGGCTTGCAGGGCGGTGACGTCCAGATGGGTCAGCAGTACCTGCTGACTGGCGCTGAGGCCGTTTTTGACGCAGTCGCCGTAGAGCTTATAGGAATAGCTCTGGCGCAGAGCCTGATAGATCTGCTGCCCGGCCTCGCTGTCCGGCCTGTTTTCCAGACCCAGGCTGGTGTAGTCGCTGAGACAGGCGTAGGCGCTCTGGTAATCGCCGGCGATGACTGAATCGAAAAATTCCGTCACCGTCTCCTGGGGGTCGCCGGCAGGGACCGTCACCACGGTACCCAGACTGGGGGCGACGACCGCGAGGATCAGCGCCATGCCGCTGAAAATCAGGGCGAGAACGGCCCAGGAGAGCCGGAGCTTTCCCTTTTTCGCCCAGTGCAGAGCAGCAGCCAGCACCACCGCCATCAGGGCGATGATCAGCGCGATCAGAACGATCATACCGGTGCTGCCTCCTTTACCGGAAAGAATGATGGTTGTGGGCCCGTCGGCGCCGCCAATGACGCCAACAGAGAGATCGGAGCCGTCAGAGTGCGCCTCCTGCCCGGAGCTGTTGTTCTCCAGGGACTGGATCGCCGCCTCCTCCGCCTGCCGGGCCTCCTCCTCACGGCGCAGGGCCGTGTGGTACTGGGTGTAGTCGCACATGAGGGAGCAGAAGTCCGTCATGGTCAGATAGGGGTCCTTGATGGTGTCGGTGAAGAGGACGATGAGAATGGGGTCGTCGGTGTAGCAGATGGCGCAGTCGTTCATGTACAGGTGCCAGCCCTCCACCAGATAGCCGTACTTGTGGGCGATCTCATAGTCCTGCTCGTGGAACTTGAAATAGTTTTCCGGCTCGGCCCGGAGCATGGTGTCGATCAGCCGGGGGAAGTTCTCCTGATTTTCATACAGGGTTTTCAGACAGTAGATCATCTGCTCGCTGGTGAAGTAGTTGTTCACCCAGTACATGTCGTCCACGGTCGCCGGATCCACGCCCATGTAGGGGCAGATCAGCTCCCGGTAGGTGCGGTAGCTGCCGGTGGCCTTCCACAGAATCTCCGCCATCTGGTTGTCGGAGTTGATGATGCTCCACTCCAGAAGATTGGAATAGGCGATGCCGCCGAACTTGGTGTCCCAGTCGATTTCCCCTTTGGCCACCTTCTCGGTGTACAGCATGTTCAGGGGGACCTTGAACATACTGCCGGTGATCATATATTCGTCACCCCGGTGGTAATGCTCCTCGCCGGTGACGGTGTTGTAGTAACCGAAGGCCACAAGATCTGGGTCCGTGCCGTGTTCGGCCATGAAGGCCTCCACCACCTCTTCCCAGGTCTTGTCCTTGAAGCGTTCGTCGCCCTCCTCCGCAAAGGCGGTGGGGAGCAGACTCAGCAGAATACAGAGCGCCGCCGCAAGGCAGAGCAGTTTTTTCATCAGCTTCATATCATTTCCGTCCTGCTTATAGTTAAACATAACTATTTTATCATCATACAGCATATTTTCAAGAGAAATTTCATTTCCCAAGAAAATTTAAGCCCGGCGGTTTTCCTGAAAATTTTCCTCCGGATTGGGTATAACATAACAGAAGGATAATAAAGGGAGGAACAGAACGTGAATATCCCCAATCTGATCAGCGCCGCAAGGATCTTCCTTGTGCCGCTGTTCGTGAGCTACTACCTGAACGGAAAAGTGACCGCCGCCATGGGCGTGGTGCTGCTGGCGGCGGCCTCGGACGTGCTGGACGGGGCCATTGCCCGCCGCTTCAACATGGTCACCAGGCTGGGCAAGATCCTGGACCCGGTGGCGGACAAGCTGATGCAGGCGGCCATGATGCTCTGCGCCGCGCTGGAGACCCCGGCGGTCTGGCTGCTGCTGGGCCTGCATGTGCTGCGGGAGGCGGTGCTGGCCCTGACCGGGCTGCACGTCATCCTGGTCACAGGGCAGGTACACAGCGCCAAATGGTACGGCAAGCTGTGCACGGCCATGATCTACGCCTGTATGGGGGCGCTGCTGCTCTTTCCCCGGATGCCGGAGCACACCGCCTCGGTGCTGGTGCTGTGCTGCATCGTGCCCGTCTCCGCCTGTCTGGTGATGTATCTGGGCAATTTCCTGCGCATCCTTCGGGAGTACGATGAGGGGCGCAGCGCTTAGCAATCAGCCCAGGCCCAGAAGCCAGAGTACGTCGGTGTCAAGGGCCCGGGCATAGTATTCCAGCTCAAAATCCGGCACTACCCGCAGCCCGGTCTCGACCCGGCTGATAACTTTCTGGTTCAGATCCAGCCCCAGAAGCTGGAGCCTGGCGGAGAGTTGCTCCTGCGACAGCTTCAATTCCTCTCTCCGCTGCCGGACCCGGGCGCCGGAGACATTGCACAGCCCATTATGCTTGTATAGTTTCATCCTGACAAACCTACCTTGAAGATGAGTAATTATGGTTTGACAGTATCATTAGAATTATGCTAATATTATCCCAAAGATGACTAAAAGGAGGAGCCAGGATGGCTGAATTTTGCCTGACGTGCCTGAACAAAATCAGCGGCACAAGCTATACGGAGGCAGACTTTCTCCTGTCCCGGGAAGTGGATCTCTGCGAAAACTGCGGGAAGATGGTCCCCGTTGTGGTCCGCAGGCGGACAGGTTTACCGAAAATACCTTTTGGAAGAAAAAAGGCATGAAAAAGCTGTTGTCCGGCCGGAAGGAGGACAACAGCTTATTTTCGTTTTGCAGGGGACAGCATGGAGCCTTAAAGCTTGCGGGAAAAATAGAGCTTGGAGCAGGCCATGAGCAAAGACAGGGCCAGCACACAGCTGATGCAGGTGATAAACACCGTCACATTGAAATAGCCCAGAATAATGGCGGCGGGCACCATAAGCAGAAGAAACAGTGTCGCGCCGGCGCTCTTGCCCATGACGGCGATCTGCCGGCTGCGCTCATCCGTCTCCTTGATGTACTGCTTTTTCATGGCCTTCTCGCTCCGCAGGGCGCGCAGATTCAGGATCAGCCCCACAATGAACAGCGCCATGACGCCGAAGGCTGCCCCGGCGATAAAGCCGTTATAAAAACTGTGCCATCTCTCGTCTGCGCCCACCGGGCTGACAAGGCCGGTAAAGGCCAGAACCTGTATGGCCAGCAGCGCCAGTGCGCCGATGCCGTAAAGAATGTTGTGTATTTTCAGCTTTTCACGATAGTTTTCCATAGTAAACTCCTTCAATCATTCATCCAAGTCGGAAAAATCAAATACCTCTTCAATACTCAGCCCGAAATAATGGGCAATCTTGTAGGCCAGAGGCAGGGAAGCGGTATACTTTCCCACCTCAATGGAGGTGATGGTCTGCCGGGTGGTACCTACCGCGTCGGCCAGCTCCTCCTGGGATAATTTCCGCTGCTTTCTCAGCTCGCGTATTCTGGTTTTCATCTTTGTGCTCCATTTCAAAAAATGCTAAGTTAACTTTGCGAATTTAGTATAGCAAGCTTTGCACGAAATGTCAAGCAAACTTTGCAAAATAAATGAAAAAATTTCGGCAGCTTTATGCGCTGCCGCAGAGCCTTACCAGTACAGCTCAGGATTGCTGCTGGAGCAAAAATATGTATATCCGTACAGGCTGTCGTAATATCTGGCGTAGATGCCGCCGCCCTGGGGGAAGTTTGCCTGAAAGACCACCCAGGGATCCATCAGCCGCTCTCCCTGCAAAAGCCGGAGCGCCGCGTTCACACTGGCCTCTGTAGGGTTCAGGTAATAGGTGAACTCGTCTGTGTCCACCCCGGCGTACTGGCCCTCCTGCAGGATGACCTCCTCCACGGTGTCGGGAAACTCCGGAGAGGCCACCCGGTTGAGCACCACCTCTCCCACGCACATGCGCCACTCGTCGCTGAGCCTTTCACTGCCGGCCTCACTGGTGATGATCTTTGCCAGCAGAAACAGATCCTCAAAGGCAATTTTTACCTCGTCCGAGCCGGTCTTGTCGATTTTTTCGTTGCGGCAGATCTCCGCGGCCCGGCCCGCCTCGATATCTCCGCAGGCGGCGGCCCGGACCATGATGGACAGGTAGTCCACCTCCGGGTCGTAATCTGCCCCGGCTCTGCCGGGAAAAGTTAGAAACAGCAGCAGCGCGGCAAGCAGGAGAGCTGTTTTTTTCACCTTCTCACCTCCATGACCTGTGCTCCCCAGTATAGCCGTCGGGGCCCGGGAAATTTGTCAGAAGGGGAAGGGAAATCAAGGGCAATAAAAAAATAGGATAAAAATATAAAATCAGACGATGTATCGGCAAGAAAATAATGTATAATAATGTATGCTGAATAAACGGCAGAGCAGTTTCTTTTCGCGGCGCGGCACGCAAAAGGACGGAACAAGGCTTGCAGATTTGTTTATTGCGCAGTATAATAAAAGAAGAGAAAACGGCACGGAAAAATGCCATACATTTATACAACAAAGGAGAGAAAAAGCGATGATAATGGATTGCTCAAAATACGTGGGCAAGTGCGTCTGCGGCAGGGAACATACTCTGGAGACCAAAAAGGTGGTTGTGGAGTACGACGCGCTGAAGAACTTTGAACAGTATATGGCCGACGTGGGCCTGGCGGGCAAGCGCCGCACCGTGGTGTACGACAGCAACATCTATAAGCTTACCGAGGGCAAGCATGTCCAGGCCGACCAGGAGATCGTCCTCCCTGCCGAGGGCCTGCGCTCTGAGGATGTGCTGATTGAGGATATGATGACCAGGCTGGACGCCCCCGAGGTCATCGTCGCCTTCGGCGCCGGCACCATCATGGACTTCGGCAGATACCCCGCCTATAAGCTGGGCATCCCCTTCGTGGCCATCCCCACCCTGGCCAGCTCCGACGGCTTTACCGCCGATATCTGCTCCGTCATTCTGAACGGGCAGAAGAAGTCCATCCCCATGCTGGCCCCCATTCTGGTGGTGGCTGACCTGGACATCATCAAGGGCGCTCCTGCCCGTCTGGTGGCCAGCGGCATAAACGACATTCTCTCCAAGTACATCTCTCTGGTGGACTGGAAGATCGCCAGACTGGTGGATGGCGAGTATTACTGCCCCATGGTGGCGGACCTTGCCCAGGAGGCCCTGAATATCATGCGCAAGGCGGCTGACGAGTACGCCGCCACCGGCAAGGCGGATATTGAGGCCATGACCATGGCCCAGATGAAAAGCGGCCTGACCATGCAGCTGCTGCACCACTCCAGAGCCGCCTCCGGCGCGGAGCACCTGATGGCCCACCTGGTGGAGATGCACCCGCCCCGCTTTGAGGGCGCCGAGGGCATCCACGGCGAGTGCGTGGGTGTGGGCACCTTCCTGTGCGCCAAGGAGTATCACCGTCTGGCGGCGCTGACGCCCAAGGCCAAGCCCTTCCAGCCTCTGACCTCCGACTGGGTCATGGAGAAATTCGGCCCCAGGCTCTACGAGGGCATCATGAAGGAGAACGAGAACGACGTTCTGGGCACCTTCGATCCGCAGAATATTGTGGACCACTGGGACGAGATCAGGGAACTGATCGCCACCATTCCTCCCGTGGAGGAGCTGGAGGCCCTGTACAAGGGCGTGGGCGCAAAGTACCTGCCCGAGCACATCGGCATTGACCCCGCCCTGTCCGACGAGATGCTCACCGTCTCCGCTGCCATCCGCAACCGCCTGACCCTGGTGCGTATGCGCAGAGTACTGGACTTCGAATAAAAAGAATCCGGGAGGCAAACCCCTCCGCCCCCCCTTCGGGGGCACCTCCCCTGTTAGGGGAGGCTTGAAGGGCGCGCGGCATTTGAGGGGAAGGTGGCCTTCCCGGGCGGCCACGCAGGGCCGCCCCTACAGCCCGGCTGAAACAGCGTTGTAGGGGCCGGCGCCCGACGGCCCTTTCCCGTTCCCCTGTCATTCTGAACCGCGAAGCGGTTCAGAATCCCGTGAAGAGAACGCCAAAGCCAAAGAATATGGGCTCCTTTATAAAAACCGCCCCCGGCGCATCGTTCTGATGTGCCGGGGGTGTTTATATCTCCGTGCGTGAGGGCCGTCAGACCCTTTTTCTTTTGTTATTTACGCCCTGCGGCAGTTCAGCTCACTGGGCGGCCTGCTTTCTCCGCAGGCTCAGACAGTCGGCGATCATGGCGATAAACTCCGAGTTGGTGGGCTTGCCCTTGATGTTGGAGACAGTGTAGCCGAAGAACTTCTGCAGCACCTCGATATCGCCCCGGTCCCAGGCCACCTCAATGGCGTGGCGGATAGCCCGCTCCACCCGGGAGGGCGTGGTGCCGAATTTCTTGGCCACCTCGGGGTAGAGCACCTTGGTGACGGCGTTGATCATGTCCATGTCGTTGATGGTGAGGATGATGGCCTCCCGGAGATACTGATAGCCCTTGATGTGGGCGGGCACGCCGATCTCGTGGATAATGTCTGTGACCACGGCCTCAAGGTTCATGGTCTCCCGGTTCTTCTGCTGGGCAACCGCTGCGCACTCAATGCCGGCGGCGGGGACAAGGCTGTCCCCGGAGGAGACCGACTGGCGGATACGGCTGAGCAGCACCGGCGTGTCGCAGGGCTTGGGCATAAAGTAGTCCACGCCCATGTTGGAGCAGTCCGCCACCACCTTGTTGTTCACAAAGCCCGAAAGGATGATCACATGGGGCTTGACCCCGGTTTCGGGCAGCCGGCGCAGCACTTCCAGCCCGTCCAGCTTGGTGAGGACCAGATCCAGCAGCACCAGATCCGGCTTCAGTTCGGTAATAAGCGCCAGGGCGTCCAGGCCGTTGTCAGCCGCCGCGACCACTTCCATATCTTTCTCTGCTGAAATAAGGTCGGTGAGGAGACTGCAAAAATCCTGGTTTGAATCGGCAATGAGTATGCGCACTTTGGTTTCCATAATTTTGTCCTCCCTTATATGATGTTTACAGGTGCGTCTGCACGTTTCAAAACAGATTAACCGCTGTGTCGCAGTAAATTTACCATAATTGACACTGCTAAACAACAGAAAATTGTCGAACAACGCAGGCTTCTTGTTGACATAATATGATAACCTTCGCGCGCTGGCAAGAGACTTCGACAGGCTCTGCTAAAAAATTTTCAATCGAAATGTCGAAAGATGTCGAATACCCAATAAATGGGATTTACGGCTGGCCGTAAAGCAGGGTGAAACTCTCGTAATGGTCGCCGGTATAGTAGATCAGGCCGTCGTTGGAGAAGACAATGCGCTCCGCGCCCCGGGAATCCGCCCCCAGGGTGTTGATGTCGCACTCGGTCCAGCTGCGGCCCTGGGCCTTGGGCAGCAGGCCTTCCCGGTTGCCGAAGCTGTCTCCGCCGATGCACATGCCCGGGCAGTAAGGCTCCAGAGAGCCGCCGTTCCAGCCGGCCTGCCGGGCCTGATCCTTGGTGATGAAGTTCTGGGGCAGGCAGCCGTAGGTGTGGACGTACAGGGCCACGTCCTCTTTCGTGGTGTAGCTGCCGTATTGGTCGATCACCGGTGCATCGCTGTCTTCCTCCGCCGGGGCGGCACTGCTTTCTGCCGCCGGGTCCGCGCTGCTTTCCACCGGGGAGACGGCGGGGACATCGCCCCCCGCCTGTTCGGCCGGGGCGGAGAGACAGCCGGTGAACAAGACGGCCAGCATCAGCAGGGCCAGCAGATAAGCTGAAAATTTTGTAAACTTTTTCATAACTCTTCATTCCTTTGCCTGTTTTCCCCTCGATAATACCATGGGCGGGCGGGCGGCGCAATTGCTTTATGGGAATAATTATGATAAAATAATAGGGCATTTACAAGGAGAACGGACAATGCTTAAAACTTTTGAAGCAATTTTGCTGTGCGCCATGACCCTGCTGCTGCTCAGCCTCTGCGGCTGCAGCGACAGCACCACGACCCCGGAGAAAACGCCGGAACCCCAGGTGACCGTTATCGAGGGCGAGGCAGGGCTTTCGACAGATTTCGACACTGCGGCCTCCCTGCGTATGGCCTCCTTTATGGGCGCAAACCGGGCGCTGATCCACGGGGACCAGCTCTGGTGCTTTGACTATGATGAGAACGCCTCTCCCGTTCTGGCCAGCTATACGCTGACCAACGGGGTGCCGGGGAACTTTACCATATTGCAGACCGACTGTGTGCCGGAATATATCTGCATGGAGGGCGACAGGCTTTACTATATCAACGACAACGGCAGCGCCGCTATTGAAAGTATCGGCACGGACGGGAAAGATCATCAGGTCCTGGTGGACGAGCCCTGCGGCTTTATGCAGATCTGTGAGGGCGAGCTGTATTTCTGCGACGCTGCCGGACGATTCTGCAAGGCGGCGCTGGACGGCAGCGGCCGGCAGGTGCTGATCGACGATCTGTGCTGCTATCCCTATGTTTTTGACGGTATGGTGCTGTACCAGAGCGGGAAAGACGGCGAGAGCCTGCACCTGCTCACGCTGGAGGACGGCAAGGACCGGAAGCTCACCAGCGCCGTGTCCTACGCGCCGGTAATTATTGAAAATATGCTTTACTATACGCAGATGACCGATGAGGGCAGCCGAATCTGCCGTATGGCACTGGAGACCGGCGTGACAGAGGTGTTTGATTCGCCCCTGATCCAGGGAGCGGCGGAGTTTATCCTTGTGCCCGGCCAGGGCTGGACCGTGAGAGCGGTCCCGGCGGATGCGCGGATTTCACAGAGCAGCATCTCCCTTGCGGAGCTGGACGGCGGCGCCTGGCGTCAGGGCGGATACAGCGGTTACCGCCTGTGCGACTGGGCAGGGGAGCAGCGGGTGGACGCCTTCTATGAAAACGGCGGCCGGCTGAGAAGCTTTGTGCTGGTCGGCGCCGACGGCAGGGAAACGGAATATATGGCCGGCGTGGTACGGCAGAAATAAAAGGGCATTTCGGGGGACAGAGATGGCAGACAGTTTTATCAGTTTTGACAGTGTGAAAAAGGATTATCAGGCAGGCGAGGTGACGGTGACGGCCCTGCACGACGTGAGCTTCCAGATCGAACAGGGCGAGATCTGCGTTATCGTGGGCGAGTCCGGCGCGGGCAAGACCACGCTGCTGAACATTCTTGGCGGCATGGACAATCTGACCGAGGGCCGCGTGACAGTGGACGGGGCGGAGGTCAGTTCCTTCGGCAAAAAGGAGCTGACGGCCTACCGGCGCAACGATGTGGGCTTTGTGTTCCAGTTTTATAATCTGATCCCCAACCTGACCGCGCTGGAAAACGTGGAGATCGCGGCCCAGCTGAAAAAGGACTCTCTGGACCCGGCAACCGTGCTGGAGCAGGTGGGCCTGAAGGACCGGATGGGCAATTTCCCGGCCCAGCTCTCCGGCGGCGAGCAGCAGCGGGTGGCCATTGCCCGCGCGCTGGCCAAAAATCCCAAGCTCCTGCTCTGCGACGAGCCCACCGGCGCCCTGGACTACAACACCGGCAAGGCCATATTGAAGCTTTTGCAGGACACCAGCCGCAGCACCGGCATGACGGTGATCATCATCACCCACAACAAGGCCCTCTGCGCTATGGCGGACCGGGTGATCCGGGTGAAGAGCGGCACGATCTGCTCTGTGCAGAAAAACGAGGAGATCATTCCCGTGGAAGAGATCGAGTGGTGAACGGATGGACCGGTTCAGTGTGAAAATGCTTCTGAGAAGCATCAAAGGCTCTTTGGGGCGCTATCTGGCCATTGTGGCCATCATCGCCCTGGGCGTGGGCTTTTACGCGGGGCTGCAAAGCTCTCAGCCTGCCATGCTGGAGACGGCGGACAGCTATCTGCGCGACCAGCGGATGTACGATTTCCAGCTCATGTCCACCCTGGGGCTGACGAAGGGGGACGTGGCCGCGTTCAGGCAGCTGGAGGGCGTGGAATACGCGGAGGGCGCCTACTTTGCGGACGCTTTGGCGGTTCTGGGCAGCCATGAGGAGCCCTACCGCTTCATGTCCATTACGGAAACGGTCTGTACCCCCTATCTGACCGAGGGGCGGATGCCGGAAAACGCCAACGAGTGTCTGGGCGATGCCGGGGCCTTCAGCAGCGACGATATCGGCAGAAGAATAAGCATAAGCGACGCAAATGACGGGGACACTTTGGGCCTTTTTGAACAGCGGGAATTTACCATCGTGGGCCTGGCCAAAAGCCCACGGTACATCAGCTATGACCGGGGCAGCACCTCTCTGGGCTCCGGTAGCTTCAGCGGCTTTGTGCTGCTGACGGAGGAGGCCTTCGACCAGGAGGTCTATCAGGAGATCCTGCTGTACTGCGGCCTGCCCGGGGAGATGTACTCCACGGAATATATTTCCGCCCGAGACAAGCTGGAGCCGGAGGTAAAGGCCCTGCTGAACAGCCGGGGCGCCATGCGCTATAAGCAGCTGCGCAGCGAGGCGGACAAGGAGCTGGCGGAGGCCAGAGCGGAGCTGGACGAGGGCTGGGAGGAATACCATGAGGGCGAAGAAGAGGTCCAAAAGGAGCTGAGCAGCGCCAGAGCAAAGCTGTATCAGGGCCAGAAAGAGATCGACGACGGGCTGGCGGAGATCGAGGAAAAGCAGAAAGAGATCGACGAGGGCTGGGAGCAGATCCCCGGCGCTTTGCAGGAGATCGCGGACAACCGGGCCATGCTGGACGAGAAGGAAAAGGAGCTTCAGCAGGGCAAGGCGGCGCTGGAACCGGCCATTGCGGAGATTCAGGCGGGCGAGCAGCAGCTGGCCCAGGGCAAGGCCCAGCTGGAGGCGACAAAAAACGCCGTGCTCTGGCCTTTGGAGCAGGCCATTGCCCTCATCGACGGCCAGATCAGCCAGACCCAGCAGGAGATCGACGCCCTTGACCCGGAGGATCTGGGCTATCAGACCCGGCTTGCCATCCTCAACGCCCGGATGGAGCAGCTGCAGGGCCGCAGGGAGACCGCGGTAGCTTCCAGGGACAGCGCGGCGGAGAAGTTCGCGCCCCAGGAGGCGGAGATTGCCGCGGCTGAGGCCCAGCTGAACGAGGCAAAGGCCCAGGTGGCGGCCGCCCAGGCGGAGATCGCCGCCGGGGAACAGGCCGTTGCCGAGGGCAGAGCCCAGCTGGACGCCGCCGAGGCGGAGATCGAAAATTCCAAAGTGACCATGACCGAGGGCCAGAAGCAGCTGGACGAGGGACGGGTGCAGCTGGAACAGGCCCAGCGCCAGGTGAACCAGGGCTGGGAAGAGTATGAAGAGGGCAAGGCTGAGGCCGAGCGGGAGCTTGCCGACGGCAAAAAAGAGCTGGAGGACGCGGAAGCGGAGCTGGCCCAGGCCATCATCGACACCGATGAGAAGCTGAAGCTGGAAGTATTCACCCTGAACCGGGAGACCAATTCCGGCTATGTGACCTTTGAAAACGACACCAGCATCATCACCGCCGTGGCGGGGGCCTTCCCGGTGTTCTTCGTGCTCATCGCGGCGCTGGTCTGTGTGACCACCATGACCCGCATGATCAACGACGAGCGCACCCAGATCGGCACCCTGAAGGCCATGGGCTTTTCCGGCCGGGTGATTATGCGAAAATACCTGTGGTATTCCGGCAGTGCGGCCTTGGTGGGCTGCGTTCTGGGCTTTGTGCTGGGCGTGACGGTGATCCCCTGGATCGTCTGGTATGCCTACAATATTATTTACAGCTACACCACCCTGAAGCTCTATTTCAGCCTGGGCATGTGCGCCGCCTGCATGGCGGTGGCGCTGCTCAGCACCATACTGGTGACGGTGCTGACCTGCCGCAAGGAGCTGAGCGAGCGGCCGGCGGAGCTGATCCGGCCCAAAGCGCCCAAGGCCGGCAAGCGCATCCTGCTGGAGCGGATAAAGCCGTTGTGGAAGCGGCTCTCCTTCCTGAGCAAGGTGACGCTGCGAAACGCCTTCCGTCATCCCTCCCGCGTCATGCTGATGATGCTGGGCGTGGGCGGCTGCACCGCCCTGCTGGTGGCGGGCTTCGGCGTAAAAGACTCCATCGCCGATGTGCCGGACTACCAGTACGGCGAGATCAGCCGCTATGAAATGCTGGTGAACTACGACCCGGATGTGCTGGACACCGACGGGAAGGCCGAGGTGTTGTGGAAGGACCGGGCGGACGCCTGGGCCCTGAGCTATCAGGTGAACGCGGAGCTGAAAACCGACACGGAAAGCCACTCCGTCAAGCTGGTGGCGGCCCAGGGGACGGCCCTGAAAAACGTGGTCAGTCTGCAGGACGGCAGCGGCGAGCTGGAATATCCGGGCAAGGGGGAAGCCGTTGTTACGGAGCATCTTGCCGATCTTCTGGAGATCAGCGCAGGAGACCAGGTGACGCTGGAGACCGACGACGGCGACAGTCTGCGCCTTACCGTGACGGGCATAGCGAAAAACTATCTGGGCCACTACATCTATGTGTCGCCGGAGACGGTGCCGGGGGCGAAAAATAACGCCGCCTATCTCTGCGACAGCAGCGAGGACGGCGGGGAAGGGCTTGCGGCCTGGCTGCGCTCCCAGGACGGCGTCAGCTATGTTTCCCTGACGCTCAGGGAAAAGGAGACCGTCAGACAGTCCATGCAGAGCCTGAACATGATCGTGCTGCTGGTGGTGGTCTGTGCCGCCGCCCTGGCCTTTATCGTCCTCTGCAACCTGACCAACATCAACATTATGGAGCGGGTACGGGAGGTGGCCACCGTCAAGGTGCTGGGCTTCAACCCGGGAGAGACCGCCTCCTACATTCTGCGGGAAAACCTGCTGCTGTCCATTCTGGGTGGCGCTGTGGGCCTGCTGCTGGGTAAGCTGCTGCACCGCTTCGTCATGGAGCTGATCCAGGTGGACTACATGTGCTATGATGTGCGGGTTTCCGCTTTGAGCTACCTGCTGGCCTTTGGCATCACGGTGCTTTTCGCCATGGCCGCCAACTTCGCCATGAGCTTCAAGCTGGAAAAGATCAACATGACCGAGTCCCTGAAATCTGTGGAATAAGAAATAAAAAACGACGTGAAATTGCGCGAGCAATTTCACGTCGTTCTTTTCAAAGTGATTCAGGAATCACTTGCCGATCACGCTGTAATCCAGCATGTCCGCGATGCTGTCAATGTCCTCGTCGCTGAGCGGCGCGCCGCCGCCGTCAATGCGCATGGTGAAGTAAGAATCGTCCAAAAAGGTGTAGATAAAAGCAGTTTCTCCGGCGTTAATGACCGTCAGCGCCGTTCCGTCGGCAGAAGTAAAGCTGTGGGTGCTCAGGCTGCTGCTTTTGTCCAGCCACTCCACCACCTCGCGGCCGCTGGACAGGGTGGAATACATGAAATTGCAGCAGTAACAATGGACCGTGTTTCCGTCGGGCAGGCTTTGATTGAAAGCCACGCCGAAGCTTCCCTCATTATAAGTATAGAGCTTGTCAAAGAGATCCGGCATCCGGCGGAAGAGATTGCCGGAGCAGGCGGCCTCTGTCAGGACTTCAGCCAGCTCCTCCTTACTCAGTGCGTTGGGGGCGCTGTAGTCCTCCGTGGCCTCCAGGTAAACCGTTCCCGCCTCCCGCAGGTTCAGAGAATATTTTGCCGCGATCTCCTCCAGCTTAGCCTCCGCTTCCGAAGAGTACACGCCGTAGTTGAAGTCATAGCGGCCAAAGCCTGTGGCCCTGACAGCGCAGTATTCCTGATAAGCCTCATACTGCTCCTGGGTTCCGGTCCGCGTTTCCAGGATCTCTCCGCAGAAATTGCCGTTTTCATCTACTTCCACGGTTTTGTAATAGGTGAAGGTGACGGTCCCGTCCTGATTTTCCTCCACCTGGGAAGCGGCGGCTTCCTCCGGAGGGGCAAAGAACAGCGCGTCCGCGTCGTTTTCCTGCTTGTACGCAGACCACTCTTCCCAGGCGGCCTGGGAGGCGGCAATCTTTTCGGAAATTCCGCTGTCTATCTCTTCAGACAACTGCTGGGGCTGGGTAAGGGAGACGGTGTTGAAGCTCTGCTCACCCACGTCCACGGTTTCCGAGGGCCGGAGCATGGCCCTGATGCCAAGCAGGTCCGCCGCATAGGCCGTGGACGCCAGAAGGGCGGTCAGAACCGCGGCGATCAGCAAGGTTTTCCAAAGCTTTTTATGTTGATGTGCTTTCATATGATCCTCCATTTCAGGGAGGAACTCTTCGGAGCCGGCCGTCAGCTCCTTCCATATGCGCTCCTGGGCTGCCGCATTCATTTGAATCCGGTTATATGAGTCAATGATTTTTCGGTTACGCATCAAAGGCCTCCCCCAATTGTTCCTTCAGCTTCGCCCTGGCTCTGCTCAGCCAGGTTTTTATTGTGTTGGGCGACTTGTCAAGAATTTTTGCCGTCTCTGTCGTTGAATAGCCTTCGTAGTAATACATGTAGATCACTGTTTTGTAGCTGTCCGGCAGGGCCAGGATGGCCTCCATCAGCGTATCATCCGTCTCCGCCGGTTCTGCGGCCAGGGCGTGAAAATCCTCAATATTCAGCTCTGTGCGCCGCTTTCGCCGGAGCATGTCCCGGCAGACGTTGGTCACGGTGACGATCAGCCAGGCTTTCACATGCTCTGTGTCCCGGAAGGACTTGCGGCAGCGGAGCAGACGCATAAAGGTCTCCTGGGCGGCGTCCTCGCTGTCGTAGCTGTTTTTCATGTAGGTAAAGGCGATCCGATAGACCATCGGCAGATATTCCTGATAAATCTCGCGCAGACTCCTGCCCGTACGCTGCAGTATGCTGTGCATCTTTCGGCCTCCCTCCACATCCGCGTTCACCCATAACACGCACAAGGGGCGGTCTTGGTTTCAGCGCGGTTCGTTTTTTTTGCTCGGAAGCTGATCCGGAGAGAAAAAGAAAGAGGGCCTCGGGCCCTCTTTCCGGGAACGATCATCTTTCAGAGACTGCGTTTTTTGTAAAACTGAATGGACAGCAGCCAGGAGGCGGCGAAGAGCAGGGCGCTGATGAGGCAGATCAGCAGCGGCGCGGGAATGGAGACCGGAGCGGCTCCGGCGGCGCTGATGCCGTCATAGGGCAGGATAAAGGCCAGGGCGCAGACTGCGCCGATGACGATGTAATAGGCGATGCGGGCCCGTTCACTGCCCAGTTTATAAATGATGGGCAGCAGGATGGCGGGGCCGGTAAGGCCCATGGCCAGCAGCAGGGATATGATGCTGAAAAATTCCTCTTTCCCCTCCGGCAGCAGCCGTATTCCCTGGGCCACGGCGGAAATGAGCAGGATGGCAAGACCGGACAGCAGCACAAAAATATACTTTGCGGACACTACCTGGCTGCGGGTAAAGGGCATGGCGGCGCAGTACCGGTCCCAGTGGAACTTTTCGTCGTAGGACAGCAGGGACATGGGCAGCATGGAGGTGATGATCATGGGGTACATGATCAGAAACATATTGCCGTTTGCCCAGACGGAGGCAAAGAGAAAAATAAGTACCATGGCCACGAAAACCCGCATGTAGCTTTTGGCCATGTAAAATTCCTTCAGTAACAGCGCTTTCATTTTCAGGCCTCCTTTACCATAAATACGAACAGCTCTTCAATGCTGATTGGGCTGGTGTTTGCGCCTGCCGGCGCCGCGTCCCGCCGCACGATGGCGGTGACGCCGTAGGGGTTTTCTTTCCCGCCCTTGACCGTCTTTTTCGGCAGGGCGTTCAGCTCCGCCGCCGTGCAGCGGAGGATGCAGTACTCCGACAGCAGCAGATCCTTCTCCTCGCACAGCAGCAGCCGCCCCTTGTGGAGAAAGGCGATGTAGTCGCAGAGCTTTTCCAGGTCGCTGACAATGTGGGAGGAGATGAGGATGGAATGGCTCTCGTCTCGGGTAAACTCGGAGAAAAGCTCCACCACCTCGTCCCGGACCACCGGGTCCAGGCCGCTGGTGGGCTCATCCAGGATCAACAGCTTTGGCCTGTGGGACAGGGCCACCGCAATGCCAAGCTTCATCTTCATCCCCCGGGAAAAGTCCTTGAATTGCTTACCCTCCGGCAGGTCAAAGCGGCGGAGATACTCCCTGTAGGCCGCCTCATCCCAGTTTTTGTAGGTCAGGCGCATCACGTTGTTTACCTGCCGGGTGTTAAAGCACTCGGGAAAGCCCACCTCGTCCAGCACAACGCCGGTCTCCTCCCGGGTGAGCATCACGTCCTCCCCGTCGCCTCTCCCCAGAAGCCGGATGCTGCCGCCGTCCCGCTGCAGCATATCCAGAATCAGGCGGATGGTGGTGGTCTTTCCGGCTCCGTTTTCCCCAATCAGGCCCATGATGCAGCCCTGGGGCAGATCCAGGTCCAGCGGACCCAGGTCAAAGCCCGGATAGCTCTTTCGAAGCTGTCTGATTTCAATGGCGTTCATGTTGTTTCCTCCTCAATGACGCTGAACATTTCGATAATATTCTCCCGGCTGAGCCCGCAGGCGGCGGCCAGGTCGCGGATCGCCTGCAGGTGGTTTTCAATCTGCCGCAGATTCTCCTCCCGCAGCAGCTCCGTGTTTTTCGCCGCCACAAAGCAGCCCTTGCCGGCCACGGTGTAGATAAAGCCCTCCCGCTCCAGCTCGTCGTAGGCCCGGCGGGTGGTGATCACGCTGATCCCCAGGTCCTTGGCCAGGTTCCGGATGGAGGGGAGAAGCTGATCCTCCCGCAGCGCGCCGCTGATGATCTGATTTTTGATCTGGCTGTAGATCTGGTCATAAATGGGCAGCCCGCTTTTATTGTCAATAAAGATATTCATGCCTCACCTCGTGCAAAGTGTATATGTACAGTATACACAGTATATACGGCTCTGTCAAGAGGAAAAGTTCAATCAGGGGGCCCGGCGCCGGAATGCACACCGTTTTTTGACGGGTATACCGAAAAATGCGATTTTTTGGGGATAATTCAAACAAAAATGGCCGAATTCTACTGCCCGTAGAGAAAAAAACGGCCACTCTACACCCCGTTCTCCGGCAGTATAGACGGGCGGGGGAGGAGTAGCTTGAACTTTTTGAAGCTTTTGGGTATGATTTCGCCAAGGGTTTGGAGATAATCTGCTTATGCCCGGATAAAAAGAAAAGCACACTCAGGAGGCATATGCCATGTCATTTGTGATCGTAACCGATACGTCCGCGAATATCCCCAAAAGAATCGTGGAGGAGCGGGATCTGAAGATCATCCCCTTTTCCTACTGTGTGGACGGCGTTGAACATACCTGCGATGATATAGAGGCCTTTGACGGCGAGGGCTTTTACGCCATGATGAAGGGGCACACCAACGTGACCACCTCCCAGATCCCGCCCCAGCGTTATGCGGATTTTTTCGAGCCTTTTGTGAAGGAAGGACAGGACGTACTGTTTGTCAGCATGTCCTCCGGTATCAGCGGCTCCTTCTCCTCTTCCAACATTGCCGCCGTCCAGCTGATGGAGACTTACCCGGACAGGATCGTCCGCTCTGTGGACACCAAGGGCGCCTCCCTGGGCGAGGGGCTGCTGGCCCTGCGGGCCGCGGAATGCCGGGACAAGGGCATGGGCATTGAAGAGACCGTGGAGCTGCTCTGCCGGATGAGAGAGCGCGTATGTCAGGTATTCACCGTGGACGACCTGATGTTTCTGCGCAAGGGCGGCCGCATCTCCAACGTCACCGCCATTGTGGGCACGGTGCTGAACATCAAGCCCCTGCTCAAAGGCGATGAGGAGGGCCGGATTGTGGCCTTCGGCAAGGTGAGAGGCAGAAAGCACTCCGTTGAGGCCATTGCCGAGCGCTATGACCAGCTGGTGGACCATCCGGAGGAGCAGCTGGTGTGCATTGCCCACGCCGCCTGTGAGAAGGACGCGGATTATCTCATCAGCCTTCTCAACAAAAATCATCCTCCCAGGGAGATCTTGAAGGTCTGCTACGAGCCGGTCACCGGCTCCCATGTGGGCCCCGGCGCCCTGGCCCTGTTCTTCGAGGGCAGAGACGGCGCAAGAGCGGAAATTAAGTAATAAACAAAAAAATGCAGGACTTTGCGTCCTGCATTTTTCATGTTCCGGCTTTCTTTTCTCTCAGGCGGGCAATGGCCCGGCGGTGCTCATCCACCGGCTCTCCCTCGGTCAGGGACCAGTCGGTGCGCAGCAGGTCGATGCAGCGCTGGTGCATCTGGATGGCCCGGTCAAAGTCGCCCCGGATCTCCGCAATCTGCGCTATGGCCTCCGGCATGTCCATGTACCTGGGCGACGGCTGCAGGGAAAGCGCCTTTTCGTAGTATTCCACCGCCTCGTCATAGCGGCACAGCCGTGCCATGCAGTCCCCTTTGCTGGCCCAGCTGAGCCAGTAGTCGGGAAACTCCTCCGTCATGTGCTCCCAGCAGCGTAGCGCGTGAGGAAGGTCGCACTCCTCCTTGGCGATGTAGCCCTCATACAGCTCGGTTCGGAAGCTGTGCTCCACTTTGTCCATGGCGGAGAGCACTTCTTTCGCCTCTCCGGTGCGCCCGTTGGCAAGAAGCAGATCCATCAGCCACAAATAGGTGCGGGGGTTTTCCGGATGCCTGTGGAGAAAGTCCTTGTAAAAATCGATCAGCTCCACGTAATTGTCCACGTTCCAGTCCATATACGGCCCCCGTTCGGAATCGAATATGGCGTTGTGGGCGGCCTTTTCATCGGGATTGAGCAGCAGTGCCTGCCTGGCCAGGGGAGCGGCCAGCTGGTCATATTCCCGTGCCCGCTTCACATACAGCTCAGACAGAATCAGGGCGGCCCGGGGCCTGGCAGATTTGTCCGTCAGCTTCTCCTTCAAAAACTTTTCGGCGCTGCAAAAATCGCTCTCGGGAAGAAAGCGGACGGTCTCGATCATGTTCTCAATCCGATCCATGCGGCTGCTGTCGGTCATGGAGAACAGCTCGTCGATGCTGATGCCCAGCAGCACGGACAGCTCCGGCAGAAGCTGGATGTCCGGCATGTTGGTCTGGCTCTCCCACTTGGACACCGCCTGGGCGGAAAGGCCCAGCGCCTCGCCCAGCTGTCCCTGGGTCATGCCCCGCTGCAGGCGCAGCTGCCTGATTTTTTCTCCGATCTCCAAAGTCATTATCCATCAACTCCTTTGACCCGATCATAAACCGGGGCCGTCCTTTTTTCAATGACGGCCCCGGCAAATTCATTTGCCGATCAGTCGATTCCCAGTTTCTCGCGTACGCCGTTCACGGTGTAGGCGATGGAAAGCCCGTTGTCCGCCTCCACCTGCACGTCGGCGGCCTCCCGGTTTTCCAGAAGCCGGGCATACAGGGCCCTGGCCTCCGGGCTGTATTCTGACATGTTGTCCGAGCAGAGCAGCAGTCCACCGAACAGACTGTTCACCGTGGCCAGAATGAACTTTTCGTCCCGGCTCAGCTTCAGATTGTCCTCCCGCAGGAAAAACACGTCCGGGTCGTTGAGGAAGGCCCGGCCATTGAGCTGGCGGCGGAAAATGCTGTTGAGTATGGCGTTGCGGGTGGACACATATTCCCGGTTGGTCCGGCGCATGACCCAGCTGTTTGCCCAGTCCAGGCCCACGTCACAGCCGATGCGGCAGTAGTCCACCAGACCGAAGGCGGGCATCAGCGGCACGCCGCAGCCCAGAATCAGCTTGTCTCCACAAAAGCGGCGGAGCAGCTCCATGGCCCGGATCATCCGCCCGGCCCGGCTCTCCTGCTCGCTGCCGAAGGGGGCGGCGGCGTAGAGAAAGTCCAGCTTCACCAGGTCAAAGCCCCAGTCATCGAAAATCTGCCGGAAGCTGCGTTCCAGATAGGCCACCACCTGGGGATTGTCGATATCCAGCGCGTAAAAGCCGCCCCAGTTGCTGCCGCAGTACCAGTTTTTGCCCTCCACCTGCAACAGCCAGTCGGGGTGCTTTTCATAGATCTCCGAGCCCTTCTGGCACACAAAGGGGGCCAGCCACAGCCCGGCCTTCAGCCCCCGGCGGTGGATGTCCTCCGCGATAGGCTTGAGACCGTGGGGGAATTTGCGCTGGTTGGTGGTCAGCCAGTCGCCCACATAGGGCTGCCAGCCGTCGTCGATCTGAAACAGGTCGCCCGGACGCAGCATGGGAGCGCAGCCGGAGAGATCGGAGAGGATGCTGCCCTCGTCAATGTTCTGGTAGCGGTTATACCAGCTGGAGTAACCGGCCAGCTTCTCCGTAGTCCGGGGCTTCACGCCCATGGCGGCAAACCAGCGGTCAAAGACCTCATCTTCGCCGCCCTCTGCGGCAAAGAGGTCAAAGGCGTGAAATTCCCCGCCGCAGCGCAGTCCCGCGCAGTCCCGGCTGATGCTGAGCAGCCCCGCCCTGGCGTCATACTGAAAGAGGGTGTAGCCCGGACGCTCGTCCAGAGAGGCGAAAAGCCGGTAGCGCTGCCCGGCGCGGAAATAGCAATAGCTCTCCCCGTGGGTCACCCCCGCCTTTTCCGGGTAGTCCACGAAGAAATAGTCCCCGTAGCGGTCGATGCCGAACTTCTCGTTGATGAAGCGGGGCAGATGGCAGCGGCGGATCTTGTCCCGGCGGCTGTATTCCGGACAGCCGGTCCAGGTCTGGTAGCCGTTCATGAAGATCTTTTCGTCTTCGCCCAAGATCAGGGGCATGGTGGCTTTGACAGAGCGGATATGCCCCTCGGGGAGAGAGCACACAATACGGCTTTCACCCTCCCGGATGTCCTGAAAGCCCCGGATGACGCTGGGGCCGTCCAGGCATTCAATCTCAATGGTGTATTCCAGTCTCATTTTGCCCTCCTATGCTGAATTGAATTTTCACATCTTCCGTCTGGGCCGTGCGGATAAGCAGGCTTCCCTGGCCGGTCTGGCCGGTGGTTTTCACATAGCAGCCGCACATGCCGCCCTCCGCCGTCACCGTTTCGGGGCCTACAAGGGCGATCTGCCCCTCGGCCCGCAGGCTCACCGGCAGTTGGGCGTAGATTGCCGGATTATTATACTCATCCAGCAGCCGGATCCGCACCGCCGCCATGTCGTAACGGTCGCCCTCGGTGAGAGTGGTCTGGCTGACTTTCACGTCAAGGTGCAGCGCCTTGCCCGGGCAGCAGGTTCGCTCCGCCACGGTGACGCCCTTTTTCTTTGCCGCAAAGCGCCAGCGGGTGGCCTCGCCGCCCCAGTTGCCCACATATTTGCCGTAGAGGTCCACGCCGTCCTGCATGCTCATCTTGTACCGGGCCATGGCCCAGAGCATCCGCAGCTTGTCGGAAAGGGGCATGTTGGCCAGGCCGTGCTTTCCCGCCGAGACCAGGCAGCGGCGCAGAAGCTCCGCCTTTTTCGGGTCGAAGCCCTCCTGGGTCTCCAGCAGACGGCCGATGGTATCGTCCACCGGGATGGGGCCGTGGGGCAGGCCCTTCCAGCCCCGGGGCCTGAAGGTGGTCACAAGGCAGTCGTTTTTGTACAGCACCACCTCGTCAGCGTTGGTGAAGAGCCAAGGACTGCCGATCTGGCCCGCCGGGTAGTCGCCGATGTCCATGGAGGAGCCTACCTCCAGTACAGGCGTCTCTTCGCCCTGGCTGGCGTAAAAGGCGGCGGCCAGCTTGGGGTTGCGGAAAGCGTCCATCACCCCGTGGTAGCACACCCGGTCCCCGGAGCCGAAGTCCCGGTGGGTGGGGTAGTCAAACATGCACCAGCCAAAGCAGCCCGCGTGCTCGCCGGAGGCCATGGCCGCGTCCTGTACCCGGGCGTGGCGCAGGGCCTGTTCCTGCCGCCGCTCCCAGGGGTCAAAGGGCTTGGTGGGGTACATGTGGCCGTTGCACTCGGAGATCAGCAGGGCCTTGCCCATATCCGGCGTGACCTTGTTCTTGGGCTTGGCCCCCGGATTGTCGCCGGTGTGGGAGAAGTCGTTATAGGCGTACACATCCTCCAGAAGATGGCTCTTTTCCAGATAGCGCACGCCGGTGGTGGGGCGGCTGGGGTCCAGCTCGTGGGCGATGGCGTTGGTGCGGCGGTAAAATTCGTCGTCGTCCAGGCTCTCGTTGATCCGCACGCCCCAGAGAATGACGCTGGGGTGGTTCCGGTACTGGAGCACCATCTCCCGGGTGTTTTCACAGGCCTGGTCCTTCCATTTTTCGTCCCCGATGTGCTGCCAGCCGGGGATCTCGGTGAACACCAGCAGGCCCTGGCGGTCGCACTCGTCGATAAAATACTGGCTCTGGGGGTAGTGGGAGGTGCGGACGGCGTTGCACTGAAGCTCGTGCCGCAAAATCCGGGCGTCCTCCCGCTGCAAATGCTCCGGGGCGGCGTAGCCGATGGTGGGGTAACACTGGTGCCGGTTCAGGCCCCGGAGGAAGGTCTTTTTCCCGTTCAAATAAAAGCCGTCGGCCTTAAATTCAATGCTGCGAAAGCCGAAGCGCTCCTGCACGGAGTCGGTGACTGCGCCGTGCTCGTCCAGCAGCTCCGCCACGCAGGTGTAGAGCGTGGGGCTGTCACAGTCCCAAAGCCGGACTCCGGGCAGGTCCAGCGTGAATTCCGTGCCGCCTTCTGCCTCCGCGGCGGTGTTCCCCTCCGGGTCCAGGATCCGGACCCGGGCGGCGCGGCCCTCCGTGGTCAGCGCCACATGCACCCGGTCGGGGGCGGGGGTGGTGATGTAGATATCCTCGATATACTGCTGCTCCCGGACATCCAGCCAGACCTCCCGGTAAAGCCCGCCATAGGTCAGGTAGTCGATCACATGGCCAAAGGGCGGGATCTCCCCGTTCTCCCGGCAGTCCAGACGCACGGAGAGCAGATTATCGCCGCCGCAGCGGACCCGCTCCGTGATCTCCACCCGGAAAGCGGTATAGCCGCAGCGGTGGACGGCACATTCAACGCCGTTCAGGTACACCGTGGCGATATGGGCCGCCCCGTCAAAGCGGAGAAAGAGCCGTTTGCCCCGGTATTCCTCGGGGATGGTCAGCCTGCGCCGGTAGCCGCAGACCATCTCGTAATCCTCGGGCCCTGCGTAGTGCAAAGGTACTTCCTTTACTGTATGGGGCAGGCGGACGCCCTCCGCCTTGCCCAGCCCGGCTTGAAATTCCTCAGACCAACGGGGGGTGAATTCCCAGTTGTTGCAGATGCAGATCATATTAATCTCCTTCCGGTGTGGACAAAAAGTTGATCGTCCGTTCACAGAGATATTCAATGTTCCTCTCGTCGAAAATCCTGTCCCGCCCGGTGTGGATACGGTCCAGATACAGCCCCAGCAGCGGCAGCTTTTTCATGGCCGCCACCGCCGCGCTCAGGGGGAAGCCCGCCTGGTCGGAGGGGTATATGGCCGAGGAGGACTTTTCCCTATGGACAGTCTTTTCTGCCGTGCTGGGAAAGGCCGCCTCCAGCCTGCCGCCGTATTTCTTCCGGGCGGCCTTGTTGAGCACTAAGAGAATGTGGTCCCCGTCGGACACGCAGTCAAAATTCAAAATCAGCTTGTCTTTCAGCTCTTTCTGGTGGAGCTTTCGGAAAAAGGCGGAGCCCAAAAGGCCGTTTTCCTCGTTGTCGAAGAAGACAAACAGCACCTTTTTCCGCAGCTCCTCCGGCATCCGCTCCATCAGCTCGCAGAGCGTGATGACGCCGGAGGTGTTGTCGTTGGCGGTGTGCTTGTTGGGAATACCGGCGAAAAACACCAGCACGATCAGGCCGATGATCAGAAGGAGCGATGCCCAGTAGTGGACGAAAAAGCTGTCCGTCACCAGGGCCAGCAGCAGATTGAAGCCGAAGGCGATGAGGAAAAAGGGGGTGCAGATCAAGAGACTGTACAGCACCGTGATCAGAATATTTTTCGGCATGATGAAGTTGGGGAAGGGCAGCACGGCGCAGGTATCGTAGTGGGCGGAGAGGATGAACTCCGCCGTCTCCAGGTCACCGGCCACTAAGTTGCGGTTGTGGATGATTTTGGACTCCTCCACCCGCAGCTCCGGAAAATGGGACTGCATGAGACGGATAAACGCGAGCTTCTGCTTTTTGGTCTTGCGCACCTGCCAGTCGGACAGGATTAGCTGAGAAAATGAGGTCATGGCAAGCTCCTTTACAGCGCTTCGATCAGGCGGCACAGCTCCTCGTTGAAGCGGCCCAGATGGACCCCGTCGATAAAGCGGTGGTTGATCTCCAGAGAAATGTGCAGCTGCTTTCTGCCGTTTACGTCGATGTATTTGCCCCAGGCGATGCGGGGGATGGCGTCGTCCGGGTCCAGATTCCGCTCGTTGGTCAGCCCGGTTACGTCCATCCAGGGCAGGCAGGAGAAATAAATCAGGTCATTGGTCTCCGCCGTGGGGTCAAAAAAGAAATGCTGGCTCTCGCTTTTGGCCTTTGCGGCCCGGCAGAAGTCGTCAAGGCTGCCCTCGCAAGGCACAAACACCATGCGGAAAAGCTCGCTGCCCTTCTCCAGGTCGGTGAAGCTGGGCTGGCGCTTGTCATAGATGCGCACTTTCCCGTCCTCGATGGTGTAGAGAAAGGCCTCCACCCGGTTCACAGCCTGGGTGCAGAGATACACCAGCGCGTAGTAAAAGGACAGCTCCCGCTCCTTGACGTAACGGTAGAGATTGGTCACATCCAGCGTGAAGGTGACGCTGTAAAAGGGGTTGGAGATGGGGGAGAAGAAGTCATAGATCTCCCTGCGCGGCCAGGCGCTCATGTCGATGTCTCTGATCATGGGGTGCTCCTTTGATTTACAGTTTTTTGGTAAAGCAGATGATCCGGTTTGCCTCGTCAAAACCGGCGGCAAGATGAAAACGCAAGCTCTGCGTATTGTCAATCTCACAGTCGCTGGCAAACTCCCGGCAGCCCTGCTGCCGCGCCCAGGCTTCACAGGCGGAGAGAAGCCCGGCGGCAACGCCTTTGCGCCGGCGTTCTTCCAGCACATAGATGCCCTCCAGATAGCCCACAGGGCTGCTGCAGGTGCCCTCCACATAGTCATGCCGGAGAGCGCACTGGGCAAAGCCCACGGCCAGCTCGCCCGCCCGTGCCAGAAAGAACGCCGCCTTGTTTTCCGCCATGAGCAGGGCAAATTCCTGCGTCAGCTCATCCTCCCTGTGCCCTGGCCAGAGCAGTACGCCCAAACTTGCGAGAATATGCAGATCGTCCGACCCGGCCCTTTCAATTCGCAGCGCCTCATTATCCATGTCTGTATACCCCCCGAAAAACTTTGGCTGTATTTACGGCCATTTTACCATAGGCGCTGCTTTTCCGCAATCTCCTCGCTCTGATGGAAGCGGCGTTTTTTCAGGCCGGGGAGAAAACCGCAACAGCCTGTTGCTTGGTTTTCCGGGGCAGGGATGGTATAATCTCCGTGAGGTGGTGATCCATATGGAAACAAAGGATATCATAAAGGAACTTCGAACCCGGAAAGGCTATTCTCAGGACGAGCTGGCGGAGAAGATCCATGTCACCCGGCAGGCGGTATCCCGCTGGGAAACCGGCGAGACCCTGCCGAATACGGAGACGCTGAAATTGCTGTCACGGCTGTTTGACGTGTCCATCAATACCCTTTTGGGCTCTCCCCGGAAGCTGATCTGCCAATGCTGCGGTATGCCCCTGGATGATTCCACGACCAGCAGAGAGCCGGACGGTACGTTCAATGAGGAGTATTGTAAATGGTGCTATGCCGGCGGGAAGTTTGTGTACAGCGATCTGAAGGAGCTGACGGATTTTCTCGTTGGGCATATGGCCAATGAAAACTGGCCGCCGGAGCAGGCGCGGGCTTATTTTGAAGTGCAGCTGCCAAAGCTTCATTATTGGCAGCAGAGGGAGAAATGAGCGGCTGCTCCGAAATCCGCTTATAAAAAAACAGCCGCCATAGGCGGGCTGAAGCGGATTTTTACAACGAAGAAGGGATTCGCTTGCATTCTCTTTTCGCCAATGCGAAAAGAGAATAAATGTGTTCGCCAGTGTTTGCACTGGCTCACAAAAGCCCCGCCGGGGCTTTCGGACATAATTCGAATCCCATCTCTCCGCCACAAAAAAATCCCGCCAACAGGCCAATGTCAGTAAGTTAAGCAGACGAATCCTCCTACCGTCAAGAAAGAGATGG
>CAMGRL010000021.1 GCA_946061515.1 uncultured Clostridia bacterium
TGCTCCTCAGCGACGAGACCAAGTGCTTCGCCTTCCTGGCCGGCCACGAGTCCTTCGCCGCCGCCGAGGGCGCGATCGGCATCGTGAAGAACGCCAACAAGGCCCGCAAGCAGCCCCTGCGCGTTATCCTCAACGGTCTGGGCAAGGACGCTGCTCAGATCATCTCCCGCATCAACGGCTTTACCTATGTGCAGACCCAGTTTGATTATTTCACCGGCGAGCTGAAGGTCGTCCGTGAGATCCGCTACTCTGAGACCGAGCGTGCCGACGTCCGCTGCTACGGCGGCGACGACGTGCGCGAGGGCGTTGCCATCATGCACGCTGAGGGCGTTGACGTGTCCATCACCGGCAACTCCACCAACCCCACCCGCTTCCAGCACCCTGTTGCCGGCACCTACAAGAAGGAGTGCATCGAGCAGGGCAAGAAGTACTTCTCCGTGGCCTCCGGCGGCGGCACCGGCCGCACCCTGCACCCGGACAACATGGCAGCCGGCCCTGCTTCCTACGGCATGACCGACACCATGGGCCGTATGCACAGTGATGCGCAGTTTGCCGGCTCCTCCTCCGTCCCCGCTCACGTGGAGATGATGGGCTTTTTGGGCATGGGCAACAACCCCATGGTCGGCGCTACCGTTGCTGTGGCCGTTGCCGTGAACGAAGCACTGAACAAGTAATTTTCCCATAGTGATTCAAAATGAGGTCCCGTTAAAGTGGGGCCTCATTTTTTGTCAGATATGGACAAAAGTACTAAATTTTGAAATAAATTTTTCGCGCCTTATTGCGTTTCCTTCGCGCTTGTTATAAAATGAAAACCGAGATCCCGGAAGGGAGATAATACTAATTCTTGATGGAAAGATTGAATCAGCAGCGAAGGGATATTGGTGCAAGACAAGGCAGAGGAGCGCCGCCATACTTTGTGTATGGCAAGTGACGATAACGCAGTATTGCGCCAATAGACCAAGCTGATCTTAAAGATTTTTATCAAGAATTAGTATAAGGGAGGAACTACCGTGAGCGAAAAGAAGAAAAAGCGCTGGGGAGACCGGCGCGACGGCCGCTGGGTGAGAGAGGCCCCCGGCCTGCAGACCGTTATGGCCCACCTGATGCCCAACCGCACAGACTGCGAGGTCTATATCAACGACACCATTGACGCCACCGAGCTTGTAAAATTTCTGGAGAAGAAAAACGCGGAGCACCCCGAGTACAAAACCACGCTTTTCCACTGCTTTATTCTGGGCATCGCCCGCATGGTAAAGGAGCGCCCACTGATGAACCGCTTCATTCAGGGCAGGCGGATCTATGAGCGGGACGAGATCAGCCTGAGCTTTGTCTGCAAGCGCCGCTTTTCCGACAGCGGGGAGGAGGCGCTGATGGTGCTGGTGCCCAAGGACACGGACACCATCGACGATGTGAGCCGCAAGATCGTGGGCGATGTAAACGAGACCCGTAAGAGCGAGCACTCCACCGGCGGCGTGGACGCGCTGCTGGACGCCTTTGCCAAGATCCCCCGCCCGCTGCTGATGCTGCTGATCCGCATCATACGCTGGCTGGATTTCTGGGGGATTGCGCCCAATTTCATCACCGATGGCGACCCCAATTACACCACCGTGCTGTGCAGCAATCTGGGCAGCATCAAGTGCAGCTCCGTCTATCACCATCTGAACAATTACGGCACCAACAGCATCATGGTCACTATCGGTACCCTGCATAAGGAAGAGCGCATCATGCCCGACGGCAGCAAAGAGGAACGGGACGTGGTGGATATCGGCGCCACGCTGGATGAGCGCATTGCCGACGGCTTCTATTTTGCCCGCAGTCTCAAGCTGATCAAGCACATTTTCGCAAACCCCGAACTGCTGGACCGGCCCCTCAGCGAGCCCAGCGGCTTTGAGTATCAATAAGTGCCGGAAACGACCGGGCAAATGCTCCCCTTTCAGGGGAGCATTTTTGCGGGCCGCCACACAGGGCGGCCCCTACATTATCATCGGCAGTCTGGTGTAAGACCGTAGGGGCGGCCCTGCGTGGCCGCCCGTGTGTTTGATTCGGTCGGAAGCGCCGGAAGAAGCGGGCGACCGCAAGGGTCGCCCCTACAGTTCTGATTGGGAATAGCGGTAGGGTTGGCCCTGCGTGGCCGCCCGGCTGCGGTTCAGAATGACAGGTTATTTTAGTGAAATATTTGCCTGACGGCAAATGTGAAATAATGCCCTTCAGGCATTGTGAAATTTGATGCTGTGCATCAAGTGAAATGAAATAAATCCCCTCACGCCCGCAGGCATTTCACATGGCAAAGCCATATTTCACACCGCGAAGCGGTATTTCACAAATCCCGCAAGGGATTTATTTCGTTGAAAAAAGCACGCCGAAGCGTGCTTTTTTCACGGGTGCGCGTTGTGCCAGGCGGAGTAATCCGCGTTGCCGTTGGGGCCGTCGAAGCTGCCGTCCAGCTTGCTGATGACCCGGTTATACTCCTCCGTACCCTCCTCGTAGGGCGTGGGCCGGTAGTCGTTGGACTCCTTGGCCTGGCTGACACAGCAGGGGATAACGGTGATGCCGTCGTTGGTGACGCTGCCGTCCAAATCCCGCTTCAGCGTCACCTGCACAATGGCGGTGTCCCAGTCGGAGGGGTTGGTGTTGCCGCCGAAGCTCCAGTTGCCCATGCTGTAAAGGATGACGCCGCCGTTATACTCCTCGATGGGCTGGAGACAGTGGGGGTGGCTGCCGTAGACCATATCCGCGCCCGCGTCGATACAGGCGTGGGCCAGGTCGATCTGGTACTGCTCCGGCTGGACGTGCAGCTCAATACCCCAGTGGAAGGCGCAGATGATGTAATCCGCCCCATCGTTTTTCAGCTGCTCAATGGCCGCAAGGCACTTATCGGTATCCGGGGTGTAGTTGTTGAACGCGCAGTAGATGCCCAGCTTCAGGCCGTTGGGCGTGGTGACGATCTGGGCCTGGTCCTCCTTGCCGTAGGGAATATTCACGGCCTCCAGCGCGGCGTATGTATCCTCCGTGCCGGTGGTGCCGAAATCCATGCTGTGGTTGTTGGCGGTGGTCACAAAGTCCACGCCGCCCTGGACCAGAATATTGGCCCATTCCGTGGGCGCGCGGAAAAAGAAGGTCTGGTTGGACCAAAGGGCCTGGTCGGAGAAGGTACACTCCAGATTGCCGATGGTGTATTCGTCGTTTTCAAAATACTGTACGGTGTTGGAGAAGGGATAGGCATAATCCCCGTTCATCTTCCGCTCATAATCGGTGGTGTACTGGTGGGAGGCCAGAGTGCAGTCGCCGATATAGGAGATGGTGAAGTATTCCGGCTCCGGCGTCGGTGTAGGAGTAGGCGTGGGCGTAGGGGTGGGAGTCGGGGTAGGTGTGGGGGCAGGCTCAGCGCTCTCCGCGGGCGTGGGAGAAGGCTCGGCGGCCGGGCTGTAATTTCCCAGAGACACGCGCAGCATGACCACATAGCCCATGGCGCAGAAGGCGAGAAACAGGCAGATGACACTGACGATATATTTTTTCATTCTTCAAACCTCAACAGTAACAGACAGTGTTCCATATTATAATGTCTACTGAATAAACCGAAAATCGGTTTATTCACGCGGCTTATGCCGCGAAATTCCATAAAAACGGCTCTTTTAACCGTTTTTATGGAATTCAGACATTGTTACAATGCGTATTTTCCTTGGCGTGGCGCACCACGTCAAGGAAAAGTGCAAGGGTTTTGCGCAATTATGCACAAAACCTTTGCACTTGAACAAAGCCAATTGGCCTTGAAAGCCACTGCTTTCAAGGCTTGCGGCTTTGTTCAGTACGCATTATTATAATGAAGTTTATCGTATAAAGCAAGCATACTTTTCCGGCTGAAGGTAAAATTATGAATTTTAAGAAATGCACAGGGATAGTATATGCCCGTATAACTGAATCATGCCGCAGCTGTCCCGGCAAGGGGCCGCAAAAAACTCCCGGGCGCAAGGCCCGGGAGATGTGTTTTATCCTCTTTGATACCAGGAGCTGTAATCCACGCTGATATCGCCGCCCTCGTAGCTGCCGTTGAGCTTGGAGATGACCCGCTCATATTCCGCGCTGCCCTCCTCGTAGGGGGTGGGCTTATAGTCGTTGTAGGCGTATTTCTGGGCGTCGTTGGGGTCAGGCTCCTTGCTGCTGACCCGGCAGGGGATGACGGTGATGCCGTCGTTGGAAATGCTGCCGTCGGCGTCCCGGCGCAGGGTGATTTGGACGATGGCAGTGTCCGGATCTCTGGGCCTGTCGCTGCCGCCGAAGCTCCAGTTGCCCATGCCGTAAAGGATCACACTGTCCTTATACTCCTCAATGGGCTGGAGACAGTGGGCGTGGCTGCCGTAGACCAGGTCAGCCCCCGCGTCCACACAGGCGTGGGCCAGGTCGATCTGCTCCTGCTTGGGGGTGTAGACCACCTCGTCCTTTCCCCAGTGGAACATACAGATGATATAGTCTGCGCCGTCATTTTTCATCTGCGCAATGGCTTTTGCGGCTTTGCCCGCATCGGGGTAGAAATCGTTGTAGGCGGTGTAGATGCCGAACTTGATGCCGTTTTTGCTTTCAACGATCTGGGCCTGATCCTCAATGCCATAGGGCAGGCCCACGGCATCAAGGGAGGCGCAGGTCTCGTCCACGCCCACCTGGAAGAAATCGTAACTGTGGTTGTTGGTGGTGGTCACAAAGTCCACACCGCCCTGGGTCAGGATATTGGCGTAATCGCTGCCGGCAAGAAAATAGAACATGGCGACAGTGTAGTCATAGGTCAGCTTGCGGTCAGAAAAGGTACACTCCAGATTGGCTATGGTAAACTCGTCGTTTTCAAAGTACTGCACGGTGTTGGCAAAAGGGTAGGAAAAATCTCCGTTCACTTTGTTGACAAAGTCAGCGGAGTTGGGGCGGGGGGCCAGGGTACAGTCGCCGATGGCGGAAAGAGTGAAATATTCCGGCTCGGGCAGCGGCTCCGGCGTTACCTCCACGGAGGTTTCCACAGGTTCTGCGTCCTGAGAGGGCTGAACATCCTCCGCTGCGGGCTGGTTGGCAATATTCACCGCGTCCACATTCAGAGACATCCGCTGCAGCACAATATAAAACATTGCGCAAAACAACAGCAGCGCACAGAGCAGGCACAAAAGATATTTTTTCATTGACCAAACCTCATAAGAAAAAATCATACTGTTTTATTGTATTTTCTTTTTTCCGATAATGCAATAGTCAATATGTTAAATTTTGATGCAAATTATGCCAAAACCCCGGTTTTCCCGGGGTTTTGGAGAAAAATTAAGAAAGTTAAGAAATTTAAGAATTACAGGAGCCCGCCGATCTTGATGAACACAGGGGCGAACACCAGGGCCACCACGGTCATCAGCTTGATGAGGATGTTGATGGAGGGACCGGAGGTGTCCTTGAAGGGGTCGCCCACGGTGTCGCCCACCACGGCGGCCTTGTGGGCCTCGGAGCCTTTGCCGCCGTTGTGGCCCTCTTCGATGTACTTTTTGGCGTTATCCCAGGCGCCGCCGGAGTTGGACATGTAGATGGCCAGCAGAACGCCGGTGACCAGAGAACCGGCCAGCAGACCGCCCAGCGCGGCGGGACCCAGCAGGATGCCCACGGCCAGGGGCACGACCACGGCCATCAGGCCCGGGGCCACCATCTCGCGGAGGGCGGCCCTGGTGGAGATGGAGACGCAGGAGCTGTAATCCGGCTTACCCTTGCCTTCCAGAATACCGGGGATCTCCCGGAACTGGCGGCGGACTTCCTCGATCATCTTATAGGCCGCTTTCGACACGGAGTTCATGGTCATGGCGGAGAAAGCGAAGGGGAGCATACCGCCGATCAGCAGGCCGATGACCACATGGGGGGACAGCAGGTCGATGTTTTCCAGACCCACCTCGGTGGCGTAGGAGACGAACAGGGCCAGAGCGGTCAGGGCGGCGGAGCCGATGGCGAAGCCCTTGCCCATGGCGGCGGTGGTGTTGCCCACGGCGTCCAGCTTGTCGGTGATGTTGCGCACGCTGTGGTCCAGGCCGCTCATCTCCGCGATGCCGCCGGAGTTGTCGGCAATGGGGCCGTATGCGTCCACAGCCACGGTGATGCCGGTGGTGGACAGCATGCCCACTGCCGCCAGGGCGATGCCGTACAGATCGTCGGTGACGGCGTAGGATATGTAAATGCCCACGCAGATCAGCACAATGGGCACCCAGGTGCTCATCATGCCAACGGCCACGCCGCTGATGATGGTGGTGGCGGAGCCGGTCTCGGACTGAGCGGCAATGCGCTTGACGGAGCGGTAATCCTCAGAGGTGTAGACCTCCGTCATAAAGCCGATGACCAGACCCACGATCAGTCCGGCGATGATGGCCAGCGCGCAGTAAATGCCGCCGAAGAACAAATAGCTCATGATGACGGAGACCACGGCCACAATGCCCGCGGACACATAGGAGCCCATTTTCAGGGCCTTGTGGGGATTAGCGTTCTCCTTGCCCCGGACAAAGAAGGTGGCGATCACGGAAGCCAGAATGCCGAAAGCGGCGATGATCAAAGGATAGATGGCGCCGGCGCCCTTGAAAAGACCAGCGGCGGAGACCCCCAGGGTCAGTGCGGAGACCAGCGCGCCCACATAGGACTCGAACAGGTCGGCGCCCATGCCCGCCACATCGCCCACGTTGTCCCCCACATTGTCGGCGATAACGGCGGGGTTGCGGGGATCATCCTCGGGGATGCCCGCCTCCACCTTGCCCACCAGGTCCGCGCCTACGTCGGCAGCCTTGGTGTAAATGCCGCCGCCCACACGGGCGAACAGGGCGATGGACGAAGCGCCCAGAGAGAAGCCGAAGAGAATGTTGTAGTTGCCGGTGATGATGTAGATCAGACTACAGCCCAAAAGGCCCAGGCCCACAACGCACATGCCCATCACCGAGCCGCCGGAGAAGGCGATGGACAGGGCCTTGTTCATGCCGCTCTCCATGGCGGCGTTGGCAGTGCGCACATTGGCCCGGGTAGCCACCTTCATCCCGCAGAAGCCCGCGGCAATGGAGAACAGCGCGCCGATAAGGAAACAGACCGCCGTGCCAATGTTGATGAATACGGCGATCAGCGCAAAAAGCACCACAATGAAAATGGCAAGGATTTTATATTCGGACATCAGAAAGGCGTTGGCTCCCTCGGCAATGGCGGAGGCAATCTCCTGCATCCTGGCGTTCCCCGGCGCGGCCTTGGACACATAGTGCGCCTTATAGGCGGCGAACAGCAGCGCAATCAGCGCAAGCACAGGCGTAAGCCAAATGATTTTTTCCATAAAATGATTCTCCCTTTAGTTTATTTGCCTCTGTGTTTGTACATTTTAGACTATGAACAGCGTTTTATCAAGGCTGAAAAAGTGGGGCTTCAGGCAAAATGACTAAGTTCGTATGATTCACTGAAATGCAGGAGCGAAAATGCGGCTTCTCCGGCAAAATATACAAAAAATTTACCATCTTATGTAAGCCAAAATGAGAGATTGCGACACTTCACGGTAAAGTGTATTGACACTTCTTGGGCAAAATGACTAAATCCATAAATTTAAAGCAAAAATTTAGGCGGGATTCTTTATCAAAAACACACAAAGAAAACCATAAAATGCAAAACAGCCCGACTCACCGGTGCTTCGACAGGGACCGAAAAAATGCACAAAAACAGCATGCTATTTTCGTCCAATAAGGAGATATTGGCCGATGCGACGGAAAATGCTTGACGGAAAAAACCGGACCGTCTTATTATTGTTACAGATTAAACGATATTTTAAATAGGGGGGAACAAGCATTGAGAGACCTAAAGCACCTCATCTTTTTTGAGGACCTTCTGCAGGATGCGAACAACGCCTTAGTTCAGCAAGCCTGCGCCCAGGGCAAGCTGGCTCTTGCCTACAACTGCTCCTATATCCCGGAAGTTTTGCTGGATGTGGAGGGCTGCTTCGGCGTCCGGCTCAGGGCGCCGCGCTGCACCAGTCCAGACCTTGCCACCTACTACATGACCAACCGCTCCTGTCCCTATTCCAAGAGTATTCTGGAGCGGGCCTTTGAGGGCGGCTACAATTTTATTGACGCGCTGCTGGGTCAGGAGTGCTGCACCACCATGAACCGCACCGAGCAGTATTTCGAATACTGCAAGCTCATCCCCAAGGAGAAGTTTTTCGTCAGCTACATCGACATGCCCCTGAAAAAGTCGGACTGGCACGCGGGCTATTTCCGCCGCCAGATCGAAAAGAAGATCATCGAGCCCCTGAGCCGCGTCTACGGCGTGGATTTCAGCGAGGAGAAGCTGAGAGCGGCTGTGGAGCGGCACAATGAGGTCTGCCGGATCATCAGCCAGATCGGCGCGCTGAGAAAGCGGGAAAATCCGCCCATCACCGGTTATGAATTTCACGTGATCCAACTGGTGAGCCTGACCTGCCCCAAGGAGCTGATCCTGCCCTATCTGCGGGAGACCCTGGAGGAGGTCCTTCAGCGCGAGCCGGATCCCCAGCCCTTCTACCGGGCCAGGGTCATGGTGGCCGGTTCTGAAATCGACGATCCGGAGTTTACCAAACTGCTGGAGAGCTGCGGCGCTTTTGTTGCGGCGGACCGCTACTGCTTCGGCTCCATCCCCGGCCGGGATGAAATTGTTCTGGAAGAGGGCAAGGATATCCTCCAGTCCATTGCCGACAGCTATCTGTACCACAACCAGTGTCCCCGCACCATGGGCCCTGAGGCCATTGTGGGGCGCAAGCAGTTCCTCTTTGACCTGGCCAGGGAATACGGCGCGGAGGGGATCATTTTACAGAATATGAAGTTCTGTGAGTACTGGGGCTACGAACGGGCCCAGGCGGCCATGTGGATGCAGGAGGGCTTTGCCCTGCCGGACACGCTGCCCGTCTGCCAAATCGAGCGGGACTACACCATCGCCGCCGCCGGGCAGCTGCGCACCCGTTTCCAGGCCTTTGTGGAGTCCCTGGAGATCAAGCGCATCCAGGCGGGAAAGTGAGAAAGGGGGAGAGTCCTATGTGGAAAAGAAAAGTAAGCATCAAGGAGCAGTACGGCTCCCTCAAACATTTTCTGAAAGGGGACGAGGACTGCCATTACATCGGCCAGCGCTACATAGAGGGCACCAATATCTTTGCCCGCCGGGAGTGGCGGGGCGTGAAGGACACCTCCTACGCCTTTTACCGCTGGCTTGTGACCTGGGTGAAGATGGGGGGCCTTGTGGCCCGGGACCCGGTGCGCATTGTGAAGGCCTTTTTCCGCTACCGCTGGCTCAGCGCCTATCTCATCGCGCCGGCCATGATCGACCGCTGGATCGAGGGGGACCGGGGCATGGCCCTGCGCTGTGACCTGGCCGCCGCGGACTGCATGATCAGCGACTCGGTGGACACCCTGTGGGCGTCTCTCCGGGCCGACCGGAAGTTAGGGGAGACCGAGTGGACAGACAAAACCGTGGCCTTTGACTACACCCTGCCCAAGCACCTGATCTTCGGCTTTCCCGGCACCTACGCCATCAACATGCAGCAGCACGCGGCCTTCATGCTGCCTCTGATCCGCAAGGAGCTGGGCTCCTACTATGTGGACCAGGCGGTGAGCTGCGGCATCCCCGGGGACATGTGTACTCTGCCCCTGGTGGAGACCGGCGTGGCCGTGGTGGGGGAATACCCGGACATCGGCAACTTCTGGATGACCACCAACAACCCCTGCGACGCCAACATGATGGACAACAACGCCATGTACCGGGAGCTGTCCGCAAACGGCAAAAAAGCGGTGCACCCGCTGACCACGCCGCTGATGTACGACGACCCCACCACCAAGGAGCTGGGGGTTCACGAGCTGTACGAGGCCATCGAATTTATGGAGCAGCAGTTCGGCCGCCCCTTTGACTGGGAGGCTTTCAGGGAGCATCTGCGCGCCACCAACCAGGTGAACCGGGAGGAGCTGGAGCGCTGGGACATCTACGCCAGAACCGACAACGGCTGCCTGAATGCCGTGCTGCAGGGCCTGTTCCGCATCTACTTCTACCAGCAGGGCGGCACCAAATATTTTGCCAAAACCTCGCCCAAGCTGCTGAAAATGTTCTATGAATGCGTGGAGAAGGACATTAAGCCCTTCCCCAAGACCCGGCACCGGGCCCTGGCCTGGAGCTGCGGCTCCACCTATTACATTCAGGGCGTCAGCTGGCTGTATAACTGCTGGGGCATTCTGTGCGTGATCAACATGGACTCCCTGACCGGACACAACATCATCGACACCGAGGACGAGGAGATCATGATGGAGGACCTGGCCGACTGGTACTCCCACACCCCCATGCGCACCCACACCGTGGGCGGCAACCGGCATATCCTGCAGATGTTCGAGACGGCGGAGAAGTTCAACTGCGACACCATCATCATGTACGATGATATCGGCTGCAAGGGCATGGCCGGGGCCCAGGGCCTGCTGGAGGAGGAGTTCAACAAATACCGGGACCGTTTCCACATCATCTGGATGCCCCACTCCCTGATGGATCCCCGCATCGTCCCGCCGGCCGAGGCCAGACGGGCCGTGAACCAGTATATGACCGACGTTCTGCACGAGGAGCCGCTGGACCCCACGCTGGTGGACTTCGACGACTCCATGGGCTGGTAAGGAGGAAAACATATGAAAAAGATTTTGAAGATTTTTGCGGTTTTGTTCGCCCTGCTCTCCGGGCTTTTCGCGGTGTATTATTTCAATCTGGACATGAAGCTGATGCGCTCTGTGGTGCTGCCCTTTATGGACAAATATTTTGACAAGCAGCAGCCCCAGCGGATCATCTGAGGAGGTTTGCCATGCTGAAAAATCCGAAAGTCACGCCCCGGGCGCTGACGACGAAGGAAAAGGCGGACCGGGCCAACGACATCTACGACAGCTTTGCCAACTACCTGTGCTTCTGCCCCGGCTGCAATTATGTGGATAAGACCAACATGTACCTGATGCGGGCGGAGATGCGGGTGCAGAAGCTGCGGGACGAGGGTGTAAAGTGCCCCAACTGCGGCCGCTGCGGTTGGATCCTGGGCTACCCTCTGGGCAGCACCACCGGCTTTGTGAAATTTTAAAAGAGTACAGGAAAAAGGAAGGGCGCTTTTGAAACGCTCTTCCTTTTTTGCCGTGGGCAGACGGAGCAAAACCGATCCCAGCTTCTCCTCTCATTCAGAACCGCGAAGCGGCGAAGAATCCTGTGAACAGAACGCCGAAGCCCCTGAATACGGGATCCTTCGCTGACGCTCAGGATGACACGGGGTGGGGAGACTTTTTCCAGGTCGCCCAGGAACGGCGGCAACAGGAGCGAACAAAGAGTGAATAGTGAAGAGTGAAGAGTGAAGAGGTAAACAGGGAGGAAGGAACTGCCGTGAAGTGTAAAAATAGGTGGAAATTGAGATACTTATATGGTATAATGCAACATCGGAAGTATACCCATTTACATGGAGGAAGAAATGAAATCAATCCGCAATATCATATTGTCTCTGAAAAAATACGGGTTTCTGATCAAACAGCTGGTGTCCAGAGACTTTAAGGTGAAATATAAACGCAGCGTGCTGGGCGTGGCCTGGAGCCTGCTGTACCCGGTGCTGATGATGGCGGTCATGGCCATTATTTTCTCAAACGTGTTCAAATTCAACGTCCCCGGGGTGAACTATCTGGTCTACCTGCTCACCGGCCTTACCTATTTCAACTATTTCAGCGAGGCCTCCAACCTTTCCATGAGCAGCATTATTGCCAACTTCGGCCTGATCAACAAGGTGTATATCCCCAAATACATCTTTCCCCTGACCAAGTGCCTTTTCGTGGGCATCAACTTTCTGCTGACCCTGATCCCCCTCTACGTGGTGATCTTTGCCACCGGCACCGGGGTGAATATCTACCACCTGCTGCTGCCCTATTCTTTCCTGTGCCTGCTCATGTTCACCCTGGGCATAGGTTTTCTTCTGTCTGCGGTGGCGGTGTTTTTGCGGGACATGCTGTATATCTACGGCATTGTCCTTACGCTCTGGACCTACCTTACCCCGATCATGTATGATCTTTCCATGCTTCAGAACAAATTTTTTGAGACGCTGCTGAAGTTCAATCCGCTCTATCAGTACATCAACTTTGCCAGGACCATCATCCTGTATAAGCACTGCCCCACGGTGGGCCAGTTTGCCGCCTGCTTTGTGTCTGCGGCGCTGGTTCTGCTGCTGGGCGTGGTGGTGTTCAAGAAAAATCAGGACAAGTTTGTCTACTACATTTGAGTTGAGGCTTGCAATATGGACGAAATCATGATAAGAGCAAAAGACCTGTCGATGATGTTCAATCTGGGCATCGACAAGGGCTTTTCCCTGAAACAGGGCTTCGTGGATCTGTTTGATCCCAAAAAGAAAAAACAGGACAAAAGCAAAAATGACTTCTGGGCGCTGCAGGATGTGAGCTTTGAAGTGAAGCGGGGCGAGGTCATCGGCTTTGTGGGCTGCAACGGCGCGGGAAAATCCACCCTGCTCAAAATCGTGGCCGGCGTATACAAGCCCACCAAAGGCACGATAGAGACCTTCGGCAATGTCTGCCCCATGATCGAGCTGGGCGCGGGCTTCGATATGGACCTGTCCGCCTCCGAAAACGTCTATCTCAACGGCGCCGTCATGGGCTATTCCGAGGAGTTTATCAAAAGCAAATATCAGGAGATCGTGGACTTTTCCGAACTGCATGACTTTATGGACGTGCCGGTGAAAAACTTCTCCTCCGGTATGAGCGCAAGGCTGGCCTTCTCCGTCGCCACCATTGTGGACCCGGAGATTTTGATCGTGGACGAGATCCTGTCCGTGGGCGACGCTGCCTTCCAGAGCAAGAGTGAGGAGAAGATGCTCTCCATGATCAACGGCGGCACTACGGTGCTGTATGTGTCCCACTCGGTGGAGTCTATTCTGAAGCTCTGCACCGGCGTGATTTGGCTGGATCACGGCCATATTGTGAAGGCGGGCGAGCCGGAGGAAGTGTGCAGGGAGTATCTCGCCTCTCTGGGGCAGAGCCTGTAATACCATGAAAAAACTGATTTTCTTCTCCAAGCACATGGGGATCGGCGGGCTGGAAAAATCCCTGCTGAACCTGCTGAACAGCCTGGATCTTGACCGGTATCAGGTGACGCTGGTACTGGAGGAAAAACAGGGCGAGTTTCTGGAAAAGCTGGACGAGCGGGTGAAGGTGGAGGAATACCGGCTGAGCCGCTGCCCCTTTGTGCCCCTGAGAAAGCTGATCAACTTTGCAAAGCGCTGGTTCTGGGTGCAAAAAAACCGGAATCGGTACGATTTTTCCTGCTCCTACTGCACCTATTCCGTCATTGGCAGCAGGCTCAGTCAGGCGGCGTCAGATAATTCCTGCCTTTATGTACACAACGATTACACCCATATCTACCCGGACAGAGAGCAGTTCAGGGCCTTTTTCCACCAGCTGCGGACGGAAAATTTCCGCAAGATCCTTTTTGTCTCCAATGAAAGCCGGGAGAGCTTCTGCACTGTTTTGCCGGAGCTTGCGGGAAAAACCCAGGTCATCAACAACCTCATCAACGCCGGTGAGATCCGGTCTATGGCCAAAGAGCCCTGCAAATTTCAGCCCGGGCCGGGGGAGACGGTGTTTGTTTTCGTGGGCCGTCTCAGCGAGCCACACAAGCGGCTGTCCCGGCTGCTGGAGGCCTTTGCTCTGGCCCTGAAGGACCGGCAGGATATCCGTTTGCTGATCGTGGGCGACGGGCCGGACCGTGCCCTTTGCCGGGAGCTTATCCAAAGCCTTGGCCTCACACCATTCGTGGAGATGACGGGGGCCAGCAGCAACCCTTATCCGTATATGGACCGGGCGGACTGCCTGGTGCTCAGCTCGGATTATGAGGGCTTTCCCGTGGTGTATTATGAAGCGCTGGTGCTGGGAAAAGACATTATCACGACCATCCCGGTCAGCGACGAGCGGATTAACATTGCCGATCATGCCGCCATAACGGATAAGACGCCGGAAGCCCTTGCTTCGGCAATAAAAACGTATAAAAAACAGGAACATCCGCCCTTTGACATGGAGGGGACAAACCGCAGCCGTATGGAAGCGCTGTGCGCGCTGGCTGACGGCAGATAAAATGGAATAACTTGCATGTTTCCTGACCTGGACAGTTTGTTGACACGACTTTATTTGCGTGATAAACTCAAATAAGTCAAAAAATAGAAAAAAACGGATAGATGGAGGTAAAAAATGAAAGGAATCGTTTTAGCCGGAGGAAGCGGCACGCGTCTTTATCCCCTGACAAAGGTGACCTCAAAACAGCTTTTGCCGATCTACGACAAACCCATGGTCTTTTATCCCCTGTCCACTCTGATGCTGGCGGGCATCCGGGATATCCTGATTATTTCCACGCCTACCGACCTTCCCAACTTTGAGCGGCTGCTGGGCGACGGCAGCCAGTACGGCATAAGACTTTCCTATAAGGTGCAGCCCTCCCCGGACGGACTGGCCCAGGCCTTTATTCTGGGCGAGGAGTTCATCGGCGACGACAGGGCCGCCATGATCCTGGGCGACAACATCTTCTACGGCGCCGGCCTGGGCGACCATCTGCGCCGGGCGGCAAAGCAGGAGGAGGGCGCCACGGTGTTCGGCTATTATGTGGAGGACCCGGAACGCTTCGGCGTGGTGGAGTTTGATAAAAACGGAAAGGCCGTCTCCATCGAGGAGAAGCCCAAAAATCCCAAGTCCAACTACGCGGTCACCGGCCTGTATTTTTACGATAAAAAGGTCTGCGAAAGGGCAAAGGCCCTGAAGCCCTCCGCAAGAGGGGAGCTGGAGATCACGGACCTGAACCGCATCTATCTGGAAGAGGACAAGCTGAACGTGATCACCCTGGGCCGGGGCTATGCCTGGCTGGACACCGGAACCATGGACTCTCTGGCGCAGGCCACGGAATTTGTCCGGGTGGTGGAGTCCCGGGAGGGCATTCAGATCGCCGCCCTGGAGGAGATCGCCTACAACAGCGGCTGGATCAGCCGGGAGCAGCTCCTTGAAGCGGCAAACGCATACGGAAAATCTCCCTACGGCAAGCACCTGATGAACGTGGCCGAAGGGAAATACATATATTGATTTTACGGAGATACAGAAAATGAAGTTTACCAAGACCGCCATTGACGGCGTTGTTGTTGTGGAGCCGGACGTGTTCGGCGACCACAGAGGCTTTTTCATGGAGAGCTGGTCCAAACGCAGCTTTGAGGAGGCCGGATTGTTTTACGATTTTGTCCAGGACAACCACTCCTCCTCCACCGTGAAGGGCACCCTGCGGGGCATCCATTTCCAGCGGGGCGAATGGTCCCAGGCCAAGCTGGTGCGCTGCGCCAGGGGCGCGGTGCTGGACGTGGCGGTGGATCTGCGGCCAGAAAGCCCTACCTATAAAAAATGGGTGGCGGTGGAGCTGTCGGCGGAGAATAAAAAGCAGCTGCTCATTCCCCGGCGCTTCGGCCATGGCTTTGTCACCCTCACCGACGATGTGGAATTTCTGTACAAGGCGGACAATTTCTATGCCCCGGCCTACGACGGCGGCATCCGCTGGAACGATCCGGAGCTGAATATCGACTGGGGCGTGGAAAATCCCGTCCTCTCGGCCAAGGATCAGAACTCTCCCTTCCTCCGGGACGCGGTAACGGATTTTTGAGATAAAAGGAGAAAAGATATGAAAATGTTTATTACCGGCGGCGCCGGCTTTATCGGAAGCAACTTCATCTTCTATATGCGCAAGACCCACCCGGACTATGATCTGGTGTGTCTGGACAAGCTGACCTACGCGGGCAATCTGGAAACACTGGCCCCTGTGATGAACGACCCCAAGTTCAAGTTTGTCCGCATTGATATTGCCGACCGCAAGGCGGTGTACGACCTGTTCGAGGCGGAGAAGCCCGATGTGGTGGTAAACTTCGCGGCGGAGAGCCATGTGGATCGCTCCATCGAGAACCCCGCCGTCTTCCTGGAGACCAACGTTATGGGCACCCAGGTGCTGCTGGACGCCTGCCGCATCTTCGGCGTCAGCCGCTACCACCAGGTCTCCACTGACGAGGTCTACGGCGACCTGCCCCTGGACCGGCCCGACCTGTTCTTCACCGAGCAGACCCCTATCCACACCTCCAGCCCCTATTCCGCCTCCAAGGCCTCCGCGGACCTGCTGTGCAACGCCTATTTCCGCACCTACGGCCTGCCCATCACCATCAGCCGCTGCTCCAATAACTACGGCCCCTATCAGTTCCCGGAGAAGCTCATCCCCCTGATGATCGCCAACTGCACCGCCAACAAGCCCCTGCCGGTTTACGGCCAGGGTCTGAACGTGCGCGACTGGCTGTATGTGGAGGACCACTGCTCCGCCATCGACCTGATCCTTCAGGGCGGCAAGGAAGGCCTGGTATACAATATCGGCGGCCATAACGAGATGCGCAACATCGACATCGTCAAGCTCATCGTCCACGCCCTGGACAAGAGCGAGGATCTGATCACCTATGTGACCGACCGCAAGGGCCACGACATGCGCTACGCCATCGACCCCACCTTTATCCACAACGAGCTGGGCTGGCTGCCGGAGACCAAGTTTGAAAACGGCATCGTCAAGACCATTCAGTGGTATATGGACAACAAGCCCTGGTGGGAGAACATCATCAACGGCGAATACAAGACCTATTACGAAAGAATGTACGGCAACAGATGAGCTCGGCGTTGACAAGGTTCAGAGGCCTGCTTTTCAGAACCGGGCGATATTTCCGGAAAAACGGCGTGCGGATGACCGCAAAAAAGATCATCCGCCGCATTCTCAAAAATGACTGGCTCCCTCAGGATGAGGACGAGCTGTATGAACAGGAGATGTGGCAGGTCCCGCCGGAGCAGATCTGGCACATGCCCGAAACCCTTTTGCCCTATGGGGGGAAGATCTCCGCGGTCATCCCCGCATACAACGGCGCCCATGAGCTGCCGCAGCTGCTGGATGCGCTGAAAGGCCAGAAGGGCGTGGGCGAGCTGGAACTGGTGGTGGTGGATTCAGGCAGCACCGACAAAACTCCCGATCTGGCGGAACAGGCCGGAGCAAAAGTGATCCGCATCACCCAGGAGGAATTTTCCCACTCTTATGCCCGCAAGCTGGGGGCGGAAAACGCCTCCGGAGAATACCTGCTCTTCATGACCCAGGACGCCCTGCCGGACGGGGAAAACTGGCTTCTGCACATGCTGCAGCCGGCTTTGACCTCGGGCGCGGCGGCAGTATCCTGCTACGAAAAGCCCAGACCGGACAGCGACCTGATCAGCCGGATCACCGTATGGCAGTGGAGAAGGATCATGTGCGGCGGGGAAGACCGGCTGGCCTCCCTTCCGGAGGATACGGCCTATGAGTCCATCCGGCCCTGCGCCCAGCTTACGGATAATGCTTGCCTGATCAAAAGGCAGATTTATATGGACATGGGCGGCCACCGGGGCAGCTTCGCCGAGGATCTGGAGCTTGGCGTGCGGATGCTTTACGCGGGCTATTCGCTGGCCCTGCTGGACTCCGTGTCGGTGATACACTCCCATACAAGAATACCCCTGTACCATTTCAAGCGTTCCATTGTGGACGTCTGTTTTCTCGACGGGCAGTTTGACGATTTCCGGGGCAGCGAGCTGAGTCTGCAGGAGACGGTCAGCGGGATCGCCGGCGCCTGCTGCACCATAAAAACCTTCCTGGAAAGTCTGGCCGTCGGGCCGGACAGGCAGGAAAGTCCCCGGGAATTCGGGGAAGGGATACGCAAACAGTTCAATCACATTATCCTGGGCCTGAAGGCCATGAGTGAGGCGGAGGTGAGGCGGAGAGTCCTCGCGGACGCCCCGGGATTTGATGAGGATACCCGGCAGTTCACCCTGGAGCTTCTGGACATGATCCCCGGGGATTACCACTTTTCTCCGGAGCTTTCCATGCTTACCGGCAGGTATATCATGCACACGATCTGCCCCTATCTGGACTCTGTGGGCCGCATGGCGGATGAAAACCTGTGGGAGGAGCTGCCCGGCCTTATGTGGCAGTATTACGGTCAGCGCGCCGGCTACTATGTGGGCGCCAACCGGATCAGCACAAAGGACAAAAACAGCCCGATATTTGAATTTACGGAAAAATACAGTGTGGGCATATAGCCCAAAAGAGGTATGGTGTGAAAAAACACACTATCCAGATCAAGATGGCGTGCCGCTCGCCGCTGAAGCGGCAACCGCGGCACATGCCAAAAATCTCCATCCCGCCGCAGGGGGAGATTTACATTGCTGTTTGTGCTGAAACATCTGCGGCAGAATGGAGAATAATATGAAAGTTCTGGTCACCGGCGCTACCGGTCAGCTTGGATATGATGTGTGCCGGGTACTCTCTGCCCGGGGAATAGAGAACATCGGATTGGGCTCAAAGGACTGCGACATCACTTCCGAAACAGAGGTAAAGGCGCTTTTTGAAAAGGAGCGGCCCGACGCCCTGATCCACTGCGCCGCGTATACCAAGGTGGACAACGCCGAGGAGGACGCGGAGCGCTGCTGGAGCGTCAACGTGGACGGAACAAGGAATCTGGCCGCGGTCTGCCGGGAGCAGGGCGTGAAAATGCTGTACATCTCCACGGACTATGTCTTCCCCGGCGACGGAGAGGAATATTACCGCCCGGAAGACGCCTACGGCCCCAAGGGCAATTACGGCCGCACCAAGCTGGCCGGAGAGCTGGCGGTCCAGGCCATGCTGGAAAAGTATTTCATCGTCCGCATTTCCTGGGTCTTCGGCATAAACGGCGGAAATTTTGTCAAAACCATGCTGCGTCTGGCAGAAAATCACGACAGTCTCCGGGTGGTGGCCGACCAGATCGGCAGCCCCACCTATACGGCAGATCTGGCCCCGCTGCTCTGCGACATGATCGTTTCGGAGAAATACGGCGTGTACCACGCCACCAATGAGGGCGTCTGCTCCTGGGCGGATTTTGCGGAAGCGATCTTTGCCGCCGCCGGCAAGCAGGTGCAGGTGCAGCGCGTTACCACAGAGGAATACGGCGCGAAAGCCGCCAGACCCAAAAATTCCCGCATGTCCAAGGATAAGCTTGAACAGCAGGGCTTCCACCGCCTGCCCTCCTGGCAGGACGCCCTGGAAAGATATATCGCTCAGCTTCAGGAAAGCACTTTGTGAGCAAACCGCAGAATATGTTTCATGAGGCTGAAAAAACGCTGCAAAAAATGTTGATCGGATCTGCCGCCGTCTGCGCGGACCATGCACGCCGTGCACGGCGATTCGGCAGGTTTTCCGGCAGCGTTTTTTCCGTTTTTCGCCGGAATCACCCTGAAATCATGAAAAATATAACAGGAACGTGCGGAGGAAAAACAGTTGATAAAGTAAGTATCATATGTTATAATGGATGATAATGTAAAATTCCTGTGCCCTTTAGCCGGCCCGGGAATTAAGCAAAGCCCAAATGGGAGAAGCAGGCATGAACGAGATCTATAACGAGCAATATTACCGTCAGTATGACGTTGACACCGGAAAAATTGATTATATCGAATCAAAAGAGATAAAGGCTTTCCACGAAAACGTGGCGGAGCAGATTGTCAATGCGCTTCACCCCCGGACCGTTCTGGATGCAGGCTGTGCTTCCGGACATCTGGTGGCCGCTCTGCGGGACAGAGGAGTAGAAGCTTACGGAATTGACATCTCCGAATACGCCATTTCCATGGTGCGCGAGGATGTGCGGGAATACTGCGCGGTCTGCTCCCTGACAGATCCGCTGCCGGAAAAGCTGCCGGAAAAATTTGATCTTGTGATCAGTATCGAGGTGCTGGAGCATCTGAGCGCGGAAGACGGCCGCAGGGCCATCGCCAATCTGTGCGCCAGAACGGACAGAGTGATCTTCTCCTCCACCCCCGACGATTTTGAAGACCCCACCCATATCAATGTGCAGCCCCGTGAATACTGGGCAAAAGTCTTTGCCGGACAGGGCTTCCTGGACGATCTGAATTACCGTCCTACATACATTGCCAAATATGCCTCTTCCTTCCGCCGCAGCGGCGACTGGCTTTCCCAGCTGGAGGACTACGAGAGCCTCATCGTGCGCGAAGCGGAAAAACAGGAGCAGCTGCTTTGCTACTGGGAAAAGGTGACGGAGGACAAAGAGCGCCATATCCAAAACCTGACGGCGCTATTGACGGAGAAGGAAAACCGGGTCCGTAGCCTTGAACTCAGCCTGAAAGAAAGTTCGGAAACTGCCGCAGTTTTGGAGCTTCACTATCGGGAAGCCATCGTGCAGAGGGATTATTATCTCAATCAGTACACGCTCTTGCTCAATTCAAGGAGCTGGAAACTGACAAAGCCCCTGCGCAGCTTTACGGCGAAGCTGAAAACCTTCATCCGCGCCCACCGCTGCACCCGGCTGGCGGCCAAGGGCGTCAAGAGCCTGCTGCGAAACGGCTTTACCGCAACCTGGCAGAGAGTCAGAAGAAAGCTCTCCGGCAAGCCGAATTTTATCGACATTCCCCGCCCGCTTTATACGGAGAACCAGTTAAAAGCCCAGAAAAAGGAACAGTTTCCACAGAATATCAAATTCAGTATTCTGGTCCCCCTGTACAACACCCCGGAAAAATATCTGCGGGAGATGATCCAGTCGGTCCTGGACCAGACCTATTCCAACTGGGAGCTGTGTCTGGCAGACGGCAGCGACCAGGCCCACGGCGATGTGGGCAGGATCTGCGCCCAGTATGCCCGAAAGGACAAGCGCATCCGCTATAAAAAGCTGGAGAAGAACCTGGGCATTTCCGGCAACACCAATGCCTGCATCGACATGGCCACCGGAGACTATATCTCCCTTTTCGACCATGACGACCTGCTGCATCCCGCGGCCCTGTATGAGAACATGAAGGCCATATGCGAGAAGAACGCGGACTTCATCTACACCGATGAAAACACCTTCCGCCTCACACCCTCGGACGCCTATTGCCCCCACTTCAAGCCGGATTACGCGCCGGATACCCTGCGGGCAAACAACTATATCTGCCACTTTACCACGTTTAAGAGGAGCCTGCTGGACGCTGCGGGCAAGTTCCGCCCGGAGTGCGACGGCAGCCAGGACTTTGACATGATGCTCCGGCTGACGGAGAAAGCGGAAAAAATCGTCCACATCCCCAAAATTCTCTACTACTGGCGGGCCCATCCCGATTCCGTGGCGGAGAGCGTGGGCGCCAAGCCCTATGTGATCGAGGCGGCAAAGCGCGGCATCCGGGACCATCTTGAGCGCGTGGGCCTGAAGGGCGAGGTGCTGGACAGCGCCGTCCCCTCCATGTATCGTCTCCGTTACGAGATCGAAGGAGAACCCCTGGTCTCCATCATCATACCCAACTACGAGCATAAAGACGACCTGAAAGTGTGCCTGGAGTCCATCTACGACCGGTCGACCTACAGAAACTTTGAGGTCATCATCGTGGAAAACAACAGCACTTCCCCGGAAATCTTTGCCTATTACCAGGAGATCCGGGAAAAATGGCCGAATCTCAGGGTTGTCACCTGGGATGGGCCCTTTAACTACTCCGCCATAAACAACTTCGGCGCGAAGTATGCCGCCGGCGAGCATCTGCTCCTCCTCAATAACGATACGGAGGTCATCTCTCCGGACTGGATCCAGGAGATGCTGATGTATTCCCAGCGCAGCGATGTGGGCGCGGTGGGAGCAAAGCTGTACTATTCCGACGACACCGTACAGCACGCCGGACTGGGGATCGGGCTTCTGACTCTGGCCGGGCATTACCACCGGGGCTTTGACCGCAAGCACCCCGGATATATGGGACGGCTCATCTATGCCCAGGATCTGAGCGGCGTTACCTTTGCCTGCGTAATGATCCCCCGGAAGGTCTGGGATGAGATGGACGGCCTGGACGAGTCCTTTGCCGTCGCTTTCAATGACGTGGACATGTGCATGCGCATCCGGAAGGCGGGCTATCTGATCGTCTGGACGCCCTTTGCGGAGCTGTACCATTACGAGTCAAAAAGCCGCGGCCTGGACGATTCGCCGGAGAAGCGCGCCCGCTTTGTGGGCGAGGTAAAGCGGTTCCAGACCCGCTGGGCGGCGGAGCTTGAAGCAGGAGATCCCTATTATAATCCGAATTTCTCCCTGGATAAGGAAGATTTTTCCCAGAAATAATTTTCTGATTTCCTGCTTGATACTTTTGGGAGAAAGGGCCGGCTGTATTTCAGAAATACAGCAGGTGGGAGTATGAGCAAACGCAAGATTGCAATTTTTGCCGCAGCGGCGGCAATGGTTCTGGCGCTGCTGGCCGGACTGTATATTTACGGCAACAGAACAGAGCCGGAAAAGGAGAGCTTTCACTGCTTCACCTATGATCAGCAGGGGAATGTGCTGGACGGTTACCGGTCTGAACAGGACGGAATGTGGACTTTGTTTCTGCCTTCCGACCTGCGGATATCGGAAACTGAAGTTTTCTTCACCGGCGGGATCAGCGCCGCCTCGGCCGGACAGCTGGATGAGGAGAACAAATGCGTCAGCGGCGCCTTTGAAAAAAGCGGCGACAGGCTGGAGCTGACCGGAGAAGACGGCCAGACATACAGCGTTGCCGTCATGCAGTCCCAGCTTCCCAGCCTGTATCTCAGCCTGAAGGACACGTCTCTGGAGGAGATCCACGCCGACAAGGACGTCCGGCATCCGGGCAACAGCCTTTATCTGCGCAGTGCCGACGGAAAAGAGGATCTGAGTGCGGAAAGCTGTGTTGAAATCAAGGGCCGGGGCAACTCCTCCTGGACCATGTTCGGCGACAAGAAGGGCTATCAGCTCAAGTTTGACAGCAAAACCTCCCTTCTGGGGATGAACGAGGCAAAAAAATGGATCCTGATCGCCAACGCCTGTGACGACAGCATGATCCGAAACCAGCTTGCTTACCATGCGGCCTCCTCCATGGAAATGGGCTTTGTGCCCTCCTTCCGCTATGTGGACCTGTGGATTGACGGGGACTACCGGGGGACCTACATGCTGGGCGAAAAGGTGGAGATCAGCGAAAACCGGCTGGCGCTGACAGACAGTTTGGGCGTGCTTTTTGAGCACGATGAGGCTTTTTTTGACGATGAGGATTACTGCTTTTTCAGCGCGATTTTGCAAAAGCACTTTGTGCTGAAGGACACGGTGGAAGCGGACGAGTCCCTGGTTTCCGCCGGGATCGCGGATTTTGAGACCGCGCTGGACCGGTTTTCCGTCTATCTCTATTCCCATGAACCGGAAGAGATCACGCTGGAAGACCTGTCGGAAATGATCGACGTGGACTCTTTTATCAAGTATTATCTCCTCAATGAATATGTGCAGAACCGGGAGGCTTTTGCCAGCAGCTTCTATTGGTATAAGGACGGCCCGGAAGATGTTCTGCATCTGGGTCCCATATGGGACTTCGATACCTGCATGGGCAGCGACGGCGCGCCCTATACGGAAAATTACGGGATCCGGCATACCGTGTTCCGCTTTTTGCTGGCGGTCCCCGAATTTTACGAAAGAACCCAGGAGCTTTTTGCCCTGTATAAGGACGAGCTGGAGTCTTTGGCATCCTATGCGGGCGTGCTGAAGAAAGAAATCGAATCTTCCGCCGGGATGAATTATATCCGCTGGGATGTTCTGGGAATGCCCAACCCGAAGGGGGACGTCTCCTTCCAGAACAGTTTTGATGAGGCCGTCACCGTGGTTCAGGACTGGCTCAGAGGAAGGGCAGAGGCTTTCCGTCTCCCGGAAGGGGACGAGATCGTGAAAAACGCCCTGGTGACCAGTACTGTCAGCGACGACTGCCGCAGTATGGAGCTGTATTTCCGGGATGAGGGCCAATATGAGCAGATCCGCTTTGTGGTCTGGAGCCTGAACGACGGGCAGGACGATCTGGGCCAGTACGCGGCAAAACGGGACAGAAACGGCGTTTGGCACTATACCGTTGATCTGGCTATGCACAGCAGCGTGGGCGTATATGTGATCTATGCCTATGCGGACGATTCCGGCGGCCCGATAGCGGGCGGATACAGTTATGTGGAGAGCACGGAGAATCTGCTGTACAAGCTCAGCGCCCAGGTGTCGGAGGACTGCAAAACCATGGAGATCACCATGGATGACTCCGGCAAGTGTTCAAAGATGGCATTTGCCGTTTGGAGCGACGTCAATGACCAGGACGATATTGAGTGGATCACCGCAGAGAAAGACAGCGACGGGCTCTGGCACGGCACCGTTGATCTGAGAGAACACCAGAGCGAGGGGATCTATCATATCCACGCCTTTTCCGTCAAGGGATCGAATCAGCTGAAGGTCGCTGCGGCCTCAGTGAACGTCCCTTTTGCGGTGAAAGGGTTTCTGTCCTGATTATATCCGCCGGACAGCGCTTAAAAAAACAGGTTAATACATGCCGGTTGGCATTTATTATAAAATTGTTGGAAAGTAGTAAGAAATTTTTTGAATGGAGGAAAGTGCATGAAAAACGCAGGGAAAAAGTTGTTGTCGGCAATTCTGGTTGTCGCAATGCTGGTTTCTCTCGCGCCCGCTGTTTATGCCACAGAGGCTGACACGGGTGAAGAAGCTCTGACTCAGATCGAAACGACCGTACAGGACACTGCCGGTCAGGAGGAAGTTTCCACTGAGCCGGGCGAAAACGGTACCGACGCCGAGCCCGCAGAGGGCGGCGAGGACACCGACGCCGAACCCGCAGAGGGCGGCGAGGACACCGACGCCGAACCCGCAGAGGGCGGCGAAGACACCGACGCCGAACCCGCAGAGGGCGGCGAGGGTACTGACGCCGAACCCGCAGAGGGCGGCGAGGACACCGACGCTGAGCCCGCAGAGGGCGGCGAGGGTACCGACAACGAGACCTCAGAGGGGATCATCGTTGTTGATGATGAGGAAGTCATTGAGCTCTTTGAGAGCACGGATCAGGGCGCCATGGCTGCGGCTGGGATTTACGCCATTGGCAGGACGGAAAATAACCTGGCAAAGGGCGCTTCCTATGAAGAACTGATTCTGAAGGATAAAAACAAAAATCAGACTATCGCTTATCTTACTACGATCGATCTGTCAGAAAATTTGAAGCTGAAAGCAAGCTATACTGGTTACTATACGGCGAACAGTACAGTTGCTGAGCGTGCAGAAAAGGAATTGAGCTGGACATTATCTTCTGTTACCAGCCAGGCAGCTGACTATGAAACCATTGCGGATCCGGAAGGTACGGTCATTTGGGGAACCAATGGCGACTATTACAACATGCAGACTGGTGCGCCTATCGGCTACCTCATTATGGAGGGAAACCTGGTTAAAACCGGAAATGAACCGTATTTTGCAATTCTGGATGACGGGACTGCAGAGATCCGAGACGCTGGGACAGATTATTCGGATGTCGTGGAAGCAATCTCCGGCCCGTTCTATCTGATCAAGGACGGCGAGATTGCAGTTGGAAACGACGGCGAACAAATGCCCAGAAACAGTGTGGGTATTGATGCCGATGGCAACGTCATTTTCCTGGAAGCGGATGGCCGGCAGGCACCTTATCGCGTTGGCATGAGCTGCTATGAAGTAGCCTGTATCCTGCTGGATGCCGGCTGCGTTGATGCGCTTTATCTGGATGGCGGCGGCTCTGCTACTGTTGCGGCTCGTGTGGAAGGTTCCGATGAGCTGAAGGTCGTCAACAGTCCCAGTGATGGAATTGAACGGACTGTGTCCGACGCGATGCTCCTGATTTCTACAGAAGACAGCGATGGCGTATTTGATCATGCGTCCGTGTCTCCCAAGGGAATCCAGTATACGCCCAATTCTACGGTGACTTTTGAGGCTATCGGTGTAGATGTCAGCGGCGGTTCCGCTCCGCTTCCCGAGAGTGGGCTGTCATGGGCGTTGGCTGCGGACAGCGCGGCTGCCGGTACTATGGATGCTGCTACCGGCGTATTTACTGCAGCGACTAATTATGTTGGTCCTGTCAATGTACAGCTTTCCTACAATGGCGCGGTTGTCGGGTCTTCTACCATTACCATCATTGAGCCCGATGAACTCTATTTTGCCAATGAAGCGGTATCTCTGGACTTTGGTGCGGAAACCGATCTTGGCCTGACTGTCAAGGGTGCCGAACTGGATGTCGTCTGCAAGGATGGCGACTTTACCTGGACAGTTACCCCCCCGGCAGGCGCTTCCTATGGCGCAGATGATGTGGGTACCGTTTCCAACAACATCTTTACCGCCGGCCCGAAGACCGGTGCGACTTTGACTGGTACGGTCGAGGTCTCCTATACGAATTTGAGCGGCGTGACCATCTCGGACACCATCGAAGTAGAGATTGGCAAGATGCCTACGGTGCTGCTGGACTTTGAGGAAACACCCGAGAATGGAATTTTAATGGGCGCTAACGCTGCCTGGGGTTACCGTTATGCCTTTCCTAACGTACCCTCCGGGCTTTCCGGTGTCAGTACGGAAGGATTTGGCACGGCAGGAACAGCATCGGTTGACCCCAATGGTGTTACAATTCCTCAGACTCTCGATTTAACCGGACCCAATGGTGCCGGACTTGCTTGCGGAGACTTCATCAACAGCAATCCTGCTTGGCAATGCAGTTCTGTGATCCCCTATAAATGGGATTGCACGAAGGATCCGGGCATATTGTACAATCAGATGGGCTATAATTACTATTCCGGCGCTATTTCCAGTGCTGCTGACGGCGTATGGAATACATATGCCAAGCTGGTGAATGCTTCGGAAGGCCCGGTTCGCTTTGGCAATCAGGCGCTGGAATTCCACTATGATTATACCCAAATTACCGGTAAGAACAATACCAATGAGTTCCTGGTTTATTCCGGTGACGAGATTAGCATTGATGGCAGCCCCTCTGCTATCGGCATGTGGGTGTACGCACCGGAAGGTACTCCCAACTTCTGGCTGAGCACCTATATCAGCTATTGGAACGGATCCGGATATTCAAGTTATGGTCTGCTCCACTTCAAAACGACCACTGTGGATGCAGCTGGCAATACCGTGAATACAACCACCCAGTACACCGGTATCAACTGGGAGGGCTGGAGGTACATGGAAGCTGACCTGTCTCCTGTCTATACGAAGGCGGCTGAAGTCAGCGCGGAGCATCCGCTGAAGATTATGCCCGGTCAGTACCTGCTGAATATGATCATCATTGAGGGCGGCACTTCCGATGTGAACGGCAACAAAATTACCTGTGGCGCTCGGGCCAGCGGCAGTATTTATATTGATAATGTGCGCGCGGTTTATGGCACCACCACCGATGACCTGCAGAACCCGGTAATTACCTCCGTAAAAGGTGGAGCTGCTTCTTTGTCCACAATGGAGTTGACCAACCTTGAGGAAGATGGTTCAACCGTATTGACTACCAATGAGCTCCAGTTCTTTACGGAATACAATGATCCTCACGGAGAAAATTATTCCGGTATTTCCACGGATGATGTTGTAATCAAGATCGACGGCGAAGCAGTTGAACGCGTAAGCAATGCGGATCAGGCTGTAACCTACGCTGTTTCTCTGGCCAATGGACGGCACACCATCTCCGTCGAAATTATGGACAATTTCGGCAACAGAGCAAGCACGACCAGAAGCTTCACTGTGAACAATCCTGACAGTGACCTGCCTACGGTTATTATCGACTATATGCAAGGGGCACCTTTGGGCGGCGACTTCGTTATCGATTTTACGACTAACGATATCTCCGGCATTGATTCCATTACAGCCAAGGTCGTTTACGGTAACGTTGACAAATTTGACACAGCGGAAAACGGCGGTCAGGGACCCCATCAGACCAGTGCGCAAATAAGCTATGGCGATGGTTTCACCGGCAGCTATACCGCAGCCCGCAGCACCACCGCCGAGAAAACGGTAACGATCGAAGCAACGTCCAGCGGTTCTGCAACCGGCAGCAACGTTATTCGGTTTGCTCTTCCCGTTGCCTCCAGTTTGACTGCTCTGGACAATTTGCCCCTGAGTGTTAGCGTCACCTATCAGAGCGGCGAGCATACTTATTCCGTTTCCACCGGAAAACTGACGATTCCCATTGTGGCGTCTTATGTGATTACCAATGATCCTATGATTACCGGCGCTGAATCCGGTACGCTTTCCGTCGTTGATATTGCGGGCGAGCCTGCAGCCGGCGTTAAAATCTATGTCCAAAATGACGGCGACGCAAGCGATACCGAGTTGGGTGTTACTGACGAAAACGGTCAGTGGACAGGCGTATATTTCTGCGAAAAGGAAGCCGGAACGGTATCCGTTATATATGCAGAAAAAGACGGCGCACTCTCCTTCAAAACGAACATCACCACTTTGAACGCAGGTGGTGAGGAATTGCCCAGCATGATTCAGCTGAATATCAGCGGCTCCGATCAGAATACGCAGAATATCAGCTGGATCGCCAACCCCATGAAGAATGAACATACTGCAATTGTGGAGTATGATACCCAGAGCGCCTACACGGAAAATGGCACTTTGTCGAAACGTGCAGAGGGGACAAGCACAAACTACCCGTTTGCTCTGTCCGGCGACGCGGCTCTGATCAACACTGTGACAGTCACCGGTCTGACTCCTGGCACGACTTACAGCTACAGAGTCGGCGACGGCAAGAACTGGTCTGATGTACAGACATTTACTGTTTCCAATCCGGAAGACAATACGACTAATTTCTTCGTAGTGGCAGATACGCAGTTGGGCGGTAGCGCTGATCCTAACGCGGTCGCACTCATGAACTATGTGGCGGATCATGTAAACAAAACGGATGTGGACTTTGGCATCCAGACCGGCGACTTCGTTGACAATGCCGGATACTTGAGCCAGTGGGAAACGATCCTGGATATCTTTACTCAGAATTATCCGGATATTCCGATTGCTCAGGTAATGGGCAACCATGAGTATTATGGCGACGTATCTGGCTCCGCTGCAGAGCTGATGTGGATGCTCGAAAATGAGCTGTACTACTCGGTGGAATACAACGATGTATACATTGCAGTCATGAACTATGCTGCCAATGTACAGGAAGCCGCTGAATGGCTGAAGCAGGACGCGGCGAAGTCTGATTGCACATGGAAGATCCTTGCCGTTCACCAGCCTCCCTATTATACCAATCCTAAGGGCAGCAGTGAGGCGTTCAATCGCTACATTCCTGCTGCTGCGCAGGAAGCCGGTATTAACATGGTCTTCTCCGGCCATGATCACAGCTATGCCCGTACCGAAGTCCTGAAAGATGGGCAGGTTGTAGCATCAACGGATGAAAATGGCACGGCAATTGCAACTTATGGAGAGGGCATTGTGTACTTTATCTGTGGTGACTTTGGTGAAAAGTCCCGCAGCATTGAATACGCAATTGATAATAATCCTGATTTCCATTTCGCTGTTGCCACCCAGAATTATACTGCGGCCTATGTGAGTGTCTCTGCCACCGAAAACAGTATGACCGTGACTGCGTATGACATCAAAGAAGATGGCAGTGCAGATGTGCTGGACACCTTTACGATGTACAAAGCTGACGGCGCATGTGAAAAGAATGGGCATGTGCTTAATAACCCCGTATATACGAACGGAAAGCTGATTTGTTCGAGCTGCGGCAAAGCTTTGGATCCTGCTGAAGTGAGCTACACTGGCTGGGCTGTAGACGGAGCCAGCGAACTGCCCATGTTCTTCGTGGCAGGCGAATTCCAGACCGGCGAGTTCCTCATGGAAGAGACTACTTACTACTTCGATGAAAACGGCGTCGCTCTCGACGGTCCTGTAACCGTGGACGGCGTGGAGATGGAGTTTGACAGAGGCCTTCTGATCGGCGGTTACACCGGATTTATCAGAAAAGCTGACGGCAACACCTACCACTATATCGACGGTAAGATGACCTATGGCTGGTTTGAATTTGAAGGCGACTGGTATCACTTCGATGGCAAGACCGGCGTAATGTGCACCGAGAAGCATGTCATGCCCGACGATGAGGCCATCTCCAAGAAGGCATATTACGACTTCGGCGAAGACGGCAAGCTGCTGTACGGCTACTTCAACCCCTCCGGTTACTACTACTGGGCTGGCCTGCCCAAGCGTGATTCCTGGGTCAAGACCGGCGACGATCCCGACTCCTGGTACCGCACCAACAGCTCCGGCCACTTCGTGAAGGACACCACCGGCAATCCCACCGTGGTCATTGAGATCAACGGCGTGCAGTACACCTTTGACAACACCAACGGCAAGCTGCTGAAGGGCAGCATCGTCAACAGGGAAGGCGTCCTGTACTACTACTGGGCCGGCAGAGCTGTGAACAACGGCTGGTTCGAGTTTGACGGCGATATCTACTACGCATTCAGTGACGGCAGCCTGGCAACCGGCGAGACCGAAATCAACGGCGTGAAGTACACCTTCAGCTCCATCGGCAAGCTCCAGTCTGAGGAGCTGATCCTCAGCATCAGCCTTTCCAAGGATCTGAGCCTGATGACCATCGCAGTGCTCAATGTTGACGAGGATATGACCGATGTGAGCTTCACCCTCACCAACGACTCCAAGCCCGTCAACGATAAGTTTGCCGCGGAGAGAGTTGACAACAGCCCCTGGACCGTGACCGTTCCTCTCTGCCAGTATGACCTTTGCACTTCTTCTCTGTTCCACGTGAAGGTCAACGGCGTTGAGGACGGAAAGGACGTGCTTGTCACAGAGGGTGAGGTCAATGTGATCGCAGCGCCCACTCACGTGTACACCGACGAGCATGACGCCACCTGCAACAACTGCGGCCGCGTCCGCAAGACCGACCTGAGCACCACAAAGACCACCCCGATGTACCGTCTCTACAACCCGTTCACCGGCGAGCACTTCTACACCGGCAGCACCGAGGAGAGAGATGCCCTGTCCGCCATCGGCTGGAAGTATGAAGGTGTGGCCTGGAACGCTCCGGTTTCCGGCGGTATCCCTGTGCACCGTGTATGCAACCCCAACTCCGGCGACCACCACTACACCACCGACATGTCTGAGGTACTGATGCTCCTGGATGCGGGCTGGCAGTATGAGAACATCTGCTGGAACTCCGCCTTCAGCGACGCAGTGGCCCAGTACAGAATGTGGAACAAGAACGCCGACCTTGGCTCTCACCACTACACCAGCAGCACCGAAGAGCGCCAGATCCTGGTCGACGCAGGCTGGATCTTTGAGGGCATCGGCTGGTACGGCTTGACGAAGTAATTCAGCTTCCTGCTGTACAGAAGCAAAAAATGAATATACATCCTCTGCCGCATTGCGGCAGAGGATGTACCGAAACAAAAAACGTCAGGAAATATAAGCAGAAGCTCTTGTTTCCTGACTTTTTTATAATCCCAGGTAATAGACAACATGCAATAATCTTTTACTGAGGTGAAAACATGAAAAAAACATCCAAACGGCTTGTCACCCTTTTGCTGTGCCTTCTGATGCTCGTGTCGCTGCTGCCTGCGGCGGCCTTTGCTGATGAACCGGCGGCGAATGAAAACACGGCGGAAGCTGCCGACAGCGTTGTACGCGCCAGTGTAAGCTGGTCCAATCCCCTTTACGGCGGGAAGGCAGCCGAAGCGGAGTCCGGGGAAATCAGCGTTTCTGACAGCGTCACCGTGCCTGTTTACTTAACGGGCGAGGAGGACCTGGACCCCAGCGATTTTCTGGACAGCGATGAAGAAGCAACTGTGCAGCTGCGCGAAGGCTTCAAAAAACGTTCCGAACTGATTGAAATTTACTGCAAAACCAAGGAAAATGTCGACCAGAAGTATGTTGAGGATAAGATTGACGCCTATGTTGTGGGCGCTGTGGCCCATACCGGCGATCCCAAAGAGGGCGACTACCTCCTGTACCAGCTGGACAGCTATGAATGCACCGCCTATGCAGCATCAGATGGTGAGTATACATACCTTTACTATGAATTCATCATCACTTATTATACCAGCGCCGCCCAGGAGAGCAAAATGGACACTGAAGTGCCCGCAGTGCTGGCCGGCCTGGGACTGGATGGCAAGAGCGACTATGAAAAAGTGGCCGCAATTTACAAGTATATCTGCGACAATGTTGAGTACGATTACGCAGGCCTGGCAGACACCAGCAACCTGCTGAAATACTCTGCCTACGCGGCGCTGATCAACAAGAGCGCAGTATGCCAGGGCTACGCGGTGCTGTTCTACCGTATGGCGCTGACCGCCGGCGTGGATGCGCGCATTATCAGCGGCACCCTGAACGGCGAACCCCACGCCTGGAACATTGTCAAGCTGGACGGCGTCTATTACGCCCTTGACTGCACCCTGGACGCAGGCAAGAAAGTTGCCATGTACACCTATTTCCTGTGCTCCGAAAAGCATTTTGCCCTGGACCATGTTCGGGATGAATACTATGCCTCTGCCGAGTTCAACAGCGCCTACCCCATGGCCAAGGAAGACTACAGCAGCGAAGTCAAGCCTCTTGTTGCCACACTGTCCAAGGATCTGAGCCAGATGCAGATCACGTTCACCTGTGCGGATGAATATGAAGACATCTTTTTTGCGATCTGGAGTCTCAATATTGGCGTAGACCGGAGTCTTGCCTGGGCTGAAGGTGAGAAGACAGAGGACGGAAAGTGGGTTGCCACCATTCCCATGTGCGCCTTTGATCTCTGCACCGCTGACGTGTTCCAGGTGGAAGCATACGGCACGGAAAGCGATAAGGATTACTTCCAGTGCTGCATCCTTGTGGAAATCCCCGCCGCGCCCACCCATGTATACACCAACGAAGCGGACGACACCTGCAACAGCTGCGGCCGGGTCCGGAAGACCGACCTGAGCGGCGTGAAGACCA
>CAMGRL010000022.1 GCA_946061515.1 uncultured Clostridia bacterium
AGAGGGCTTTGCCCGCATAAGCAAAACCACCGGCTTTGCCGGTGGATGCTTATTATTCTCGTCTGCTGCTTATTTTCCGTAGCCGCTGAGGAACTGTTTTGTGCGCTGCTCCAGGGGATTTTTCAGCACCTGCTCCGGCGGGCCCTGCTCGGCGATCACGCCGCCGTCGATAAACAGTACCCGGTCGGACACGGCGGCGGCAAACTCCATCTCGTGGGTCACCACCACCATGGTCATGTTCTCCTCCGCCAGCTTCCGGATCACATTCAGCACTTCGCCGGTGAGCTCCGGGTCCAAAGCGGAGGTGGGCTCGTCGAAAAACAGCACTTCCGGGGTCAGAGCCAGGGCGCGGGCGATGGCCACCCGCTGCTGCTGTCCGCCGGAGAGCTGGTGCGGGTAATAGTTCAGCTTGTCTCCCAGACCCACCCGGCGCAGAAGCTCCTCGCTCTTCGCCTCGATCTCCGCGTTGACGGCCTTTTTGTTCCGCTTATATCCTTCACTGCCCTTTGCCTGGAGCTTGGGCGCAAGGGAGACGTTCTCCAGCGCCGTATACTGGGGGAACAGATTGAAATTCTGAAACACCAGGCCAAAATGGAGCCGGTTGCGCCTGATCTCCGCCTCGCTGAGGGTCTTGCCGTCAGAGGAGTCAAAAATGGGCTGCCCGTTTACGGAGATCAGACCGGAGCTGGGCATCTCCAAAAAGTTCAGGCAGCGGAGCAGGGTGGTCTTGCCGCCGCCGGAGGGGCCGATCACGGAAAGGGTCTCTCCTCTGTCCATGGAGAAGCTGATCCCCTTGAGGACCTGCAGCTCGTCAAAGCTTTTATATAGATCTTTTACTTCCAGCAGTGCCATGTGCTCACCTCACACCTTGAAATAGTCCAGCTTCTTCTCCACCCAGCCCAAAAGCAGGGTGAGCAGACCGCTGAAGGCCAGATAATACAGTCCGGTGAAAAACAGCGGCCAGATAATGCCGGAGGATTTGATAAAGCTCTGGCCGTTCCACATGATCTCATACACGGCAATAACGCGCACAAGGGAGGTGTCCTTGACCAGGGTGATGACCTCGTTGCCCATGGGCGGAACGATGCGCTTGATGACCTGCATCAACGTGACCTTGAAAAAGATCTGCGTATTGGTCAGGCCCAGAACCTGCCCGGCCTCCTTCTGCCCCTTGGGGATGCCTTCGATCCCGCCCCGGTATATCTCGGAAAAGTAACAGGAATAATTAAAGATAAAGGCCACCATGGCCGCGGCAAAACGGCCGGAGCTGCTGCCGCCCCACCAGTTGTTGCCCAAAAGCAGGCCGGGGCCGTAATAGATGATGAGCAGCTGGAGCATCAGCGGTGTGCCGCGGATGACCCAGACCACCAGCTTGACCAGATATTGCAGGGGCTTGAAGCGGCTCATGGAGCCGAAAGCGATAATGAGACCCAGCGGTATGGCGCCCAGCAGCGTCAGGGCGAAGATCTCCAGGGATTTCAGAAATCCAAGGCTCAGGGAGGATAAAACAGTCTGGAACATGGCAAACCTCTCTATGTATTTTCAGGTTCTCAGGGGCTGAAAGCAGAGGAGCGTTTCCACCCCTCTGCCTTGGTAGCGCATTAGTATAATAAACTATTCCGGCTTATTTTGCAATAATGGATTCCTGCACGCCGTACTTTTCCGCGATCTCCATCACGGTGCCGTCAGCATAGGCCTTGGCATAGAAGTCGTTGAACTTTTCCGCAAGACCGCTGCCGATCTTGAAGCCAACGCCGTATTCCTCGGTGGTGAGCTTCACGGTGTAGGTCAGTTCGGGGTAGCTGGTGCCCTCGCCGATCATGGCGCCGGCCATCAGCAGGTCAATGATGCAGGCGTCAGAGGTACCGGCGGCCACTTCCATGAGGGCGTCGGCCTGGGTGAGAACGGCGGTGTACTCGTTGCCCAGCTCGATCACGGCGTCCTCGCCGGCGGAGCCGGCCTCAACGGCAAACTTCAGTCCGGCCAGGCTGGCCTCGTCCTGGTACTGGTCAGCCACATCAGCGCTCACCACGACCACCTGTGCGTTGTTGCAGTAGGGGGTGCCGCACTCCATGGAGTTGAGGACCTCGTCGGTAAGGGTCATGCCGTTCCACACCGCGTCGATGTTGCCGGCGTCCAGCTCAAGGATCTTGTTGTCCCAGTCGATCTCAAGAAACTCCACGTCCTGGCCCAGATATTCCGCAAAGGCCCTGGCCATGTCGGCGTCAAAGCCGATCCATTCACCGTTCTCGTCCATATAGTCCATGGGGGCAAAATCGGTGATGCCCACAACAAAGGTGTCCTTCTTTCCGCAGGCGCAGAGCGCCAGAACCATGGTCAGCACCAGCAGAAGGCAAAATATTTTTTTCATCGTGTTTTTCATTATTCTTTCCTCCGAAGCAGATATTTTTAGCTGCGTTAGCATAATAACACATTAGCGAAATAAAGCAATACCCAAGTTGCACTTTTGCTGTGCAGAATTTGCACAGTAAATAGACAACCAATTCAACATTGCCTATTTAATTCCTACTAAATTTATGGTAAATTAAGCACATAGGAATTAATGCTGACAGGCAATACGATTAAGGCCAGGTTTTCCGCGGCAAAATTGGCCAAGTTCTGCTGCATGGCAGCGCAAAAGAAAGGAGGCGTTTATTTGAACGTGACAAGCAAGGGCCGCTATGCCCTGAGAGTGATGATCGACCTGGCCCAGCACCCGGAGGACGGATATATCTCCCTCAAGACCATCGCCGACCGGCAGGGCATCTCCATGAAATATCTGGAGATGATCGTGGGAAACCTGAAAAAGGCCCGGCTTGTGGACAGCACCCGGGGAAAAGACGGGGGCTACAAGCTCAACCGCGGCCCCGGCGACTACTCCGTGGGCGACATTCTCCGTTGCATCGAGGACAATCTGGCCCCTGTGGCCTGCATCAAGGCCGGCAGCATCAACTGCGAAAACGCGGCGGGCTGCATGACCGTCCCCATGTGGAAGGAGCTGGACGATATCACCAACGCCTATCTTGACACCGTAAGTCTTGAAGACCTGCTGACCGGCGCAAAATGGCGCGGCCAGGAAAACTGCAATTAACAGAGAAAGGATCTATGCACAATGTTTGTATACGCCGATAACGCAGCCACCACCAGCGTCAGCAAGACCGCGCTGGACGCCATGCTGCCCTACCTTACCGAGAACTACGGCAACCCCTCCAGCCTGTACTCCTTCGCCCAGAAGGCCACCGAGGCGGTAGCCCAGGCCCGTGCCACCGTGGCCGCCTGCCTGAACGCCGAGCCCAGAGAGATCTACTTCACCTCCGGCGGCAGCGAGGCCGACAACCAGGCCATCATCTCCGCCGCCAAGGCGGGGGCACGCAAGGGCAAAAAGCACCTGATCTCCACCAAATTTGAGCACCACGCGGTGCTGCACACCCTGAAAAAGCTGGAAAAAGAGGGCTATGAGGTCACGCTGCTGGATGTGCACGAGGACGGCGTGGTCCGTCTGGAGGATGTGGCCGCCGCTATCCGCGAGGACACCGCTCTTGTGACCATCATGTTTGCCAACAACGAGATCGGCACCGTCCAGCCCATCAAAGAGATCGGCGCTCTCTGCCGGGAGAAGGGCATCCCCTTCCACACCGACGCGGTACAGGCCGCAGGCCACATGCCCATCGACGTGAAGGAAATGAATATCGACATGCTCAGCATTTCCGGCCACAAGTTCCACGCGCCCAAGGGTGTGGGCGTGCTGTACGCCAAAAAGAACATGCCCCTCTTCAACCTGATCGAGGGCGGCGCCCAGGAGCGGGGCCGCCGGGGCGGCACGGAGAACGTGGCCGGCATCGTGGCTCTGGCCGCGGCGTTGAAGGAGTCCATTGATAACATGGAAGCCAACACCGCAAAGATCATCCCCATGCGCGACAAGCTCTTTGCCGAGCTGAGCAAGATCCCCCACAGCAAGATCAACGGCAGTCTGGAGCACCACGTCCCCGGCACGGTGAACATGTGCTTTGAAGGCATCGAGGGCGAGTCTCTGCTGCTCATGCTGGACATGAACGGCATCTGCGCCTCTTCCGGCAGCGCCTGTACCTCCGGCTCCCTGGATCCCAGCCATGTGCTGCTCAGCCTGGGCCTGCCCCATGAGGTGGCCCACGGCTCCCTGCGTCTCTCCATCGGCGAGTACAACACCATGGAGGAGATCGACCACATCATCGAAGTGGTCCCCAAGGTTGTCCAGTATCTCCGCAACATGTCTCCCGTCTGGGACGAGCTGGAAAAGGGCCAGCGTCCCCATCTTATTTAAGTAAATCTTTTCTATCTGTCAGGAGGAATATAATTATGGCACTTTACAGTGATAAGGTCATGGACCATTTTCAGAATCCCCGCAACGTGGGCAAGCTGGACGACGCCGACGGCATCGGCGAAGTGGGCAACGCCAAATGCGGCGACATCATGCGCATGTATATCAAGGTGAAGGACGGCGTCATCACCGACTGCAAGTTCAACACCTTCGGCTGCGGCAGCGCCATCGCCACCAGCTCCATGGCTACCGAGCTCATCAAGGGCAAGCCCATTGAAGAGGCGCTGCAGCTGTCCAACAAGGCTGTGGTGGAGGCTCTGGACGGTCTGCCCGCCCACAAGATCCACTGCTCCGTTCTGGCCGAGGAGGCCGTCCGCGCCGCCGTCAAGGATTACTACGACAAAAACGGCATCGCCTACAACCCCGACGACTTCCAGATCCACGACTGTGAGCATTGTCACGACTGAGTATAACAGGAAAATGAAAGAGCTGGCCTCCATCGGTCAGCTCTTTTTCATATCCATTTCAGCGCTGGAGCCAGCGGGCGATGGCCGGCAGGACCCGGTAATTCCGGGCAAAGATGCTGTAGATCTCACGCTCCGCCAGGGCGGCCTCCTGACAGCCCACCTCGATGGTCAGAGAGGGGATCTCCAGCGCGTCGATGGCCCAGTCCTTGTAGCCTGCGCCGTCCACGCCGCCGTCGCCCTCCAGGCCGTAACCGGTGACCTCCTGCACCGCCCGGGCCAGCGAGGCTGAATTACTGTTCACCGGCTGCTTATCGCCGTATTCATAGTAGATCACGCTGCCTGTAGCGTGATAGCTTACGGTCACATCAAAAGCATAGCGCAGGGTGTAATCCCGCAGGGCCCGGGCTTCCGCCGTGGAAAAGGGCTCCTCGCCCTGATACAGCATGGCGGAAGGTTCGCTCCGGCCCTCCAGCCTCTCCCAGCCTGCGGGGAAATTGCGGTTGATGTCCACACCAAGGCCGTTGGCCTTCCACTTGGTCGCGTACTCCTGTTCCTCCGCCGCCGTATAGCCAAGGGCCTGGTCCCGCGCATAGATCGCCCGCTGGGTCTCGTTCAGCGTGCCTCTCTGGGCGAGAGCTGCGCCGTCCGGGTTGCTCATGGGGATGATGTGGTAGCACACATCGCCGTAGCCCAGCAGGCCGTGGTCCAGCCAGTAGTCCGCCATGGCCATCAGCAGCCAGGCGGTCAGGTGCTCCCGGGCATGGATAGTGCCCTGGAGCAGCACATGGTAGCGGGCCTCCTCGTCTCCGATGCGGAGGACTGGGATGTCCCTGCCCAGCTCGCTTTTGCCGATCACCGCCGTGGAGACCGCATCCGGGTACATGAGCTGAAGCCGGGAGACGTCCGCGCACATCTGCTCGTAGGAATACATATTTGTGGGCGGCACCGCGTCCAGACATTCCAGAAAATAGCTGTCGTCCGCGGGCCTGATGTAACTGGTCAGCACATAGCCCTCCGTCCCGCCGTAGGAGACTTTGGCATATTTGCCGTCCCACTGCTGCAATTGGACAAGCCCGCCGGAAGGGATCCGGTCAATGACCTCTTCTCCTCCGGCCGTTTTGCGCAGGCTGATGTATTCCTCGCAGTTTGCCGCCCAGATCACCGGAATGGCCGGGTTAAAATACTCGTCCACCGGGTACTCATCGGTGTCGGTAAAGTGCCACCACTCGGCAAAATAGGGCTCAAATCCGTACTTTTTCATGGTCTGTTCCAAAAGTGCCGCGTTCTGCGCCGCCTCAGCGGAGCAGTCGCTGTAATCCCGGTCGGCGTAGGCCGTGAAATTGTCAAAGCCCGTGGGCACGGGCAGCTCCTCTCCCGTCTCCAGGCCCACCAGCGTCACATCCACCGCGTTGCCCCGGCAGTGTGCCCGCCTGCCGGTGACCGGGTTGGAGACGAAGGCCGGGTCCGGGCAGATCTCCCACAGCTTGGCCTGAGCCGCCACCGGGCGAAATCCATCCCATATTTTCAGCCCGATCCCCTGCCCGGCCAGCTCCTGGCAGACCTGGGCCAGCTTTTTCACCGTGCCGTAGCGCAGATAGGCGTCGGAAAAATCATAGATCCGCTGTCCGGTGAAATTGTTCACCGTGGCATAGGCCAGCGCCTGGCGGATCTCCGGGATATAGTCCAGCACCCGGACCAGCTCATCCTCCGCCGGCTCTTGGGCTTCGGCAGGTGGGATCGTGATCTCCTCCGGCAAAGTGGTCAGCTCCGGGGTGTTCTCCGGCGCGGCTGTCAGCGCCGGGACAGCAGGGCCCTTTTCCTCTTGCCCGCCCAAAGCCCGGCAGCTCACCGTCAGCGCCGCAAGGAATACCAGCAGCAAAAGAAGCGCTGTTTTTCTCTTCATCACAGCATCCTCCGTGATCGTTTATGGCATAATTATAGCATTTTCATCCGGTTTTTCTATCGCTCCGCCCCAATATTCACAATTCTTAAGAAGCGCTCCCGCATAGAAAGATCCGGCATGGCCTTTAGGCCATGCCGGATCAAATCAGTTAATCAATATCTGCGCCTTCTGCGGCGGCGTCTGCGCCGGGAGGACTTTACCGAATCAACGATCACCAGGATCACGATGACCAGGACGATCCCCGCAAGCACCCAGCCGATGGACAGGCCGGAGAAGATGCTGTCCGCGCTGGCCTCGTATTCCAGCGCCCGGGTGGTCTCATATCCACAGACGGAGCAGACGCCCTTTTCCTCCCCGGCCTCCTTCTTCGTGGCGGCGCGAAGCTCTGTCCACTGGAAGCTGTGGGCGGCCTTGTCGGTCTGCTCGCCGCATTCGCACTGGTGCCAGTGGTATTCGGCGCTGCTTTCCCAGGTCTCACCGAAGCTGTGCTCATGCTCCTCCGGCGCGGCGCTCTCTTCCGGGGCGGCCGGTGTGGGCGCGGGCGTGGGCGTAGGCTCAGGTGTAGGCGTGGGCGTGGGCGTAGGTTCAGGGGTGACCGTGGCCGGGTCGGCCTTGACCTTGATGTAGGCCCCGTTGGAGGTCTTGCTGCCTCCCGGGCCTTTAAAGACGGCCTTGATCTGCCAGCCGTCCATTGCGGCGGGAATGTTGTGGACAATGATTTTTCCTACCCCGTCGTCATTGACGCTGGAGCCGGGGAAGGTCTTGCCGATCTCGCTGCAGTCCACCACGGTGGCGCCGTCCGGGCTCACCAGGACCCAGGAGCAGCTCTCGGCATAGATGGCCGTGGCCACAAAGGAGGCCCAGCCGTTTTCCTCCACCGTCTCTCCGCCGGGGTCCTTGATGATCGTGGGCGCCCACACCGCAGGGGTGATCTCCCGCACAAGGGTGACGGATTTCCCGGAGGGGTCAAGGACGGCGTCCACGCCGGAGTTGTTGAGATAGGCCCGAAGCTCTCCGGCGAAGGAATAGCCCTCCCCGGCGTCTATGCGGATCTCCAGGCGGTAGTTCTGCTGCTGAAAGCTGCCGGAGGCCGGATTGCCGCTTGCGTCGTACCAGGTCACGCTGCCCACGGTGCAGCCCTCCGTACTGGTGGCAACGGCCACGTTGCTGATGTCCATCAGCACCACAGGACTGGGCTGGGCGGTGGCCAGCACTTTGTCCAACACAGTATCTGCCGAAGCAGTCGCAGGGATAAAGCTCAGTATGCCCCATCCAAGGCAGAGGGAAAGCAGCACTGAGAACAATCGTTTTAAAGTTCTGTTCATAACGGAGTCCTCCTCTGTCTGTTTGGATAATTATATTCCCCAAGCCATTTCCGGTCAAGGAAAATATCGTTTTTCCCCCTTTTTCCGGTAATCCGATTGCATAAATGCGCGTTTAATATTATAATGCGTACTGCACCTTTCCTTGGCGTGGTGCGCCAGGCCAAGGAAAATACGCAATGTTACGGAGAACTGCTATGACTTGCTATATTTTTGCCGCCGGGAGCTTTTACGGGCTTGTGGAGCGCCCCGCCCCCGGCGATCTGATCATTGCCGCCGACGCGGGCTATAAAACCTGCCTGGCCTGCGGCATTACGCCGGACATTATCGTGGGCGACTTTGACTCCATGCCCGCCCCCGATGTGCCGGGGGTGATCACCCTCCCGGTGGAAAAGGACGACACGGACTCCCTGCACGCCATGCGCATAGGGCTGGAGAAGGGTTATACCGACTTTGTGCTCTACGGCGGCACCGGCGGCAGCCGGGTGGACCACACCATTGCCAATATCCAGAGCCTTCTGTTTCTGGTGTCCCGCTGTGCCCGGGGCCGCATGTACGGCGACGGGGTGGTCTACCGGGTGATCCATGACGAGAAGCTTCGCTTCCCCGCCTCCTGCCGGGGCACGCTCTCCCTGTTCTGCATGGACGGACAGGCCCGGGGCGTGAGTATAGATGGCTTAAAGTACTCTCTTGACAACTATACCGTGACCTCCTGCTTTCCCATTGGGGTCAGCAATTCCTTTGTAGGCACCCCGGCGGAGGTCGAGGTCAAGGACGGTACGCTGCTGATTATTTCTGCTATTCAGGGTGATAACATTGAATAAATATAATGCGGGAAAATGCGATATTGCCGTCATCGGCGCGGGCCACGCCGGGATCGAGGCCGCCCTGGCCGCGGCGCGCCTGGGCCTTGACACGGTATGCTTTACCGTGAATCTGGACAGCGTGGGCAACATGCCCTGCAACCCGGCCATCGGCGGCACGGGGAAGGGCCATCTGGTCCGGGAGCTGGACGCCCTGGGCGGCGAAATGGCAAAAGCGGCGGACAAGGCCTGCATCCAGTACCGTATGCTGAATCTGGGCAAGGGCCCCGCCGTCCACTCCCTCCGGGCCCAGGCCGACAGGCGGCGCTATCAGGAGATCATGAAGCAGACCCTGGAAAGGCAGGAGAACCTGCGCTTAAAGCAGGCGGAGGTGGTGGATATCGGCCTGGAAGATGGCCAGGTCTGCTCTGTCACCACCCACACCGGGGCGGTCTACGCCTGCCGGGCCGTGGTGATCGCCTCCGGCACCTATCTGGACGGCCGCACCATTGTGGGCGAGGTGCTGCGCTCCTCCGGGCCGGACGGTCTGGCCGCCGCTGTGCCCCTGGGCCAGCGGCTCCGGGAGATGGGCCTGCCTCTGCGCCGCTTCAAGACCGGCACACCGCCCAGAGTGAACGCCCGCACAGTGGACTTTTCCCAAATGGAGCTTCAGGAGGGGGATAAGGACCCGGAGCCCTTCTCCTTTACCACCAGCGAGGCCCCCAACAACAGCGCCGTCTGCTACCTGACCTACACCAACCAGCGCACCCATGAGATCATCCGGCAGAATCTGGACCGCAGCCCCATCTATTCCGGCGTGATCGAAGGGGTGGGGCCCCGTTACTGCCCCAGTATCGAGACAAAGGTGATGACCTTTGCCGACAAGCCCCGGCACCAGCTTTTTGTGGAGCCCATGGGGCTGAACACCGAGGAGCTTTACATCCAGGGCTTCTCCTCCTCCATGCCCGAGGAGGTGCAGGTGCAGATGCTGCACACCATCCCCGGCCTGGAGAGAGCGGAGATGACCCGCTGCGCCTACGCCATCGAATATGACTGCATCGACCCCACCGAACTCTATCCCACTCTGGAGTGCAAAAAAATCCCCGGCCTCTACGGCGCGGGGCAGTTCAACGGCTCCTCCGGCTATGAGGAGGCGGCGGTGCAGGGCTTTGTGGCGGGAGTGAACGCCGCTTTGAAGCTGAAGGGCCGCCCGCCCTTTATTCTCCGCCGCAGCGACGGCTATATCGGCACCCTGATCGACGATCTGGTGACCAAGGGCACCAACGAGCCCTACCGCATGATGACCTCCCGCAGCGAATACCGTCTGCTCCACCGGCAGGACAACGCCGACCAGCGGCTCAGCGCTTACGGTCTGGAAATCGGGCTGGTCAGCCCGGAGCGGCATCAGGCGGTGCTGGACAAATACGCCGCCGTGGACCGGGAGATCAAACGGCTGGAGAGCTGCCATCTTGCCCCCACAGAGGCGCTGAACGCCATGCTGAAGAACCGGGGGACCGCCAGTGTCGCCACCGGCGTGTCTCTGGCAGATCTGATCCGCCGCCCCCAGGTGGGCTACGCCGATCTGGCGCCTTTCGACCCGGAGCGCCCCGCTCTGGACCGGGCGGTCTGCTATGAGGCGGAGCTGAATTTAAAATATGAGGGCTATATCAAGCGGCAGCTGAAGCAGGTGGAGGAGTTCACCCGCATGGAAAGCCACAGTCTGCCCGCCGATCTGGATTACGATCAGGTCACCGGCCTTCGGCTGGAGGCCCGGGAAAAACTGAAAAAGATCCGGCCCGAGAATTTCGGCCAGGCCAGCCGCATCTCCGGCGTGTCTCCGGCGGATATCTCGGTGCTGATGATCTATATGGAGAACAAGAAATGAGTAAAGTCGTCCTTGGATTTTCCGGCGGAGTGGACTCCGCCGTGTCCGCAAAGCTACTGCAAAAGGCGGGACATCAGGTGGTCGGGCTGTATCTGGACAACGCGGACCGGGCCGCCCGGGAGGACGCCGTCAGCGCGGCGGAATTTATCGGCATTCCCCTCACCGTGCTGGATGTGAAGGCGGAGCTGGAGGAAAAGGTCTGCCGACCCTTTGCGGAGAGCTACCTCCGGGGTGAGACGCCCAATCCCTGCATCATCTGCAACCCCGGCGTCAAGTTCAAAAATCTTCTGGCCGAAGCGGAGCGCACCGGCGCAGAGTATATCGCCACGGGCCACTATGCCCGGGCGGAAAAGGGCAGGATCTTCAAGGGCTTGCCCGCCAACGACCAGAGCTATATGCTCTGCCGCCTGACAAGGGAGCAGGCTGAGCGCTGTCTCTTCCCCCTGGGCGGCTTTGAGAAGAAGCAGGTCCGGGCCATGGCGGAGGAGTTCGGCCTGCCCGTGGCCCACAAGCCGGACAGCATGGAGATCTGCTTCATTCCGGACAAGGATTACATTGGCTGGCTGTCCCGCAGGACGGAAATGCCCCTTCCCGGCGACTTTGTCTTTCAAGGCCAAGTCGTTGGCCGTCACGAGGGCATACACCGCTATACCGTGGGCCAGCGCCGCCCGGGGCTGCTGAACGAGCGCAAGGTATACATCTCCCGCATCGACCCCATCTCCAACACCATTGAGCTTGCCCTGTGGGAGGAGCTTTTCAAAACCGAAGTCCATGCCCGGAATTTCAACTGGCTCACGGACCCGCCTGAGGGGCCCATCCGCGCCAGCGTTCGCGTGCGGCATACCAAGTGGGAAAATCCCCCCTGCACCGTCTGGACTGAGGGCGGCGGCGTGAAAATCCTCTGCGATGAGCCGGTGCGGGCCCCGGCAGCGGGGCAGTCCGCCGTGCTCTATGACGGCGACCGCCTTTTGGGCGGCGGGTTTATCGTATCCAGCAGATAAGCCCATCGACTCCTTTTCTTTGGAACAAAGGATTCCGCATGCAGAGGCTTTGAGCCCTGCACGCGGGATCCTTCTTTTTTTCGTACATGATGATTACGTAGATGTGTTGATTTAGCACAGCACGTGACCTTCCATGCCTGGGTCTCTCCCTTACGCATGCAAAATGTCCTTTGCAAAATACCGTCCAACAGGCAGTCGACGCGCATTTGAGGCTGGAAGTATTCGAAAATCTGCTTGTTTTTCTCTCACTTGAGCGCATAAATTGCGGTTTGACATATTTATAGACTGATGCTATTATGAAAAAAAGGTGTTTTTTTGTCACTATGACGTAAACAGGGAGGTAAAGCACAGTGAAAAGCATGAAAAGGCTAATATGTTTATTGCTCCTGCTCGTCTTTATTTTCTCTTGCTTTTCCGTGGGAGCGCTTGCCGTAGATACTATTCCGAACGCGGTTTTGGAAAGCACAAAATCTGTTGTGCGCATCAAAGCAGAATATGGCACCGTTACATCCTACGGTTCTGGTTTTGTTATTGAAAGCAGCAATTCAAGAACTCTGGTTGTTACAAACGACCATGTTATTGAAGGTTCCCCCGCTTCAATTTCCGTATATGTCGGTCGGGAAGATGCCGTGTCCGCCCATGTTCTCTCAACAAGCAGCCAAAAAGATATCTGCATTCTTGAGCTGTCATATCCTGTTAACATCCATCCCGTAAAGCTCAGCAGCAATGAGGCCAAGCAGGGTGATATTGTCTATGCGGTGGGCTTTCCCAGCGCCAGTGACACTCTTTCCGACAAAGAGGCCCAAACCAGTGATGAAGCCACTATAACAAGCGGCATAGTAAGCTCGATAAGAAGTTTGACCACCTCAGCCTATGGCTCCAGTGTGTCAATCCTTCAGATAAACGCTGATCTGAACAGCGGAAATTCTGGCGGTCCTCTCTTTAACTCAAATGGTCATGTGGTCGGGATAAATACATACGGCATCACATCCGCGCAGGGCGTCAACGGAGCCATCAACGTCAGTGAGCTGGAGGCTTTCCTTCTGGAAAACAACATTTCTGTTCTCTCATCCTCTTCTGTTGGAAGCTCTGCTGTGTGGTTTGTCATTGGTGCAGCCCTGCTGATTATATGTGCTGTTGCAGCAGTTCTGCTTGTCCGCAGAAAACGCTGCCGGAGAACTGAAAACGGTGAAAAGAAGATGAAGCGCAGAAAAGAAAAGGCTCCCCGTATCGTTCTCAGTGAGTACATGGCCCAATCTCCGGAAGGACTTGGTATAAACCTTGCGGTATCTTCCCTCATTCCTGTGCTTCTCCAGGTCCGAGATATGCATAACAGCGGGAAGCTGCACCTTCAGCTCTCACCTTTTTCGCTGACTGTTTCAGACGGAAGTTTTTTGGCCGATCCTCCCTCCGAAAACGCAGGAGCAAAATATACGCCGGGTTTTGCCGCTCCTGAAATATATACAGAAAGCGGCATAACTACCGCAACGGATACCTATTCTCTAACGGCCCTGTTATATTATTCCGTCTGCGGAAAAACCCCTGCAAACGCGATCAATCGTATCCCCGGTTTAGCCATTGATATTCCTGAGACGCTTCAAGACAGTAGCTTTGCAGAAATTTTGAAAAAGGGGCTCTCCTATGATAGTTCTGTGCGCTTTTCCTCTGTACAGGAGCTGATACATGCGCTCTCTCCGTATAATATAAGCCCCGCTTCAAATCAACAGCCTGTACAGCCTGCTGTACCGGTTACCGAAATCAGCAACGCGGATGCCCCGAATATCGGCCAGCAGCCGGAGCAACTCCCGGAGACTGCCGGACGCTCCATGCGCAGATCCGGGAAAAAGATCATGGCCATCGTCGCGGCAGCAGTTCTGGGCTGCCTTGTGCTGCTTGCAGGCATATATTGGGGCACCTATCTTTCCGCATGCAAGTACGCGGAAAACGAAGAATTCTCCAAAGCAGATAAGCTGCTTTTTGCTCCCGGAGTCACTCAACTGCACGATGAAAAACTGATCGCTTATATTGACGCGGGAATTGCATTTGAAAACAGGCAGTTCAGCACGGCAATGGATAGTTTCAAGGCTCTTTTTGGCTATTCCAACGCTATTCATATGTTCAATGAGTCAACATACCGCCGCGCTGCTCAAGCGGCAGATTCCAATGATTTCGCCACTGCCCTCAATTATTACTCCGCTCTGTGCAAAATCGATTATAAGGATGCTGACGAGCTGTATGATGACACCCTGTACCGTCAGGGAATTTATCAGTTTTTTGAGCTTGAGAATTATATTGAGGGGTATAACACGCTCTGCACGGTTCCACGTGACTATCCTGGTATTCAGGATGTGCTGAGCGATTGTCAGGGATATTTATATACTCTCGGCCAAGAGGCTTATCACACAGGGGAATTTCGGCTCTCTGAGCGGTACTTTGCCACAATAAAGGGATATGGCCGCAGCACAGACTATTTGACCCTTCTGGATGTGCATCTGAATACATCTACAAATAGCAAAATATTAAAGTATTACACAGGGCTGAAAAAAGAAACTACCCTTGTCAGTGCACTGGAAGCCTTGATCGGCTTTGAAGATGCTGCGGAACTCCTCGTTTCAACCGAAAATATTGCCTGTGAATATCTTATGGGCTATTGGACCTCCAGCGGTGGTTTTTTCAAAATGTATGACGATTATAGTAGCACTTATAGCCTCTCCTGGTTCAATTATGGTGATTATTACACGATATTTGACGGCCATTATGTTTTGTTTAAATCCGGAGAGTACAGCTCATATAAAAATCTTTTCGATTTTTATCCCACATCAGCAAACACCTGCGAGGTTTATTGCTATAACAACGGGAAAGCATATACGCTTACCCGCAGCTCCTGATTTATCTGAGGATCACTATTACGCACCGCTGCTATTATGCCAGCCCCCGTAAAAAGTATTTTATTAGAATCCGTGAGGCTTCTGCCTCACGGATTTCTTCTTCCACATGGAAAAACCGGGAAACACAATGTTTCCCGGTTTTGTAATGCGATTTCTGATCAAGCCTTGCGGACGGAGTCGATGTGACGGGTCAGGTCCAGCATCTTGTTGGAGAAGCCCCACTCGTTGTCGTACCATGCCATGAGCTTGACGAAGTTGTCGTTCAGAGCCAGGCCGGCCTTTGCGTCGAAGATGGAGGTGTGAGCGTCGGTGCGGAAGTCGGAAGAGACGACCTCTTCATCAACATACTCCAGAACGCCCTTCATGGGGCCTTCGGAAGCGGCCTTGACGGCGGCGCAGATCTCGTCGTAGCTTGCGCCCTTCTCCAGGCGGACAGTCAGGTCAACGATGGACACGTCGCCTGCGGGGATACGCATGGAGGTGCCGGTCAGCTTGCCCTTCAGCTCGGGGATGACCTTGCCGACAGCCTTGGCTGCGCCGGTGCTGGTGGGGATGATGTTGTTGTAAACGCTGCGGCCCAGGCGCCAGTTCTTCTTGGAGAAGCCGTCGACCACGGACTGGGTAGCGGTGGAAGCGTGAACGGTGGTCATCAGACCTTCAACGATACCGAAGTTGTCGTTGAGAACCTTGGCGAGAGGAGCCAGGCAGTTGGTGGTGCAGGAAGCGTTGGAGACGAACTGCATGTCGGGGGTGTACTTGTCCAGGTTTACGCCGCAGACGAACATGGGGGTGTCGTCCTTTGCGGGGCCGGACATGACGACGACCTTTGCGCCTGCGTCGATGTGGGGCTGTGCGTCAGCCTTGGTGAGGAACTTGCCGGTGCACTCGAGAACGTACTCAGCACCCAGCTCGCCCCAGGGCAGCTGAGAAGGATCGCGGGAGTCCAGGATGGGGAAGCTCTTGCCGTCAACGATGAGGAGCTTCTCTTCGTCGTTGTAGCTTACGTCTGCGTCGAATCTGCCGTGAACGGTGTCGAACTTGACAGCGTAGGCCAGCTGACCGGCGGTCTTGCCGGGAGCGTTGATGCCGACGACTTCGATATCATCGGATTTGACAGCGGCTCTGAAAGCCAGGCTGCCGATGCGGCCGAAACCATTGATGCCAACTTTGATCATTTCAATATCCTCCAATTAAAAATTTTGCAAAACAGTGTTTTACCCCAAAGGGCCAGGTCAAAAAGGCGGCAAATAATGCCTTATTGATTGCCTAAATTGTATCATATACTATTAACAAAAATCAATATTTCATTCTATCAATTCTTAACAAAAAAACGCCGAAATTTATTACCTGATCGCAGGTTTTTTTAGCTCGGTATTGTATATTTTGTCGGTATTTGTTAAAATTGCAAAAAAAGGACCCGTTTATAGAGGAGGCTGCTTTGTATGATACAGATCCCATCCGAGATTCTGACCCTCTCCGGAGAACCAACAGTGCTGTGCCGCTTCGGCAAGCTGATCTTCGCCAACCACAGCGCGGAAGATATTCTCGGCAATGACTGTGTGGGCAAAAGCGTCAAGGCGCTGTTCGGTACGATCATCTCTGACGCCCAGGCGTCTTCCTTCGTGGCGGATGTGCCTGTTATGGGCCGGCATTATATCCTTCGGGTGGCCCGTATCGGCGATGTGCAGGCCGTTTTCTTCTCTCACGATGAAGCGCCTGCCCTGCTGATGAACGACGCGTTCATCTATGCCATGCGCAACAGTCTGATGAACATGGGCATTGCCGCTGACAAGGGACGGCTCAAAGCCGATAAGCTGGGAGACCGGGCCCTCTCCGCCTGTTTTGCTTCCCTGTCCAAAAGCCATTACATTATGATGCGCCTGCTTTCCAATATCTCCATCGTCAAGGGCATATTGGAAAAAAATCTGCCTGTCACCCTGGCCGCTGTGGAGATGTCCGGTTTCTTGTCCGAACTGGTGGATACCATAAGCATGCTCCGGCCGGATATTCAATTCCATGTGAGCGCCGGAGAAAAGATCATCATCGACGCCGACGCGGCCATGCTGGAGATTTTGGTGCTGAATCTGCTCTCCAACTGCCTGGTCCACGCCAAGGGACTCACCCGGATCAGCGTGAGCCTGATCGACAGCGGCGACAGCGTTGTGATCTCTGTCTGTGACGACGGCTGCGGCATAAAGGCAGACGAACTGCATTCCGTATTCAGCCGCTATCGCTTTGGCTTTGATATAAGCCACCTGGGGAAGGGCCCCGGACTTGGGCTGACGGTCGTGCGCGGGATCGCCGAATACCACGGCGGGACCGTCCTGCTGGAGAGCCGGGAGGGCAGCGGCACCACCGTTCGGGCCTCCATCTCCAAACGGCTGGGCACCCAGCACCTCCGTCAGCCGCAGATCCCCTATACAGACGGCATGAAGAGCGTCCTTATCGGTCTTTCCGACTGCCTGCCGGAAGCGTGTTTTTCCGATAAATATATGGATTGAAAGTCTTGGACAGAATGGCATATCGTTAAGAAATCAGGGGGCGCCGGATTTTTCCGGCGCCCTGAAATTTTATCCTCTTCCGATATTCATCGTTCCGATGGCGTAATCCGGGTTCGGCTCATAGGGAATTTCGGTCTGCCGGACTTCCAGGTTGAAGGCGATGCGCTCCAGCGTCTCCATGTCTGAAACGCCGCCCACATAGAGCATGTAGCCTTCCTCCTCGTTGAACATGACCACATAGTTTTCCCCGTAGTCGTGGTAAGGGTCGCCGGTCCAGTCCACGGCGATCTCCGTTACCTGAAAATTCTTTTGCTCCTCCTGCTTCACGATCTCACAATTTCCGTTCAGCACCAGCTGGAAACCGGGCCGGGCATAGCAGAAGGCGATGACATAGGGAATGTCGTTGCTCTCGCCGCTGCCTTCGTCCACCATGTAATTGTACCAGCCCTCATCGCAGTTCCCGGAAGAGCTGTGGGTGGCCTGGCTGGGCAGCCAGCCGGGCCTGAACTGGAAACACAGGGGCGGGCTTCCTCCTTCAAAGCTGAATACGATCCCCGCGTCCTCAAAGCTGTAGGTCTGCACATAGTCCACATTGCCCTGCTCATCCCGCTCGGTCCAGGTGCCGCTGATGAGCTCATCTCCGCGCACTTCCTCCGCATTCATCCGGAAAAAGGCGGACACAGCATAGGCCGTGGCGCTGAGCAACAGCATCACCGCGGCGATCAGCACCGCCGTTCGGACGGTCCTGCGCAGCTGATACACCCGGCGGGCCTTTTTTGCCGCGATTTTATCCAGTACTGCGGCCTTGATCCGGTCCTCTGCGGCCCGGTCCAGCTCCGTGGGGATGGCACAAGACACATCGTCAAAGCCGTCCTGGGTTTGATACAGCAGCTCGCTGATCTTAAATTTCATCACTGTACCCCCCTTCCGCAAGGACGGCCCGGAGCTTGTCCCGGCCCCGCAGGAGCTTGACCCGCACCGTTGAGGCGGGCATGTCCAGCTCTGCCGCGATGTCCCCGGTCTTTTGGTAAAGATAATAGTGGCGGATAAAGATCCCCCGGTCCGGCTCCGGCAGCGCGTTTACCGCCCGGCGGGTCAGCTCTGCCAATTCCTTTTCCACCGCTTCCTCCTCCGGACCGGGCGCGCTCAGGTCCATGGTCTCCTCATCCAGCGGCTCCGGCAGGTGCAGGGAGCGGAGTCTGGACAGGGCGGCATTCCGCGTGACGGCGGCAAGCCAGGCTTTCAGCTTTCCCGGCCGGACAGCCTCTCCCTTTTCCCAAAGGGCGGTAAAAGCGTCGGAGGCCACCTCCTCCACGTCCTCCCGGGGCAGAGCCGGGGCGAGAATATTGTGGGCAATGGTATAGACATAGGGCATGTAGGCATCCATGATCTCCTCCAGCGCGGCGCAGTCCCCACGGGAGAGGCGGTGCAGAAGGCGGCGTTCATCCATTTCCGGTCACTTCCTTTTCTTTCTTCTATAAAGAACGCAGTATCCCGCGAAAATGTTACATGAAACATTTTCCTTTCCCGCCGCGTTATTGAGATAAACGACATTTTTTCGGGAGGCGTGAAATGAAAAGAACTCTGGTGAAAATTTTTTCGGCCCTGCTGGCGCTGGCCCTGTTTTTCTCCCTTGGCTCCTGCGCGTTCAAAGGGGAAGAGGCTTCCCCGGCGGAGGAGACAATATTAAGCGAAGAACTGGTCCCGGGCTATGTCTCCACGGCGATCCAGGTCCCGGACTGGCTGGGCGGCATCCGGGAGCTGACATTGGAAGGGGGCGTCCTCTACCTTGTGGGACAGACTGCCGAGGACTACAGCCTGGGCAGCTTCGATATTGTCTCCGGCACATGGACGGAGATCGGTTTTGACCGCTCCGGTCTGAAAAAGGCCAGCGAAAACAACGGCTTTCCCGCCTATGCGATCAGCAGCCTGACCGCGGCGGAGGGCACGGTCTGGGCCATGCTGGAGCAGTATACCGACAGCGGCCGGGACAGCTATATTCTGCGCTTTGACGCCGTGCAGGACAGCGCCGCCCGGCGGGTAAAAGTGGGCTTTGAAGCCGGGGCCAATACCGAGTCCACGGACAGGATCTTCACCGGCCTGCGCGCCCTGGACGGGGAGAGGGCTATTCTGTCAGATTTCAGCGGCAATTATCTGATCGACAGCTCCGCCCGACTGCTCCAAACTCTGCCCGGCCAGGAGCTGAACTATATGACGGCGGCCAGAAACAACGGGCGGCTGATGGTCTGCCGTACCGCTGCCGGGCAATACGGCAGCTGCCTGTTTGACCCGGCGGCGCTGAGCGCCGGGGAGACGAAAACGGAAGAACCGCTGGACTGCGTCAGCGAAAACGGCCACTGGCTCCGCGCCGGGATGGAGGGCCTGTATCTGTGGGACGAAGACAGCGGCGCCGAGACGCTGATCTTCCGCTGGCTGGATGCGGCGCTGAGCTACGACGATGTGCAGCTGCTTGAACTCAGCGCGGGTCAGACCGTGGAGGACAGTGAGGGAAATTTCTATCACTTCGGCACGGGCGCCGACTACATCATCAAAACCAGCCCAGGCATGGTGAAGAACAAAACCGTACTCACCCTGGCCACTTTCGGGACAGGCAGCGGCGTACTGGACGCCGTTTTGCGCTTTAATAACAGCAGCCCGGACCATAAGATCGAGCTGCTCTCCTACGACGGCTGGACGGAAAAGGACAAATTCCTGATGGACATGACCACCGGCAAGGCGGCGGACATCGTGGATCTCAGTTCTCTGCCCGATTCGGCCATTGACAGCGGGGTGTTTGTGAACCTGCTGCCCTATATCGACAGCGACCCTGCGCTGAGCCGGGAGGATTTTATCCAGCCGGTTTTCAACAGTATGCTCCGGGACGGACAGCTCTGCAAGCTGACCGTCAATTTCAGTCTCATCACCTTTGAGGCCCGGGCCTCCCAGTTTCCCGGGCGGGAGGGCTGGACCATTGACTATGTCAACGGGCTGATCGCCAACCGTGGAGAGAACACGCCGGTATTCTTCTGGCACCGGAACCGGGACGCACTGCTGGATATGCTCTGTCTGATGTCCACGGCAGAGTATATCGACTGGGAGACCGGCACATGCAGCTTTGAAAGCGAGGGCTTCAAGCAGTGGCTCCGGTTTGTCCGGGACATCCCCTATACCGATACCTACACCGAGGACGCGGTGCTGATGCACCCGGACGGCGACGTGGGGTACAGGAGCGCCTATTATGCCAGAAGCTTTTTGCAGGAGGACTATGTATACGCCGGCTTCCCCGGCACCTCCGGCAGCGGCAGCTATTTCACGGAACTGGGGGACGACAGCTTTGGGAGCAGCATTTGCTGCGGGATCTCCGCCGCGTCAGAGCATAAGGACGCCGCCTGGGAATTTCTGCGCATCCTGCTGCAATGCGGCGGCACTGACGGCTTCCCGGTGCTGCGATCGGCCTTTGAAGAGCAGCTGGAAAGCGCGATCTGTGAAGAATCGGAGTACGATTTCCGGATCTTTACGCGAAGTGACGCGGACAAGCTCCGGGAGCTGGTCTACTCCACGGAGAAGACGGTACACCGGGAAGAGGAGCTTTTGGCCCTCATCCGCCAGGGCGCGGAGCAGTATTTTTCCGGGCAGAAGAGCCTGGACGAGGCCGCCGCGCTGATCCAGAGCCGGGCGGCGATCTATGTGGCGGAGAAGGGCTGAACTGCCGTAATACTGGAATAATCAAGGGAGGGCTGCTGCCCTCCCTTGATTATTCCGCTTCCCTTGCCGCGCGCAGGGCAGCGGCGCAGGAGAACATATTCAATTTATCTTACTACCTTTCCCAGCACCCGCAGGGGCAGCTCGGGAGAGACGACAATATCCGCGTAGGCGGGGTTCAGCGAGTGCAGGGCCATGGAGTTTTCCAGCGCCACCAGCTGCTTGAGATAGGCGTTTCCGTCGTAGAGGAAGATGCCGATCTCCCCGGTCATCAGGCTGCGCTGCTGGCGGACCCAGACGGTCTGCCCGTCGTGAAACGCCGGCTCCATACTGTCGCCGGCCACGCGGACGCCGAAGTTGGCCCCGTCGGGCACTTCCGCCCCCACTTCCACCATCTCGTAATCCTCCCCGTCCAGAAACTGGCCGGTGCCGGCGCTGACCGCCAGGGAGTACAGAGGCAGAGAACGGATATAGGCAGGCTCCTCCCTGCGGTTGGCATAGCGCCCGCTGTCCCGCAGAAGCTGCACATAGTCCAGCGCCAAACGCCGGCCCTCGCGGCAAAGCCCGGCAAATATGCCCTCGCTGCCGCAGGAAAATTCGCCTCTCACATCGTCGATCTCCAAAATCTCGCACAGGGCGAGAAACTGTTTCGCGTTGGGCAGGGTGGCGCCCTTTTCCCACTTGGACACCGCCTGATTGGTCACGGGAAAGCCCCGCAGGCTCATGGCCTCGGCCAGCTCTGTCTGGTTGATCCCCAGCTCCTTCCGGCGCTTGCAGAGCAGCTGGCCTATGTTTTCATACATTCGTCTCACCTCATCACAAGCATACCATGTATCAAGAGAAAAAGCAAGGTAATTTTATCTTTATAAGATAAAATTACCTTGCTCAGGTTTTCTCAGTATTCGTAAATTCCGCCGCCGATAAATTCGCGGATCAGGGAGTCGTCGGCCACAAGGCTCTCATCGATGTGACCGAAGAGCTGGAGCGCGGGGAGGACGGCGCGAAGCTCGTCAAAACGCTCGATCCCCTCGGGCACGGACTTGAAGAGCTCGGTGGCCACATGGTTGAATACCGGCAGCTCATAAGGCATGGCGGTGTCGAACTGGAAGTTGGCCTTATCCTTGAAGGGGGAGATGTTCATCTTCTCGCCCCGGCGCACATTGGCCCACATGCTCATGGTCTCCGCCGGCGCGGAACCCCGGAAGTTATAGTCCCGTACCGTGCGGCGCACCAGACGGAACCAGGTGCGTTTGAACACGATCTTTCCCTCGAACTCCACATCGCTGCGGGCGGAGATATAGAGCTTGAAGGCCTCCGGGTGTTGGTCGGTGATCATGTCGTTCAGGGCGTGGATGCCCTCGAAAATGACCACCTCGTCGCTGCCCAGCTTGATGGACTTGGAGGGCTCCTGCACTCTCATCCGGCGGGAGAACTCATATTTGGGCACAAAGATGCGCTTGCCCTCGGACAGCATGGTGAAGTGCCGGTTCAAAAGCTCCATGTCCATGCAGTAAGGGGACTCCAGATCCAGATCTCCCTCCGGGGTGCGGGGGGCGGTGGCCGGGTCGATGGTCTTGAAATAGTCGTCCATGGCCACATAGTGGGTGCCGATGCCCCGCTTTTTCAAGGCCTCGGCGATTTTCATGGACGTGGTGGTCTTGCCCGAACCGGAGGGGCCGGAGAGCAGCACAATGGGGCTTTTCTTCCGGTTTTCCACGATCATGTCTGCCGCCTTTTCCACCTTGCGGAGGTACTGTTCGTCCCCCTCTTCAATAAGCCCTTTCGGGTCGGATACGGTTCTGAAATTGATCTCTTTCAGCGAATACGCCATTACTCTTCCTCCTGACTGCGTTCTGTATAAAAATCGCTTATCCCACGTTTGTCCGCGCAGGTCTTTTCTATGCCATTAATATACTCCAGGGGGTATTTGGGCTCCATGATGCGGATATTCCGCCCCCCGTCGTGCCGCACCAGCTTGGTGGAACCGCCGCCGCCCATGGCGACGATGCTGCACAGCTCCTCCATGATGCAGATATTGTAAAGGTTAATATAGCCCTCCCGGCTCCAGCCCACATTTTCAAAGCCGCCGGACATGAATTTCTGCCGGTAGAGATAATAAGGCGCATAGTCCGCCGCTCTCAGCTTCTCCTGGGCGATGTCCAGCATGGCCCCCACCTCTGCCGCCGTGGGCAGGGCGGAGCCCTCCAGGGTGATCCGGGAGCCTTTTTTCAGCGACAGGGTGTGCACGGTCACATTCTCCGGCGAGAGGGCCAGCACCCGGTCCACCGTATCTATAAAGCCCTGCACCGTGTCTGTGGGCAGACCGGCGATCAGGTCCATATTCACCGCAAAGCCACCCACCTGGCGCACCTTTTCCAGGGCGGAGACGATATCCGCCGCACTATGGCGGCGGCCTATGGCCTCCAGCACCGTATCGCTCATGGTCTGGGGGTTCACGCTGACCCGGTCTACGCCGTGGCGGCGCAGAACCTGCAGCTTCTCCACCGTGATGGTGTCGGGCCGTCCGGCCTCCACCGTGTATTCCCGGATCTGGGATAAGTCAAATTCATTTTCCAGGGCAGAGCACAGGTGGTCCAGCTGCTCCGCCGACAATGTGGTGGGCGTTCCGCCGCCCATGTAAACTGAAACGATACGCAGGCCCAGGGCCCGGATCTCTGCCGCCGTGGCCCTGATCTCCTGATGCAGAGCCTCCAGAAAGGGCGGGATCAGCTTCATGCTCTTCTCCACCGACTGGCTGACAAAGCTGCAATAGGCGCAGCGGGTGGGGCAGAAGGGGATGCCCACATACAGGCAAATATCCCGGTCGGCCAGACTGGCCTTGGCGCGCAGGGTCTCCCGGCTGGTGTCCAAGCACAGGGCGGCCCGCTCCGGGCTGACGTCATATTCCTGAATGAAGCGGTGCAGGGCCGCCTGTTCGTCGCCTTCAGAATCCAGAAGGGCGCAGAGCAGCTTGCCCGGCCGTACGCCGGTGAGAGCGCCCCAGGCGGGCTTCTGCCGTCCGGAGCGGAGGGCCGCCCGGTACATGGCGTTTTTGATCAGCCGCTGGCAAATGCGGTCTGTGGACAATTCATCGCTCATGGCGGAATTTTTCGCCGCCGCCCGGCCTTTCCAGCATTCCCCACCGGTATAGAATGCGCAGGATGCGGTGGTATATACGCCGCCCCGGTGCAGGCGGAGCTCTATCCTGTCCCCCGCGGGGCTGCCCTCCGGGTACTCCGGCCGCTCTTCAGGGAAGAGGGTCAGCAGCATCTGCTCGGCGGCGTATTTATAATCGTGCCCGTAAAAATACAGTCTCACTGATTCTCTCCGTTTCTGCGGCGCTCCCAGTTCTCTTTCAGCTTGCGGAAGTTGGCGCCGTTATTCTTGCCTTCAAGCAGCTGAGGGTAGGCCTTGGCAATACGGCGGTGGACAATGTTCCTGCCTTTGAGCCGGGCAAGCTTTGCCTCCAGCTCCGCCTTTCGGGCCGCCAGGGCCTCTTTGTTGGCGTCCTCCCGCTCCTTGGCTTTCTGGTTGATCTCGTTGCGTTTTTCCAGCATATCCGCCATGTATTCCCGGCTCTTCTCCGCAATATCCGGGTGCTTTTCATTGAAGGCCTCAGACCGCTGCCGCCCCCGCTCCACAGAGTCGTAGATGTTCTCGCCCATGGCGTCTGATACGGCGGTAATGGCCGCTTCCAGCTCCTCCATAGCCTTGAAGCGTTTGGGCAGTTTGAGCAGCTCCACCAGCGTCAGCACAGCGTCTGTTACCAGCAGCACATACAGCGCCCCCATGAGCCATAGCCCCAGCGTATGGGGCAGGGCGTTCACCAGCTTCATGATGATGGGGTGGATGATATCCACCACCAGCACACAGGCAATGCCCCAGATGATGGAAAACTCCAGACAGATGTAGCCCTTGATGTTGAAGGGGTTATTGGAGTAATCCCACCATTTGTCGTGGAAAATGCGCTCCATGGCAAAACCGGCGATAAATTCAAGCAGGGAAGTAAACACCATGCTGCCGAAGAAAAGCAGCAGCAGATTATCCTTCACCGGCTCCAGCACCAGCACCACGCTGAGCACACCGAAGCCGTAGATCGGGCAGACCGGGCCGTTGAGAAAGCCCCGGTTCACAAATTTTCCGGTTTTCAGTGCGGCGAAGGCCACCTCGCAGCACCAGCCAAGACAGGAGTAGATCAGCACGATCCACCCCATTTGAACCCATGTATATCCCATTTGTTTTCCTCTATTCTTCCAGTTTATGTAATATTATCAGCGTTATTATGGAATTTCACGGCATAAGCCGCGTGAATAAACCGCTTTGCGGTTTATTCAGTAGACATTATTATAACAGACAATTTTGAACAACTCAAGGCCATTTCAAGGCCGCAAAAATTGTTAACACTTTTGAAAAAAGTATTGGAAATTTCCCGTAAAATAGTTTAAAATATAATTATGTTTAAGGATGATATAGGATAGGGGTAATTTTTGATGTTTTCGGTTGGTGACAAAATCATTTATGGGGAGAACGGCGTATGTACGGTGGAGAGCATAGGCCCTCTCGCCGTGTCCGGTGCGCCGAAGGATAAGCTGTATTACTATCTCAGCCCGCTCATCGGCAGCGGCACCTACTTTGCTCCGGTGGACTCCGGCGCATACATGCGCCCGGTGATGAGCCGGGCCGAGGCGGAGGCGCTGATCGACGCCATGCCCGGGATCCAGCCCGCCATCTGCACGGATAACCGCTTCAACCATGTGGACGCCTTCTACAAGGCGCTGTTCAAGGAGCACAGCTGCGAGGCGCTGGTGTCCATCGTCAAGGGGCTGAGAACCCGCATGTCCGACCGCAAGACCAAAAGCAGCCGGGCCGAAGCCACCATGAAGCGGGCCAAGGATATCCTTCACGGGGAACTCTCCGTGGCGCTGGACATCGACATCAAGGATGTGGAGGACTACATAGTCAGCCGCCTGGGCTCGGAAGTATAACAGAATGATTCGGGACTACGCCGCAGTTGATCTGCGGCGTTCAAATCGTCGACAAAGTCAAAAAGACTTTGCCGACGAAAAGATTTCGCTCCGAACCGCGCATTTTTGCGTGCCCGAAGACACGCAAAAATACACTCTCTACGCGCAAAGTGTTTTTCCCGACGTACACGCCGCCGGGAAAAACGGATCAAAATTTATTTTCGGCCTGTAGGCCGAAAATGATGTGAGACTTTGTCTACAGCCTCACGCCGCAGTTGATCTGCGGCGTTTTTTCTGCGATTGACAAGGCTTTCAGAAGAGAATATACTTTTTTTATACAGAAAAAAACTGGAGGGTTTGGTCTTGGCTTCCATTCTCAGGCACCGGGATACAGATATGACCGAGGGAAATATCGCCCGGCTGCTGATCAATTTCGCGCTTCCGCTGCTGATCGGGAACATCTTTCAGCAGCTTTACAATACGGTGGACTCCATCGTTGTGGGCAACTATGTGAGCAAGCAGGCCCTTGCCGCCGTGGGCTGCACCGGGCCCATCATCAACGCCCTGATCGGGATATTTGTGGGTCTTTCCGGCGGCGCGGGCGTGGTGATCTCCCAGTATTACGGGGCAAAGGACCGGGAAAAGCTCCACGCTTCGGTCCAGACCACCGTGGCGCTGACGCTGATCATGTGCGTGGTGCTGACGGTGCTGGGCGTGCTGTTTACGCCTTACATGCTGCGCCTGATGGACTCGCCTGACGACGTGTTCCCCGAGGCGGTGGAGTATCTCCAGATCTATTTTATGGGCGTTTCGGGGCTTTTGCTCTATAACATCGGCTCCGGCATCCTCCGGGCTGTGGGCGACTCCACCCACCCCCTTTATTTTCTTATATTTTCCGCCCTGACCAACACGGTGCTGGACGTTTTGTTCGTAAAGTTTTTCCGCATGGGCATTGCCGGGGCGGCTGTGGCCACCATCGTGGCCCAGGGGCTCTCCGCCATACTGGTGATCGGCATGCTCATCCGCAGCGACGCGGATTACCGGATAGATCCCCGCCGCCCCCAGTTTAAGGGCAGCCTTCTCCGGAAAATCTGCGCCATCGGTATACCCACGGCCATACAGATGGGCATCACCGCCTTTTCCAACATCTTTGTCCAGTCCTACATCAACCACTTTGAAAGCTCCTGCATGGCAGGCTGGGCGGCCTACAACAAAATCGACGCTTTCGCTCTGCTGCCGCTGATGTCCCTTTCCATGTCCATAACCACCTTTATGGGGCAGAATCTGGGGGCCGGGAAGTTCGACCGGGCGAAAAAAGGCCCCATCACCTGCCTGGGCATCAGCTTCGGCATTGTGATTCTGATCCTGATCCCGCTGATGATCTTTGCGCCGCAGCTGGTCTCCCTTTTCAACAGGGAAGAGGAGGTGCTCAGCTTCGGCACCCTGTTTATCCGGATGATCTCCCCCTTCTATCTGCTGTGCACCATCAACCAGGTACTGGCCGGGGCTCTGCGCGGGGCGGGGGATACCAAGTCCAGCATGTTCATCATGCTGGGAAGCTTTGTGGTCTTCCGGCAGATCTACCTGTATATCGTCTATCGCCTGGGCGGCGGCATCATTCCCATCGCGCTGGGCTATCCCGCAGGCTGGATTCTGTGCAGCACCATTCTGCTGCTCTATTACCGTAGCGGTGCCTGGATGAGAAAATACCGGCTCTCTGCCGCATAAAATTCGCCGGAGCAGCACGGCTCCGGCGGTGAAATGGGTGGAAGATCGGGAAAGGAAACAATGCAAATAAGAGAGATGGTTATCAGCCGCCGGCGTGCTCCGGCTTTGCGCTGCTGCTGAGGATGCTGCCGCTCACGGCGTCGATGATGTAATCATACTCCGTGCCGCCGCTTTCAAATTCCACCTCGTACCAGGCGGAATATTTGTCTTTTTCAAATTCCGTGTCGATATCGTACACCTGGGCAGAAGTGAGTCCGGCCTGGTCCAGGGCGGTCTGCAGGGCCTTGTCCCCGCCGATGTAGCTGGTCTGGTGGCGCCAGATGAAGTATCCTCCCACGGCCCCGCCGAGGACAAGCAATACGATGAGAACGATGACTGCGGTTTTCCATCCTTTTTTCATATTTTACGCTCCTTTTTCATGTTGATTACAGGATAAAGAACATTTTTAAGAATTTCATTAATACTTTTCTGAATTTTACCCTTTATGATATAAGAAAAAAGGAGGGTGCAGAATGAGAATACTTGTTGTGGAGGATGAAAAGCGCCTGAACCGCATCATTTCCGAGGCCCTTGAGGACGAGGGCTACAGTGTGGACAGCTGCTTTAACGGGCTGGACGCGCTGGATTACGCCGCCGGAGCGGATTATGACGTGATCATTCTGGACATTATGATGCCCAAAATGGACGGGCTTGAAGTGGTGCGCCGCCTGCGCGCCGGCGGGAACAGCACGCCCGTACTCTTTCTCACCGCCCGCGACAGCGTGGCCGACCGGGTGACCGGTCTGGAAAGCGGCGGAGACTACTATCTGGTCAAGCCCTTTGATTTTCAGGAGCTGATGGCGGTGGTCCGGGTGATGACCCGGAAATATACCGGAAACCGCTCCAATGTGTACACCATTGCCGATCTGAGTCTGGACGCCACGGCGAAGACCGTCACCCGGGCCGGGAAAAACATCGAGCTGACGGCAAAGGAATTTTCCCTTCTGGAGTATATGCTGCGCAATAAAGGCGTGGTGCTGTCCCGGGAGATGATCGAGAACAATCTCTGGAACTACGACTATGAGGGCGGCACCAATGTGGTGGACGTGTATGTGGGCTATCTGCGCAAGAAGATGGACACCGGCTTTGACAAAAAGCTGATCCACACGGTTTGGGGCACCGGCTGGGTGCTGAAGGAGGGATAGACCTTGTCCGCAAAACTCAGACTGACCGCCTGGTTTACCCTCATGGTGCTGATCCTGGCGGCCATGGTGCTGGTGTTCGTGCTGGTGATCAACAGCTACTCCATCACCGACGACCCGGCAGGGCGGCTGGTGCGGATGGTGATGCACAACGCCGACGAGGTGGAATTTGACAAAGGGCGTTTCGAATGGGACGACCTGGACCCTTGCCGCCGGGGTGTGTATTGCAGCTTCTACGACGACGAGGGGCAATTTCTGCTGGGGGCCGCGCCGGAGGGCGTCAGCCCGGCGCTGGAGTTTGAACCGGGCATCCTGCGCACCTTTACGGCCGGGGAAGAGGAATACTATCTGTATGATGCCTATGTGGACATGGATGTGGCCGGGATATGGATCCGGGGCCTGGTGTCCACCACGGACCGGTCGGGGCTGATGCACACCATTCTGGTGCTGACCTGCACCCTGCTCCCGGCGCTGCTGCTGCTCACCATTGGCGGCGGCTGGCTCATCGCCCGGGGCGCCTTCAAACCCATGGAGGACATTCTCACCGCTGCCGACTCCATTTCCGACGGCGACGATCTGACAGCCAGACTGAATCTGCGCCGGGGTCCCTCGGAGATGAAACGGCTCAGCCGGGCTTTTGACCGGATGTTTACCCGGCTGGAGCACTCCTTCAACGCCGAGCGGCAGTTTGCCTCCGACGCCTCCCACGAGCTGCGCACCCCCATCACTGTGATTCTGGCCGAGTGCGACCGGGCCAGGCGCAAGGACGAGGCGAAGGAGGACTTTTTAGAGTCCATCGGCGTCATTGAGGAGCAGGGCAAGCACATGTCCGAGCTGGTGCAGCAGCTTCTCAGCCTGACGCGGATGCAGCACGGCACCGACAAATACCCCATGCGCCGGTCTGACCTGAGCCTTTTTGTGGAGTCCTGCTGCGGCGAGTTCGTGCCCGCTGACCGGCGGGGGATCACCCTGGAGACGGATATTGAAGAGAAGGTGGAGGCGGCCTATAACCCCGCCCTCATGTCCAGAGTGATCCAGAACCTGCTGCAGAACGCTTACAAATACGGCAAGGAGGGCGGGCACATCTGGCTCAGCCTGCGCCGCCACGGCAGCGGCGCCGTGCTGACAGTCAGGGACGACGGCATCGGCATTTCCAAAGCGGACCAGGCGCATATCTGGCAGCGCTTCTGGCAGGCGGATGCGGCCAGGGGCGACGAGAGCGGCACCGGCCTGGGCCTTTCCATGGTCAAGGAGATCGCCGAGTTTCATGGCGGCTCCGTCTCCGTAGAGAGCGAGCTGGGAAAAGGCAGCACTTTTACTGTGAATATTCCGTGAATATTGTGAACGGAATAAGAATATAGTGATTTTTCTGCTTAATACTTTTTTTAGAATTATATCGTATCATGTAGCCATCCGATAAGGAATGGCCCTTTCGGAAAACCAGAAAATGAAAGGAAAATGAATCATGACTAACGATATAATCTCCATCCCTTCCGCGATCCAGGCCGCAGCCGATTACGCAGGCTATGCCCTTGAGGACATCCGCTGCACCGAAAAGCACTACGCCGGCGGGCTTTTTGCCATCTGCTTCAACACGGACTGGTCCAGGTACGACTGCTTCGTGGACGCCGCCACCGGGGAGGTGGTGGGCTTTAACAGCGAGCCTTTTATTGACTCCGACTATATCTTTGACCAGGAAGGCGGCGCCGCCTGGCGCGCCAATATCGCGGCAAGCAAATAAGCAAAAAAGAGGGCCGTCAGCCGACGGTCCTCTTTCATTTAAGCTCTGTCCAGTTTTCGCTGCCTCAGCTCCCGGCGCAGCAGCGTGAGTACGGCATAGACGCCGCAGGCCGCCGCCAGGATAAACATAAAGTCCCGCCCGGCATCAAAGCTGAGGGTCTTAAAGCCCATGATCAGCACATGGCCGGTGAGATAGGATACCGGGGCGAAAAAGATCTGCCGGAACAGGGCCCCCGCCTTTTTCATCCGGAACAGGAGCCACAGCAATCCCAAAACCGCGCCCAGTCCAAGAGCCAGAAGCACATAATAGCCCAGCACCAGCCGGGGCAGCACCTGCATACCGGCGGCGTCCGTCTCCCCCGCGAGCAGGACCGTGTTCTCCCCCTGCGTCTCCCAACAGTAATACAGGGCATCCACTTTAGGAATGGTCATGGTGTCGATCTTGCAGCGCCGGTCCATAGGGGAGGTCCAGGCATAGAGAATAGCCATGGTCCCCCCCTCCGGGTCCTCTCTGGTCTCCAGACTGGCCCGGGCAACGCCGGTAAAGCTGATCTCGATCTTATCCCCCAGTTCCCTGACGCTGATCAGGTTTTCAGAATAGGGGTAGTATTCGGGCTTACTGTACCAGGAAAAGGCTGTCACCAGCAGCACAAACACCAGCAGCGCCGCCATAGCCGCCACCCGGCCCTTTCGGTTTCGCAGCTCCTTTTTCACTTTTTTCAGGCTCTCGCCGCTGTCCACAGGCAGCGGCTCTGTTTTTTTCATGCTCTCCTTCAGACTCCGGCAGTCGGGGCAGTCCTTCAGGTGGCTCTCCACCAGCCTTCTGGACTCCTCGCTGCACAGCTCCTCGGTATACAGCGGCAAAAGATCCCGGATCACGCCGCAGGGGATATGGTTCATTGTTCTTCCGCCTTTCTGTTTGCGTTGATTTTTGCCCGCGCCCGGTGAAATGTGACGCAGGCCCAGTTTTCCGTCTTGCCGAAAAGCTCGCCGATCTCCCGGAAGCTGAGCTGGCCGAAAACCCGCAGGGAAAAGACCTCTTTATAGGGCTCCGGCAGCGCGTGGAGCAGGCGGTGGAGCCGCATACTCTCGTCCTTACGCAAAACGGTACTCTCCGGACCCTCGCCGGGGTCCTGGGTCTCGGGCAGGTCGTCCAGCGGCTCCGGCTTTTTCTGCCGCTGCTGGGAGAGGAATTTGTTCTTCGCAATGCTGCACAGCCAGGTCTGGACCCGGCAGTCCCCGCGAAAACCGTCGATGGACTGCATGGCCTTGAAAAAGGTCTCCTGGGTCAGCTCCTCCGCCGCGTGCACATCCCGGGTCAGGCCCAGGGCGTAGCGGTAGACCGGGTCAAAATACTCCCTGTACAGCGCTTCAAACTCCCTGTCGGTCACATTCTCACCTCCTCATTTTCTTGGACGCGGGAAAAGCGGAAATCTTACAGACAGTTTAATGTTTTTTTATTAGGGAACCTCTGATTTAATCCGCACTACCATACAAGTTCCAGATATGGTAT